>NZ_JBHWIW010000033.1:0-81623 GCF_042731955.1 Streptomyces sp. NPDC059828 | reverse complement strand
GTCCGGTGAGGGTCCGGTGACCGGACCCTCACCGGACCGGTGATCGGTCCAGGTGTGCTGGTCACGAGTGTCTGCACCCTCGTGACCAGTACACCTAGTACCTGGCGTTCCTGCCCTCCTTGCCGAGGCGGCTGTGGCGGCGCCCGTAGAGGAAGTACACGGCCACCCCGATCACCATCCAGACGGCGAACCGGAACCAGGTCTCACCCGGAAGGTTGAGCATCAGCCACACGGTGGCCGCGACCGAGACGATCGGCAGCATCGGCACCCAGGGAGTACGGAACGAACGAGGCAGGTCGGGGCGGGTGCGGCGCAGGACGATCACGCCGATGGCCACGAGCACGAAGGCGAAGAGGGTCCCGATGTTCACCAGGGTCGCGAGCTCGTTGATGCTGGTGAAGCCGGCGACGATGGCGATGATCACGCCGAGCAGGATGGTCGGACGGTACGGGGTGCGGAACCGCGGGTGGGTGACCGAGAAGAAGCGCGGCAGCAGCCCGTCACGGCTCATGGCGAAGAACACCCGGGTCTGGCCCAGCAGCAGGATCAGACACACGGTGGTGAGACCGACGGCGGCACCGAAACTGATGATCCCGGCGTAGAACGGGTGCCCTACGGACTTGAAGGCATCGGCCAGTGGCGCGCTCACCGACAGCTGGCTGTAGTGCTGCATGCCGGTGACCACGATGGAGACGGCGACGTACAGCACGGTGCAGACGAGCAGCGAGCCGATGATGCCCCGCGGCATGTCGCGCTGCGGGTTCTTGGTCTCCTCGGCCGCGGTGGCCACCACGTCGAAGCCGATGAAGGCGAAGAAGACGACGGACGCGGCGGTGAAGATGCCCATGACACCGAAGTTGGTCGGTTCATAGCCGAACAACAGCTGGACCAGCGGCGCGTCCCAGCCCGAGATCCCTCCGGGCGGGACCTGCGACGGCGGGATGAAGGGCTTGTAGTTGTCGCCCACGATGAAGAACAGGCCCGCGATGATCACGATCATGACCACGGTCACCTTGATGGCCACCACGATCGCGGTGATCCGGGCGGACAGCTTCATGCCGACGACGAGAATCGCGGTGAGCACGAGCACCAGCAGGAAGGCGAGAATGTCGAAGGTGCCGCCCGCCACGTCGGGCCCTTCCAGTGCCGCTGGTAGATGCCAACCGGCGTTGTCGATCAGCGAGCGCACATAGCCGGACCAGCCGACCGCCACCACCGCCGTACCCAGGGCGAACTCCAGCACCAGGTCCCAGCCGATGATCCAGGCCACGAGCTCGCCGAGCGAGGCGTACGCGAACGTGTACGCCGAACCGGCCACCGGGACGGTGGAGGCGAACTCCGCGTAGCAGAGGGCGGCCAGCGCGCAGACGACACCGGCGACGACGAAGGCGAGCGCGGTGGCCGGGCCTGCGTTCTCCTTGGCCACCTTGCCCGTGAGCACGAAGATGCCCGTGCCGATGATGACGCCGACACCGAAGACGGTCAGGTCCCAGGCGGAGAGGGATTTCTTGAGCGCGTGCTCAGGCTCCTCGGTGTCCCGGATCGACTGCTCGACCGATTTCGTCCGAAACAATCCGGGATCTGGCGACTTCTGATCCGTACTCACCGGCGTACCTCCGTACCCATGGCTGTATGCCCATGATCGAGAGGGGTACGGACCCTCGCCCGCGCTGATGCCCCGTTTCACACGAAAGGGCCGGTCGAACCCCTTTCGGGTGGTCCGACCGGCCCAATCCTCCGGCGTCAGTCGCGGGCAGGCTCGCGTGTCTCGACCGGGTCCTCGTCGAGGCGCCCGTCGAGCCTGGCGACCAGGCCGGTGACCTGGCGGGCGATGTCCGGGGCAGTCAGGCCGATCTCGGCCAGCACTTCCTTGCGGGAGGCGTGGTCGAGGAAGCGCGGCGGAATACCGAAGTCCCGCAGCGGCAGGTCGACGCCCGCGTCACGCAGCGCCTGGGAGACGGCCGCGCCGACACCGCCCACCCGGATGTTGTCCTCGACGGTTACCACGACCCGGTGCTTCTCGGCGAGCGGGGCGAGTGCCTCGTCGACCGGCTTGACCCAGCGCGGGTCGACGACGGTCGTGGAGATGCCCTGCTTGTCGAGTAGATCCGCGACCTCAAGCGACATCGGGGCGAGCGCGCCGACCGAGACCAGCAGTACGTCGGGGCGCTCGGCGCGCGGCTCGCGCAGCACGTCCATGCCACCGACCCGCCCCACGGCCTGGACCGCGGGACCGACCGCGCCCTTGGAGAAGCGCACCACCGTGGGCGCGTCCTCGACCTCGACGGCCTCACGCAGCTGGGCGCGCACCTGGTCGGCGTCGCGTGGGGCGGCGATCCGCAGTCCAGGGACGACCTGGAGGATCGACATGTCCCACATGCCGTTGTGCGAGGCGCCGTCCGTGCCGGTGACGCCCGCGCGGTCCAGCACGAAGGTCACCCCGCACTTGTGCAGCGCCACATCCATCAGCACCTGGTCGAAGGCGCGGTTCAGGAAGGTCGCGTAGACCGCGAAGACCGGGTGCAGACCACCGGTGGCGAGACCCGCCGCGGAGACCGCGCCGTGCTGCTCGGCGATACCGACGTCATACACCCGTTCGGGGAACGCCTTGGCGAACTTGTCCAGGCCGACGGGCTGGAGCATCGCGGCGGTGATCGCGACGATGTCCTCGCGCTCCTTGCCGAGCGCGACCATCTCCTCGCCGAAGACGGACGTCCAGTCCAGCCCGGAGCTGGCGATCGGCAGGCCGGTGTCGGGGTGGATCTTGCCGACGGCGTGGAAGCGGTCCGCCTCGTCCTGGAGGGCCGGCTGGTAGCCGCGACCCTTCTCGGTGAGGCAGTGCACGATGACCGGGCCGCCGAACCGCTTGGCCCGCGTGAGCGCGGACTCCAGGGCGGCGATGTCATGGCCGTCGATCGGGCCGACGTACTTCAGGCCCAGGTCCTCGAACATGCCCTGCGGGGCGATGAAGTCCTTGAGGCCCTTCTTGGCGCCGTGCAGGGTCTCGTAGAGCGGCCTGCCCAGGACGGGGGTGCGCTCGAGGATCTCCTTGCCGCGGGCGAGGAAGCGCTCGTAGCCGTCGGTGGTGCGCAGCGTCGCCAGGTGGTTGGCCAGGCCGCCGATGGTCGGGGCGTAGGACCGCTCGTTGTCGTTGACGACGATGACGAGCGGACGGTCCTTCGCGTCCGCGATGTTGTTCAGCGCCTCCCAGGCCATGCCTCCCGTGAGGGCGCCGTCGCCGATGACGGCGACGACGTGGTCGTCCTTCTTCAGGACCTCGTTGGCCTTGGCGAGACCGTCGGCCCAGCCGAGCACCGTCGACGCGTGCGAGTTCTCGATGACGTCGTGCTCGGACTCGGAGCGTGCCGGGTAGCCGGAGAGGCCGCCCTTCATCTTGAGCTTCGAGAAGTCCTGGCGGCCGGTCAGCAGCTTGTGCACATAGCTCTGGTGGCCCGTGTCCCACAGGACCTTGTCCTTCGGGGACTCGAAGACCCTGTGCAGGGCGATGGTCAGTTCGACCACACCGAGGTTGGGGCCGAGGTGACCGCCGGTCTTGGACACGGCGTCGACGAGAAACGTCCGGATCTCTGCGGCCAGCTGGTCGAGCTGCTCCGGGCTGAGCCGGTCCAGATCCCGAGGTCCCTTGATACGGGTAAGCAATGCCACCCGTGCCTCCTTGCGTGTGAGCTGGTCGAGCATGCCGATCCGCCGAGTCTAGTGTTCCGCCCTCGGCGGCAGTCATCGGGCGGTGTGTTGCGCGTCCTTCCATCGGTGAGCCGGGCCACGGACGGGCTATCGCTACCCGCGCCCGTGGGTGAACACGCGGAAGTGCCCGGCACCAGTTCCGGTGCCGGGCACTGTGTGAGCGGCGTTACGCGCGGCCCGCGGTCTTCTGCGTCTTGCGGGTGACCGAGTCGATCACGACGGTGGCGAGCAGCACGCCGCCGGTGATCATGTAGACCACGGGGGTCCTGATGCCCTCGAGCGCGAGGCCGTACTGGATCGCGACGATCACCAGGGCGCCGAGGAGCGCGTTCCAGGTCCGGCCGCGTCCACCGAAGAGGCTGGTGCCGCCGATGACGGCCGCGGCGATGACGTTCATCAGCAGGTCGCCCGTACCAGCGCTCTGGTTGGCCGCCGCGATCTTGGAGGCCCAGAACAGGCCGCCGACCGCCGCGAAGAACCCGGAGAGGGCGAAGACCGAGATCCGGACCGCCGCGACGTTGATGCCGGCCCGTCGGGCGGCTTCGACGCTGCCGCCGAGCGCGAAGATCTTGCGACCGTAGGCGGTGCGGCGGAGCACGAAGTCCGTGATCACCAGGATGGCCAGGAACAGGACGAACGCCAGCGGCAGGCCCTTGTACTGGTTGAACATGAACGCCGCCCCGAAGGCGATGACGGCCAGCAGCACCGTGCGCAGCACGACGTCGGACAGCGGCCGGGACGGGACGCCGACGGCCTCGCGGCGACGGTTGCCCACGAAGGACGTCACGAAGAACACCACGACCGCGGCGGTCGCCAGGCCGTATCCGGCCGCGATGTCGGAGAAGAAGTACGTGGTCAGCTGGCCGACCGCACCCTCGCTGTCCAGGTTGACGGTGCCCTGGTCGCCGAGGAGCTGGAGCATGAAGCCCAGCCAGAACAGCAGACCGGCGAGCGTCACGGCGAATGCCGGAGCACCGATCTTCGCGAAGAAGAAGCCGTGGAGCGCGCCGATCGCGGCGCCGCTGGCGAGGGCCACGAAGACCGCGAGCCACTCGTTCATCCCGTGCGTCACGGCCATGACGGCGACGATCGCTCCCGAGACACCGCTGACCGAGCCGACCGAGAGGTCGATCTCGCCGAGGAGCAGCACGAAGATGATGCCCACGGCCATCGTGCCCGTGCCCACCATGGTGACGGCGATGTCCGAGATGTTCTTCGCGGAGAGGAACTCGGAGTTCAGGCTCTGGAAGACGACGGCGATGATGATCAGGCCGATCACGACCGGGATGGAGCCCAGGTCACCGGCGTGCAGCTTGCGCTTGAACTCCGAGAGGTAGCCCGCGATGCCCTGCTCGCGCACCAGCAGCCGGGGGTCGACCGCGGTGACCGCGTCGTGCGCGGCGTCCGGGTTCACAACCTGGTGTCCGCCGACACCCTGGCCGGAGGTCTTGTGGGTGCTCACTTCTGCGCCTCCGTGGTGCGCGCCGCACGACGGGTCACGGCGTTGTCCGTGGCGCCGGTGATGGCGGAGATGATCTCTTCCTGCGAGGTGGACTTGACGTCGAAGACGCCGTTGTTCCGGCCGAGCCGGAGCACGGCCACCTTGTCCGCGACGGCCTTCACATCGGCCATGTTGTGGCTGATGAGGATGACCGCGTGGCCGCGCTCACGCAGCCGCTCCACGAGGTCGAGCACCTGAGCGGTCTGCTCGACGCCGAGTGCGGCGGTGGGCTCGTCGAGGATGACGAGCTTGGGCTGGCCGAGCATCGAGCGGGCGATGGCCACGGTCTGGCGCTGACCACCGGAGAGCGAGGCGATCGGGATGCGGACGCTGGGGATGCGGATGGACAGCGTGCTCAGCAGCTCACGGGAGCGGCGCTCCATCTCGACCTCGTCGAGGACACCGCGCTTGCGCAGCTCCCGGCCGAGGTAGAGGTTGCCGACGACGTCGATGTTGTCGCACAGCGCGAGGTCCTGGTAGACGGTCGCGATGCCCAGGTTCTGGGCGTCGTGCGGCTTGTCGATCGCCACGGGACGGCCCTCCCACTCGATGACGCCGTCATCGATGGGGTGCACCCCTGCGATCGTCTTGACCAGCGTGGACTTACCGGCGCCGTTGTCACCTACGAGGGCGACCACCTCGCCGGCGTGGACCTCAAGCTCTACGTCGGTGAGCGCCTGGACGGCACCGAACCGCTTGGAGACCCCGCGCAACGCCAGCACGGGCGTAGCGAACACGTGAACCATCTCCTTCGCCGCCTGACCGGCGGGGCTGCCGCGCCCCCCGGCAGGCCAGGTGGTGCGGTGGGTCGAGCAGAATCGAGTTGTCGAAGCCGGAAGCGAGCAGAAGCGTTTCTGTCCGGTGCCCCGCCCCGAAAGCGGGGCTGGACTGGGGCGGGGCACCGGACAGGCTTCCGGCGGTCCCTGGGGCCCTGGCCTGGACGCTGGTTGGCTCCAGGTCCCTGGCCGGGACTCCGTGGGACCTACTTCAGGCCGGCCGCGTCACAGGCGGCCTTGTACTTCGCGGTGCAGATCTCGTCGACGGTGTAGACGCCGTCCTTGACCACGGTGTCCTTGATGTTGTCCTTGGTCAGCGAGACGACCGGGACGAGCACCGCGGGGATGCCGCTGTTGGTGGGGCTGTCGACACGGGCGGTCTCCACGCTCCCGAGCTTCTCACCCTTGGCGAGCTTCACGGCCATCTCGGCGGCGGCGGCGGCCTCCGGCGCGTACGGCTTGTAGACGCTCATGAACTGCTCGCCCGCGACGATCCGCTGCACACCGGCAAGCTCGGCGTCCTGGCCGGTGACCGGCGGAAGCTTGGTGAAGCCGCCCGCCTTCAGAGCGGTGATGATGCCGCCCGCCATGCCGTCGTTCGCGGAGTAGACGCCGATGATCTTTTCCTTGCCGAGGGCCGAGATCGCGGCCTCCATGTTGGCGTTGGCGTTCTCCGGCTTCCACTCCTTGGTGTCGTACTCCTTGCCGATGTTGACCTTGCCGTCGAGCTCGGCCTTCGCGCCCTTCTTGAAGAGGGCGGCGTTCGGGTCGGTGATGGCGCCGTTCATCATGACGATCTGGCCGCTCTTGGCCTTGTCGCCCAGCGCGTCCAGGAGCGCCTTGCCCTGGACGTGGCCGACCTCTTCGTTGTCGAAGGAGGTGTACGCGTCAATCGGACCCTCGGCGAGGCGGTCGAAGGCGACGACCGGGATACCGGCCTCCTTCGCCTTCTTCACGCTGCCGGCGATCGCCTTGGAGTCGACCGCGTCGATGATCAGCGCGTCCACCTTGTTGGTGATCATCGTCTCGACCTGCTGGGTCTGGAGCGTCGCGTCCTGCTTGGCGTTCGCGTAGACGACCTCGGCCTTGCCGCTGGTGAGCTCGCTGATCTTCTTCTCGATGAGCGGCTTGTCGAACTTCTCGTAGCGGGCGGTCTGGTTCTCCGGGAGGAGGAGACCGATCTTGAGGTCGTCGCCCTTCTTCTCGCCGGCGCTGTTGGCGTTCTCCCCGGACTCCTTGGCGCTGCCACAGGCGGCGAGGGACACGGCCATGGCGGTGGCGGCGACAGCCACGGCGGCACGACGCATCTGCGTGTTCATTGAGAAACCTCCCTGACGAGGCCGCGTCGCGCGGCCGAGGTGGCTGGAAGTCAACTCGGGCGCCTCGCCGTCGTCAAGGAGTAAATCCTTAACGAGATGACAACGGTGCCATTCGTTATCTAAGTGAAGGCAGGCGCGCCGGCGAGAAGCGCACCGCCAGACCCGGCGGATCCTTCCAGAAGTGTCGAATCACCCATCTCGCTGAGCACGAGCGCCAGCGCCCCCAGCACCTCGGCCCGACTGCCGAGCGCCCCGGGCAGTACGGAGAGCTGGCGGGCCGCGCTGGGAATCGCGTACCGGGAGACCGACTCCCTGATCGGCGCAAGCACCAATTCTCCCGCTTCGGCCAGATTCCCGCCCAGCACCACCCGGGAGGGATTGAGCAGATTGCACAGGTTCGCCACCCCGCTGCCGATGTGCCGGCCGACGTCGGCGATCACCCTGCGGCAGCCCGGATCGCCCTCGCGGGCGAGCTGGACGACCCGGTCCATCGTCAGGTCCTGGCCATGGCTGGGCTGGAGCAGCGGAAGGACATACCGGGCGGACGCGAAGGTCTCCAGGCATCCCCGGTTGCCGCAGCGGCAGACAGGGCCCGACTCGTCCAGCGTGATATGTCCGATCTCTCCGGCCGTACCGCCCGGTCCCCGGTAGATCTGGCCGTCTATGACCAGCCCCGCGCCCACACCGCTCGCCACCTTGATGTAGGCGAGGTCCTTCACTCCCCGGCCACTCCCCCAGACCAGCTCTCCGAGCGCACCGAGATTGGCGTCGTTGTCGACGTACACGGGCACGCCCAGCCGCCGCGCGAGCTCCTCGCTGGGGTTTATCCCGGTCCAGCCCGGCAGGATCGAGGTCGAGCCCAGGGTCCCGGACTCGACGTCTATCGGCCCCGGCACACCGAGCCCGACCCCGATCACCTTGTCCTCACCGATCCCGGTACTCGCGATCAGCCGTTTGACCAGCACTTCCGCCCGACCGAAGCCCTGCTCGGACGAGGCATCGACATCGAGTGGCTCGGACTCCTCCGCCAGCACCTGGTGCGCGAGGTTGCCCACGGCGACCCGCAGATGGGTGTGCCCGAAGTCCACGCCGATCACGATCCCGGCGTCCCCGCTCAGCGAAACGCTCCGGGCCCGCCGGCCGCCCGCCGAGGTGGGGGTCACCTCGACCGTGCCGCCGTCCTTCAGCTCACGAACGATGTTGGAGACCGTGGCGGCGGACAGGCCGGTCGCTCTCGCGATCTCGGCCTGGGTGAGCGAACCGGCCATCCGCACGGCACGTACGACCCGCTCAAGATTGGCCCGATGCAGAGATGTCTGCGACCCCGGAGTCTCCATCGACCCACACACTCCCGCTCATTACTCCAACATGTGAACTCTAAGGGGAGCCTTTAGGGCCGCCTCCCGTCAAGACCTGAGCACGCGCGGGCGGCCGCCGGATGGAGTGGGCCCCCCGCGCGCGGGCGGGCGCCGGACGGAGTGAGCCCCCCGCGCCGGATGGAGTGAGCGCGGCAGTGAGAAGCCCCCGTCCGTCTGCACCCGGGGCGGCGGACGGACAGGGCAGGCTACTTCAGCGCCCCCGCGGTCAGCCCCGCGACCACCTGCCGCTGGAAGACCACATACGCGGCCAGCACCGGCAGCATCGCCATCACCAGGCCCGCGAACAGACCCGACCAGTCGCCCTTGTACCCCTGGCTGACGGCCAGCTGCACCAGGCCCTGGGAGAGCACCTTCTGGTCCTGATCGGTGTTCAGCACCGTCGGCAGCATGTACTGGTTCCACTGCCCCAGGAAGTTGAAGATCCCCACGCTGATCAGTCCGGGCTTGGCCATCGGCAGCATGACCTGGAAGAACGTCCGGGTGTGCGAGGCCCCGTCGATCAGGGCGGCCTCCGCCACCGAGGTCGGCAGGGTGCGGAAGAAGGCGGTCAGGAAGAACACCGTGAACGGCAGCGAGTACGCGATGTACACCAGGATCAGGCCGTGGATGGTGTTCAGGAGCTGGATGTTGTTCATCACGTAGAACAGCGGGACCAGCGCCAGCATGATCGGGAAGCTCATTCCCCCGATGAAGAGGAAGTAGATGAAGCGGTTGCCCGGGAAGTCGAACCGGGCGAGGACGTACGCCGCCATCGAACCGAGCAGCAGGGTGCCCGCGAGGGAGCCGGCGACCACCAGGACGGTGTTCAGGAAGTAGTCGCTCATATGGGCCTGGCTCCATGCCCGGGACCAGTTCTCGAAGTGGAACCGGTCGGGCAGCGACCACGGTGAGCTGAAGATCGCGTTGTCGTCCTTGAAGGAGGTCATCACGGCCCACAGCAGCGGCATGACGACCATGAAGGCCCAGACGACCAGCATGCCGTGCGAGAAGACGTTGAGGACCCTGCCGTCGCCGCCTCCCCGCTTCCGCTTCGGGTGCGCGCCGGGGGCACCGGGCCGGTCGGTCTTCACCACCTGTGGCAGGGTCGAGCCAGCGGCGCCGGCGGCAGAGGATTCCGAGGTTTCGGTGGTCTTCATGTCAGTACTCCAGGCGCTCGCGCCGGCCCAGCTTCATCACGGCGGCGGCGAACGCCAGCGTGACGATCAGCAGGGCGACGCCGATCGTGGTCGCGTAGGCCGCCGCGCCGTCGCGGAACGCCGACTGGTACACGTACAGCACCATCACCGTGGTCGAGTAGTCGGGGCCGCCCGGCCCCGTGGTCATGATCTGCACCACCGCGAAGGACTCCGCGCCGAGCGCGAGGATGCCCATGTAGACCCAGCCTGACTGGATGGTGTCCCACAGCAGCGGCAGGGTGATGCGGAAGAAGGTGGTGATCCGGCTCGCGCCGTCCAGCAGTGCCGCCTCGTAGAAGTCCTTCGGGATGGAGGCCATGCCCGCCGAGAACAGGACCACGAAGAAGCCGACCGTGGACCAGACGAGGACGGCCATCACACACCACAGGGCGAGGTCCGGGTCGCCCAGCCACAGCGGCTGGACACCGTCGAGGCCGACCGCCCTGAGTGCGGAGTTGATCGCCCCGCTTTCCGGGTTGTACGCGAACTGGAAGAGCAGGGCGACGATCGCGATCGACAGCACCTGCGGGAAGAAGTAGGCGATCTTGTAGAAGGAGGAGCCCCGCACCCCGGAGACCGCGGCTCCCTTCCGGTGCCGCCCGCCGACATTGATCATGAAGGCGAAGAACAGGGCGAGGCCGATGGTCACCACCGGAAGCAGCAGCGCGAACAGCAGGCTGTGCTGGAGCGACTTCCAGAAGACCTCGTCGTCCCACAGCCGGGCGTAGTTGTCGAAGCCGACCATGGTGAAGTCCGGGCTCAGACCGGTCCAGTCCGTGAAGGAGTAGAAGATGGACTGGACGAACGGCCAGATGACGAAGAGCGCGTACAGCGCCAGGGGGGCTGCCAGGAACCCCACGATGAAGCGGTACTTGCCGTGCTGCATGGTTACCGACCCCGATCCTCCGGACTGTGCCGCCGCTGGTGCCGTGTGCTTCCGGGGGCGCACCCCAGGTCGCGCCCCCGGGAGCACGGATCGCTCACTGGTGCTTGTACTTCTTGATGGACGAGTCCTGGGCCGCCTTGTCGGCGTAGCCCTGGATCTTGCTGATCGCCTCGGCGGGGGTGAGTCGTCCGGCCATCATCTCGCCGAGGCCCGCCACGCCGATCTGCTCCTTCTGGAGCTTGACGTACCAGTCCTGGAGGCGCGGGTTGACAACGTTCTCACCGGCCGTCGCGAGCGCCGCGACACCCGATTTCAGACCCGGCGTCAGCTCGATTCCGTCGGTGCCGCCGTTGAACGCGGTGAGCGACTTGACCTGCTGGGTGAAGTTCTTCGACGACGCCTCGCCGAGCATGATGCGCAGCTGCTCCATGCCGCCCTCGACGTTCTTCGCCTTCGCCGGGACGATGAAGGGCTCACCGCCTGAGGCCCAGATGGTGCCGAACGGCATCTTGTCCGATGCGTCGAGGCCGGACGGCGCGGCGACGGCGAGGTTGAAGTCCTTCGGCATGGTGCTGGCCGCCTCGTTCTCCACCCAGGAGCCGTTGGGGATGAACAGCGCCTTGCCCTTGGTCCAGGCGGTCTGGGACTGGATGTGGTCCAGGCCCGGGGTGCCCTTGAGGATGTAGCCCTTCTTGTAGAGCTCGTAGTAGGCCTCGAACGCGGCCTTGACGGCCGGGTGCTTCCAGGCGTTGGGCTCCAGGTTGTCGATGGAGTCCAGCACCTCCCGGCCACCGATCTTGGCGATGAACGGGTAGAGCGAGAACGGCAGGTAGTACGGGTGCTTGCCGGCGTAGGTCCAGCCGGCGATGCCCTGCTTCTTCGCCTTCTCGCACAGGGCGAGCATGTCGTCCCAGGTCTCGGGGTACTGCGCGTCGAGCCTGTCCAGCGCGGTCTGCGAGTACCAGACGCCGTAGACGGTGTAGGCGTAGTAGAGGATCCACACGGGCGCGCCGTCGAACTGGCCCATCTCGACGATGCCGGGGCGCAGGGTGTCGCGCACCTTCTTGGCCGGGTTGTCGAACGAGGGTGCGTCGAGCAACGGGGTGAGGTCGGCGAGCTGCTTCTTGCCGACGAGCACGCCCATGTCCATCTGCTCGGCGCCGGAGTTGTCGATGAGGTCGGGTGGGGTGCCGCCGTTGAACCGGGGCTGGAGCTCGGACTGGATCTTCTGGGTGGCCTTGTGGGTGACCTGGGGGGCCTTCGGGAAGGCCGTGTTGTACTTCTTCTCCGCGTCGATGGCGTACTGCTGGCCGAAGCCACCGTCGAAGATGACCACCTCGAGGGGGGCGGTCTCGTTGACGCCGAGCGGGTTGATCTTGGTGACCTTGCCCTTCTCGACCTTGGAGCCGCCGGCACCGCCGGCGCCGCTTGCGCACGCCGACAGCAGGCTCATCGCCGGAAGGGCTACCAGGCCGAGTGCCGCAGAGCGTTTGATCAGATCGCGGCGGTCGAAACCGCCGTTCGGGTGGCCGGAGGTGGATCCCATGCTCAAGTCCTCGCCTTCTCCAGGACTCAGGCGGTGTACCGGTCGCCCGTCTCATCGTCTGAGGCGAAGGGCCCCGCCACCGCGGTCTTTTGCTGAAGCTGGGTCGTGCAGGGGTTCAGTGAGGCGCGGCGGGAACGGGAAGAGCTCCCGGCCCGCCGCCGCGGAGTACGGACGTTCGGGAGGCGGACGCCGACAGGTATAGTCCACTTGCGGTCGGCTGAGCAAGATCGAAAACAAGGTTGGCCGCCAGACTTTCCCGAGTTGAGATCTCACGGATACGGAAGCACCGCCCGAGCCCTTCCTCTCTGCCGCCGTTTCCACCCCTCATCCATTCGCGATCAAGAATCTCATCGAAACGGCCGAATCCGAACCTGCCACACCGTCAACACCCTTGACACCGTGCGGCACTTGCCTCCCTACTGGAGCCTGCGCAAGAGATCTGACAACGTTGTCCACCCTGTGGTCCAACACGGTCAGGCGCGGTCCGGATTCGCTTCGGCGGGAGGAAGAGCCTCGGTATGCGGCCCAGATCCAGCCCTCGGCACAGACGACTCCGCACGGCCGCCCTGGTGGCGGCCAGTTGCCTGCTGGTGGTGACGGGCCAGTCCGCCGCCGTCGCCGTTCCGGTCGGGACGCCCTCACAACCGGAGTCCCCGGCAACGGAGTTCACCACCTCCTTCGAAGCGGACGAAGACCAGCCCGACTGGCGCAACACCGTGGAGACGGGACCAGGTGGAGCCAAGCGGTCATCCGGTGTCGACGGCGGATTCGCCTCCGGAATTCCGGGCAATGTGACGGACAAGGTCACCGAGCTTCGCGTCAGCGACGAGAACAGTGGCGCCGGTGAGGTCAAGGAGAACCTGGTCGACCTCCAGCCCTCGACCAAATGGCTGGGTTTCCGGACCACCGCGTGGATCGAATTCGACATGGACGCCCCGGTCGAGGTCGTCACCTATGCGCTGACCTCGGCCAACGATTTCGCCGCGCGCGACCCCAGGGACTGGACGCTCAAGGGCTCGCCGGACGGCAAGGACTGGAAGACCCTCGACTCCCGCACGGGCGAGAGCTTCGACAAACGCCTCCAGACCAGGACCTACGACATCGACGCCGCCACTACAGCCGTGTACTCCCACTACCGGCTGGAGATCACCGCGAACAACGGCGCGTCCGACGCCACCCAGCTGGCCGATGTCCAGTTCTCCGACGGCGACACCGGCACCCCGGTGCCCGAGGACATGCGCAGCCTGGTCGACCGGGGCCCCGGGGGCTCGCCCACGGCGAAAGCCAACGCGGGCTTCACCGGGAAGCGGGCGCTGAGGTACGCGGGCACCCACAAGGCCGACGGCCGGGCGTACTCGTACAACAAGATCTTCGACGTCGACACGGCCGTGCGGGGGGACACGGAGCTGTCGTACCGGGTGTTCCCCTCGATGGCGGAGACGGATCTCCAGTACCCCGCCACTCATGTGGCCGTCGACCTCGCGTTCACCGACGGCACCTATCTGAGTGACCTCCGGGCGGTGGACTCGCACGGTGGGCTGCTGACGCCGCAGGGCCAGGGCGCGGCCAAGCGGCTCTATGCCAACCAGTGGAACCAGGTCGCCTCCCGGATCGGCTCCGTAGCGGCGGGCAGGACGGTGGACCGGATCCTGGTGGCATACGCCTCCCCCGCCGGCCCGGCGAAGTTCCAGGGCTGGATCGACGACATCAGGCTCGCCCCCGCGGCGCTCCCTCAGCGGCCAGGACGGTTGACGGACTATGTCTCCACCGTCCGCGGGACCAACTCCAGCGGCTCGTTCTCACGCGGCAACGCCTTCCCGGCGACCGCGGTGCCGCACGGCTTCAACTTCTGGACGCCGGTCACCAACGCGGGCTCGCTGAGCTGGCTGTACGAATACGCCCGGGCCAACAACACCGACAATCTGCCCACCATCCAGGCATTCAGCGCCAGCCATGAACCGAGCCCCTGGATGGGCGACCGGCAGACCTTCCAGCTCATGCCGTCGGCAGCCACCGGGACACCCGACACCTCGCGCACCGCCCGGGCCCTCCCCTTCCGCCACGAGAAGGAGACCGCGCGTGCGCACTACTACGGGGTGACGTTCGAGAACGGGCTCAAGACCGAGATCGCCCCGGCGGACCACGCCGCGATGATGCGGTTCACCTATCCGGGCGAGCAGGCATCGGTGCTCTTCGACAACGTCACCGAGCAGGCCGGGCTCACCCTGGACCCCGGTACCAGCTCCTTCACCGGCTACTCCGATGTCAAAAGCGGCCTTTCCACAGGAGCGACCCGGCTGTTCGTGTACGGAGTGTTCGACGCGCCCGTCACCGCGTCCTCGTCGGCAGGCGTCAAGGGACATCTGCGCTTCGACGCCGGTGCGGACCGCACCGTCACCCTGCGGATCGCGACCTCGCTCATCAGCGTCGACCAGGCGAAGCAGAACCTGGCCCAGGAGATCCCGGATTCGGCCGCCTTCGACCGGGTCAGGGACCGCGCGCAGGACGCCTGGGACGCCATCCTCGGCCGCGTCCGGGTCGAGGGCGCCACCCACGACCAGCTGGTGACGCTCTACTCCTCGCTCTACCGGCTGTACCTCTATCCCAATTCCGGCTTCGAGAAGGCTGGCGGAAAGGACGTGTACGCCAGCCCCTTCTCACCGCAGACCGGCCCCGACACCCCGACCCACACCGGCGCGAAGCTCGTCGACGGCCGGGTCTACGTCAACAACGGCTTCTGGGACACCTACCGGACCACCTGGCCCGCCTACTCCTTCCTGACCCCGGGGAAGGCGGGCGAGCTGGTCGACGGCTTCGTCCAGCAGTACCGGGACGGAGGCTGGATCTCCCGCTGGTCATCCCCCGGCTACGCCGATCTGATGACCGGGACCTCGTCCGACGTCGCATTCGCCGACGCGTACGTCAAGGGCGTACGGGGCTTCGACGCCGCGACCGCGTACGAGGCGGCGCTCAAGAACGCGACCGTGGCACCACCGCACAAGGGCGTGGGCCGCAAGGGCATGGAGACCTCCCCCTTCATCGGCTACGCGTCGACGGAGACCCACGAAGGCCTGTCCTGGTCCCTGGAGGGCTGTCTCAACGACTACGGCCTCTCCAGGATGGCCGACGCCCTCTTCGCGAAGACGCACAAGCCGCGCTACCGGGAGGAGTCGGCGTATTTCCGCAACCGCGCACGCACCTATGTGTCGTTGTTCGACTCCAGGACCGGCTTCTTCCAGGGCCGGGACCTGAAGGGCGAGTGGCGCGTCCCGCCGGATCGGTACGACCCCAGGGTCTGGGGCTACGACTACACCGAGACCAACGGGTACGGATACGCGTTCACCGCCCCCCAGGACACCCGGGGCCTGGCGAACCTGTACGGCGGCCGGGCGGGGCTCGGCAAGAAGCTGGACACCTACTTCGCCACCCCCGAGACCGCGTCGCCCGAGTTCGCGGGCTCGTACGGGAGCGTCATCCACGAGATGACGGAGGCCAGGGACGTACGGATGGGCATGTACGGGCACTCCAACCAGGTCGCCCACCACGTCACCTACATGTACAACGCGGCCTCCCAGCCGTGGAAGACTCAGGAGAAGGTGCGCGAGGTGCTCTCGCGCCTCTACACCGGCAGCGAGATCGGCCAGGGCTACCACGGCGACGAGGACAACGGCGAGCAGTCCGCCTGGTTCCTCTTCTCCGCACTGGGCTTCTATCCACTGGTGATGGGCAGCGGGGAGTACACCATCGGGTCACCGCTCTTCACCAAGGCCACCGTGCGCCTGGAGAACGGCCGTGAACTGGTGGTGAAGGCCCCGCGGAACAGCGCGCGGAACATCTACGTCCAGGGCGTGCAGGTCAACGGCCGGCCCTGGAGCTCCACCGCGCTGCCGCACGACCTGCTCGCGCGCGGCGGCACACTGGAGTTCTCCATGGGCCCGCAGCCCTCTCGCTGGGGAACGGGGCGGGATGCCGCTCCGGTGTCCATCACCCAGGACGACCGGGCGCCGGAGCCGCGGCGCGACAGGACCAGCGGCCCGGGCCCTCTCTTCGACGACACCTCCACCACGGAGGAGTCGCTGGAGGCATCGGTGCCCATGGAGCTACCCCTCACCTCCGGGGTCCGCGCGGTCCAGTACACACTCACGTCGTCGGCGAAGGGCACGGCGCCGTCGGGCTGGGTGCTCCAGGGCTCGCCCGACGGCACCACCTGGACCGATGTCGACAAGCGGTCCGGTGAGTCCTTCGCCTGGGACCGGCAGACCCGGGTGTTCACGGTCGGGCGGCCGGGGACCTACGGGAAGTACCGGCTGGTCCCCGCCGCAGGGGCCTCACTCGCCGAGATCGAGCTGATCGCTTAGCGGCCCCGCCCCAGCGCCCGTCCCGTCCCGTCCCGTCCCACGCCGCAAACGCCCCGGCCGCCATCCGTCGAAACGGATGGCGGCCGGGGAGACCACCCAGCGGGGTCCGTTGGACCCCTCGGTGGCCCTTACTTGCGGATCAGGCTCCGCAGCACGTACTGCATGATGCCGCCGTTGCGGTAGTAGTCCGCCTCACCGGGGGTGTCGATGCGGACGACCGCGTCGAACTCCACACCGCTGTCCGTGCTGACCTTGACGGTGCGCGGCGTGGTGCCCTCGTTGAGTTCGGTGACACCGGCGAAGGAGAAGGTCTCCTCGCCCGTCAGGCCGAGGGACTCGGCCGAGGCGCCCTCGGGGAACTGGAGCGGGAGCACGCCCATGCCGATGAGGTTCGAGCGGTGGATGCGCTCGTAGGACTCGGCGATGACGGCCTTGACGCCGAGGAGCGCGGTGCCCTTGGCGGCCCAGTCGCGGGACGAGCCGGAGCCGTACTCCTTGCCGGCCAGGACGACCAGCGGGATGCCCTGGTCGATGTAGTTGCGGGAGGCGTCGTAGATGAACGACACCGGCGCGTCCGCCTGGGTGAAGTCGCGGGTGTAGCCGCCCTCGGTGCCCGGCGCGATCTGGTTGCGCAGGCGGATGTTGGCGAACGTACCGCGGATCATGACCTCGTGGTTGCCACGGCGGGAGCCGTAGGAGTTGAAGTCACGACGCTCCACACCGTGCTCGGTGAGGTACTTGCCGGCCGGGGTGTCGGCCTTGATCGCACCGGCCGGGGAGATGTGGTCGGTGGTGACCGAGTCGCCCAGCTTGGCCAGGACACGGGCGCCGGTGATGTCGGTGACCGGGGTGGTGTCCATCGTCATGCCCTCGAAGTACGGGGGCTTGCGGACGTAGGTCGACTCGGCGTCCCACTCGAAGGTGTTGCCGGTCGGGATCGGCAGGGCCTGCCACTGGGCGTCACCCGCGAAGACGTCCTGGTAGGACTTGTTGAACATGTCCTCGCCGATGGCGTTGGCCACGACGTCGTTGACCTCGGCCTCGGAGGGCCAGATGTCCGTCAGGTAGACCGGGTTGCCCTCGGTGTCGATGCCGAGCGCCTCACGGGTGATGTCGACCTTCATGGAGCCCGCGAGGGCGTAGGCGACGACCAGCGGCGGGGACGCCAGGTAGTTCATCTTGACGTCGGGGTTGATCCGGCCCTCGAAGTTGCGGTTGCCGGAGAGCACCGAGGTCACGGCCAGGTCGTGCTCGTTGACGGCCTTGGAGACCTCCTCCGGCAGCGGGCCGGAGTTGCCGATGCAGGTGGTGCAGCCGTAGCCGACCAGGTTGAAGCCGACCTTGTCGAGGTACGGGGTCAGGCCCGCCTTGTCGAAGTAGTCGGTGACGACCTTGGAGCCCGGGGCGAGGGTGGTCTTGACCCACGGCTTGCGGGTCAGGCCCTTCTCGACCGCCTTCTTGGCCACCAGCGCGGCGGCGACCATGACGTACGGGTTCGAGGTGTTGGTGCAGGAGGTGATCGCGGCGACGGTGACGGCGCCGTGGTCGATCTCGTACGTGGTGCCGTCGGGGGCGGTGACGGTGGTCGGGCGGGTCGGCACGCCGTTGGTGGAGGCCGGGGCGTCGGAGGCCGGGAAGGACTCCTTGCCCGCCTCGTCGGCGTCGTCCACGTAGTTGCGGACGTCCAGCGCGAACTGCTGGGCGGCGTTCGCGAGGACGATACGGTCCTGCGGGCGCTTCGGGCCGGCGATCGACGGGACGACGGTGGAGAGGTCGAGCTCCAGCTTCTCGGAGAAGTCAGGCTCGGCGGCCGGGTCCAGCCAGAGGCCCTGCTCCTTGGCGTATGCCTCGACGAGGGCGACCTGCTGCTCGCTGCGGCCGGTCAGCTTCAGGTAGTTCAGGGTCTCGCCGTCGATCGGGAAGATCGCGGCGGTGGAGCCGAACTCCGGCGACATGTTGCCGATGGTGGCGCGGTTGGCGAGCGAGGTCGCGGCAACGCCCTCGCCGTAGAACTCGACGAACTTGCCGACGACGCCGTGCTTGCGCAGCATCTCGGTGATCGTGAGCACGAGGTCGGTGGCGGTGGTGCCGGGGGTGAGCTCACCGGTGAGCTTGAAGCCGACGACGCGCGGGATGAGCATCGAGACCGGCTGGCCGAGCATGGCGGCCTCGGCCTCGATACCGCCGACGCCCCAGCCCAGCACGCCGAGGCCGTTGACCATGGTGGTGTGCGAGTCGGTGCCGACGAGGGTGTCGGGGTAGGCCTGGCCGTTTCGGACCATGACCGTGCGGGCCAGGTGCTCGATGTTCACCTGGTGGACGATGCCGGTGCCGGGCGGGACGACCTTGAACTCGTCGAAGGCGGTCTGGCCCCAGCGCAGGAACTGGTAGCGCTCCTTGTTGCGGCCGTACTCCAGCTCGACGTTCTGACCGAAGGCGTCCGGGGTGCCGAACTTGTCGGCGATCACGGAGTGGTCGATGACGAGCTCGGCCGGGGCCAGCGGGTTGATCTTCGCCGGGTCGCCGCCGAGCTCCTTCACGGCCTCACGCATGGTGGCGAGGTCCACGACACAGGGCACACCGGTGAAGTCCTGCATGATCACGCGGGCCGGCGTGAACTGGATCTCCTGGCTCGGCTGCGCCTGCGAGTCCCAGCCGCCGAGAGCCCGGATGTGGTCGGCGGTGATGTTGGCGCCGTCCTCGGTGCGGAGCAGGTTCTCCAGCAGGACCTTGAGGCTGTAAGGGAGGCGCGCGGAGCCCTCGACCTTGTCCAGCCGGAAGATCTCGTACGACTCGTCGCCCACGCGCAGCGTGCTGCGGGCGTCGAAGCTGTTCGCCGACACGACAGTCTCCTTTTTCCATGTGCGCGTACGAACCGCATCCTGCCGCCTGTGGCTGCTACCGATCCGCTAAGGTAAGACTTAGTTAGGTCAGCCTTACCAGCGGTCGCAACGAATGAGGAGTGCGGTACGCCTTCTCACAGATATCTCGATGTCGAGATAACTCTAGTACATGACCGCTGAGCGGTCATGCCCGGATACGTGTCGACCGCTCCCGTCCGTTCAGGCGATCACTCACGGCGAACCAGTCGTCGGCCTTCCGTGCCGGCGGACCTGGTGCCGTGAGCGTGATCGCACAGGGGGTGCCGGGCGGGCGCACGAGCCGGGGTGGAGCTCACAAGACCGTACGTCGCGCTGTCCCGGATCCATTGGACGAAGACGAGGACTCAGCTGCCCAGGTCATGCGGGTCCGACCTCGCGGCGATGACACCCCGGGTCCCGGTGCATGGCACACCTCACTATGGTGGGCCGATGGCATCGATCAAGCAGTTCCAAGTCACCTTCGACTGCGCGGAACCGGAGCGCGTCGCTCGCTTCTGGTGCGAGGTGCTGGGGTACGCCGCGCCGCCGCCAGAGGGGTTCGCCACCTGGGACGACTTCGATCGCTCGCGGCCTCCCGGGCACCAGGGTCCGGCGTTCGCGTCATGCGCTGATCCCTCAGGTGTGGGCCCGCGACTGTTCTTCCAGCGCGTCCCCGAAGGCAAGGTCGCCAAGAATCGGCTTCATCTTGACGTGCGGGTCGGCACCGGGCTCGTGGGTGAAGAGCGCCTCGCCACACTCGAGGCCGAGTGCACACGACTGGTCGCGCTCGGCGCGGTACGCGTACGCCTACTGACCGCCGATGACGACAACGAGTCCTGCATCGTGATGCAGGACATCGAGGGCAACGAGTTCTGTCTCGACTGAGTGGCGCACCTCTCCTCGCGTCTGCCCCGATGGCCGGGACGAGCCCCCGGCCCGTCGGGGCGCTGTGGCGCAGGTCGCCGGATCAGGTGCTCGGCACGCGAGCCCGGCAAGATCCAAACGAGAGGCCCTAGACTCGCCCGCCATGCGATCACGCGAGTACGACCTCGACTTCCGTGACAGGAACGGGCGGATACGCGCCTGGGGTATCACCCTGCTGGCCGTCTCCGCACTTCTCTGGACATGGTGTGCGCTGTTGCTGCTCACGCCGTACGAGGTGAGCGAGGACCACCGCTCCTCCGACAAGTGCGAATCACGGCTGTTCACCGATCGGGGTACGGCCAACGGCGGTCTGTACAGGGGCTATCAGTGTGCGAACGAACGCGACTGGCCTGAGGCCCTGGCCGTGCTCGGGCTGTCGGTGCCGGTGTCGGTCGCCGGTGTGGCGCTCTTCACGAGCGGCAGCCTCAGCATCCGGATGAGCGCCCACGCCCAGGCGCTGCGCGAGCTGGACGAGCCCGCCGACGCGTGGAACACGTAGCGGCAACGGAACGTCGCCGGCCCACCGGCTCGAAGTGCGCTGCCCCCTCTCGCACAATGGGCCGGTGACCACCACCTCCGCAGCACCCGAGAGCGCCACGCCTGAGCAACGGCACGCGGACTGGCTCGAGCTGTTCTTCGACCTCGTCTTCGTCGCCTTCGCGGCCCAGCTGTCCCACACCCTTCACGGGGACCCGAGCCCGCAGGACTTCGCTGTCTTCCTCGCGCTCTACTTCCCGCCGTGGTGGATGTGGATCAACTTCACGGTCGCGGCCAACCTCTTCGCCGACGACGGCGCCCGCCGCCGGCTGCTGATGCTCTCGGCGATGGCCTGCCTCGCCCTGATGGCGGCGGCGGTGCCCGAGGCGACCGGGGACCGGGGGCCCGCGTACGCGATCGGCTACGCCGGGACCCGGTTCGTGCTGCTGGGGCTGTGGTGGCCGGCGACCCGCCTGACCGGACCGATGCGGGTGCCGAAGTGGCGGCCGCTGGGCTACTGCCTCGTGTCCGGGGTCCTGTGGGTGGTCTCGGCATTCGTGCCGGGCCCCTGGCGGTACGCCATGTGGGCGGTGCTCATCGTCGCGGAGGTGGTGTTGCTGCTCACCGCGCGCGGCAGCGGGGTCGCGCGGCAGTTGCACACGGGCCACCTGGTGGAGCGGGTCGGGCTCTTCGTGATCATTGTGCTGGGCGAGTCGGTGCTCTCGCTGATCACCTCGGCCGACCATGCCTGGACGGCCCAGGCGGGCGTCACGGCACTGCTCGGCTTCGTGCTGCTCGCGGCGCTCTGGTGGTCGTACTTCGACTTCGGCACCACCGCGGTGGAGCTCATGCTGGGCGCCGCGCAGGGACGCGCCGCCTATGTGCTGGCCCGTGATGTAGCGGGCTTCCTGCACTTCTTCGTGACCGCTTCGGTGATCTGCGTGGCGGGCGGCCTCGCCACGGCCGTGGACGAGGCAGGACACGCCCATCTGCCGCAGGGTGCGCTGATCGCCCTGGCCGGGGGTCTCGCGCTCTACCACCTCACCCATGCCGCCATCGCCCTCCGTTACGGAAGGACGGTGGGCTCCGTAGCGGTCTGGGCGGTGCCGGGCGTCGGCATCCCGGCACTGCTGGTCGCCTTCGGTGGGCATCTGGCGCCGTGGCTGGTCGTGCTGGTCCTGGCGGCCGAGGCCATCGCCCACCTGCTGTACGCGAAGGCGATGGCACGCCGTCGGCTCGCGGCCCGGATGGTGTGACGACGGTGCACGCGCACGGTGACTCACCCGAATGGACCGCACCTTTTGTCCGAGTTCATGGAGTAATGGAGCATCAAAACCAGGCATCACCCATATGGTCCACCCCATTGGACGGGCCATCTCATATCTGAGATAGCCTGCCGCTATGGCAGACGACTACCTCGTACGCATCGGCAAGCTCATCCGTGACGCCCGGCAGCATCGTGGCTGGACACAGACGCAGCTCGCCGAGGCGCTCGGTACCAGCCAGAGCGCTGTCAACCGGATCGAGCGCGGCAATCAGAACATCAGCCTTGAGATGATCGCCCGTATCGGCGAGGCTCTCGACAGCGAGATCGTGTCGCTCGGGTACGCCGGCCCCATGCATCTGCGCGTCGTCGGCGGGCGCCGGCTGTCCGGTGCCATCGACGTCAAGACCAGCAAGAACGCCTGCGTGGCACTGCTGTGCGCCTCGCTGCTCAACAAGGGCCGCACGGTACTGCGCCGGGTCGCCCGCATCGAAGAGGTCTACCGGCTCCTCGAAGTGCTGAACTCCATCGGAGTCCGGACCCGCTGGATCAACGGCGGCACCGACCTCGAGATCGTCCCGCCCGCCACCCTGGACATGGATGCCATCGACGCCGACGCGGCACGCCGGACCCGGTCGATCATCATGTTCCTCGGGCCGCTGCTGCACCGGCTGGACCGCTTCCGTCTCCCGTACGCGGGCGGCTGCGACCTCGGCACCCGCACGATCGAGCCCCATATGATCGCCCTGCGGCGCTTCGGACTGGACATCACCGCCACCGAGGGCCTGTACCACGCGGTCGTGGAACAGTCGGCCGGCCCCGAGCGCCCGATCGTGCTGACCGAGCGCGGCGACACCGTGACCGAGAACGCCCTGCTCGCCGCCGCACGCCACGACGGCGTCACCGTGATCCGCAACGCCTCGTCCAACTACATGGTCCAGGACCTCTGCTTCTTCCTCGAAGCGCTGGGCGTACGGATCGACGGGGTCGGCACCACCACACTGACCGTGCACGGTGTGGCCAGTATCGACATGGACGTCGACTACTCCCCTTCCGAGGACCCGGTGGAGGCGATGAGCCTCATCGCCGCGGCCGTGGTCACCGAATCGCAGCTGACCGTCCGCCGGGTGCCGATCGAGTTCCTGGAGATCGAGCTCGCGGTACTCGAGGAGATGGGCCTGGACCACGACCGGACCGCGGAGTACACCGCCGACAACGGCCGCACCCGGCTGGTGGACCTGACGGTGCGTCCATCCAAGCTGGAAGCGCCGATCGACAAGATCCACCCCATGCCGTTCCCCGGCCTCAACATCGACAACGTGCCGTTCTTCGCGGCGATCGCCGCGGTGGCCCAGGGCAAGACCCTCATCCACGACTGGGTCTACGACAACCGCGCGATCTACCTCACCGACCTCAACCGCCTCGGCGGCCGCCTCCAGCTCCTCGACCCGCACCGCGTCCTCGTCGAGGGCCCGACCCGCTGGCGCGCCGCCGAGATGATGTGCCCGCCCGCGCTGCGCCCCGCCGTGGTCGTGCTGTTGGCGATGATGGCGGCCGAGGGCACGTCCGTGCTGCGCAACGTCTATGTCATCAACCGCGGTTACGAGGATCTGGCGGAGCGTCTCAACTCGGTGGGCGCGCAGATCGAGATCTTCCGGGACATCTGAGGGGCTGGAACCGTCGGGCATTCCCACGGCAGGGCGTTGCCACCCCCACCCGGGGTGACAACGCCTGCAAGGGCGCCGCGGACGTGCACCCGGCAGTGGTGCGGGCTCACGGCCGGGCGTCCGCAGGCACCCACCGGAGCACCTACTGGACGCTGTAGGTGAACCGGACGGTCGACGGGTTGTGGTCGGAGAGCTGTTCCCCCTTCGAGTCGAGGAACTTCGCGTACTCGTTGTTGTAGTACGTCGCCTTCAGGTCGAGGCCCGACCCGCTGCGGTAGAGGATCTTGTCGATGACCTCGCACGCGTTCTCGGTCTTGCAGGTGGCCGCGTTGTCGTCGATGTCCGGGGTCTTCCCGCCGTTGATCAGCTCCACCCAGGCGTCGGTGAACCCGTTGTCGTCCCGCAGTTCACGGATGATGTCCCCGGAGCGGGTGTAGCGGCTGTTCATGTCGCCCATGACGAGGACGGCATGGCCCGCGGAGTGCTTCTGGATGTACTCCGAGAGCTGGCGGGTGTTGTCCCGGCGGACGCGCAGTTCCTTCGCCGAGCCGGACCCGGCGTTCATGTGGACGTTGTACAGGTCGAGGGTGGCACCGCCGGGCATCTCGAGCTGCACGAAGCTGAAGCCCTTGGGCGTCAGGCAGTTGGTGCCCGTGCACTTGTCCCAGTCCTCACGGTCCAGGTTGCTCTGCCTGAAGTCGGAGAAGGTGTTGAGGCCGTCGGAGAACGGCACTCCGAATATCCAGCCCTTGGCGGACGCCTTCGTCCGGTAGGGGTGCTCGTCGTGCTTGCGGAGGTCGTCGTCGTAGGCGAAGTCCTCCTGGACGTTGACCACGTCGTAGGCGTTGAGCCGGGGCGAGATGAGCTTCGTGTTCTTGTCCGGACTGCTGCCGGAAAGCGGCTCGGGGAGGCCCGCCACGTTGTAGCTGAGGACAGTGAACGTGCCGGTGGCCGCCTGGGACGAAGCACCGGCGTGCGCCGCCGGCATCGTCGCCATGGCCGTTGCCGCCGACACCACTGCGGCGGCGATGACGGCGCTTCTGCGCTGTGTACGAAGTCTGGACACCATCTGGCCCTTCGGGGGAATTTTCCGTCGGAACTCTTGCGGAACGAGCGCTGACACGAGCAAGCGCTGTCTGCTCACCACCACTTCGGCGGTGAACTCCCTTACGAGTGAAGCAATATGACGATGCGTCGGGGGTTTTGTAAACCGTTCGGCGGGCTTTTCCGAACGTGCCGACCGCCGCCCGTCGCGCGGGGGCCGGACCGCGAGAGCGGACCCGGCGCGGGTTCGGACGGCGGGAGTGTAGCCCCTGAGACTATGTGCCTCGTGAACGCGCGAGACGATCGAGACGAACCCGCCTCCGGCACCACCGCTGCGGGACGGCAGCGCCGGTGGCGGCGTGATCCGGAGCGGACCAACGCGGTGCTGCTGGACGCACTGCTGGACCTGGTCTCCGAGGGTGTGCGCAAGCCGACCGGGAAGGCCATCGCGGAGCGGGCCGGAGTGTCGGAACGAAGCGTTTTCGTGCACTTCGCGGACCGCGAAGCGCTGTTCACGGCAGCCGCCGAGCGGCAGGCCGAGCGATGGCGGGCCCTGTCCGAGCCGGTGCCCCCGGAGGAGCGCACGGTGCGCAAGGTGCGGGCGTTCGTGGCCCAGCGTGGCCGGATGTACGAGGTGATGACGCCGATCCGCAGGGAAGGGCTCGGGCTGGAGGCGGACTCGCCAGGCCTGCGCCGGGTCATGGCCCGGGGGGACACCTGGCTGCGGGACGACCTGGCCCGGACCTTCGGTCCGGAGCTCGACCGGGTGTCAGGGGCGCGCCGGGCGGGCGGACTGCTGGACGCCCTGGAAGCCGCGTCGTCGTGGGGAGCCTGGGAACATCTGCGCGGCCGGCGGGGCCTGGGCGAGGCGGCGGCCCGGACGGCGATGGGCCGGACCTTGCGGGCGCTGCTCGGCGACGCCACGGAGGGCTGAACGGAAGTTGCGCCACGCATCTTCTTTTATTTCACCGTGGCTGCAATAGTGGCGCCTCGACTCCTGTTGCAGTCCTACTGCACTACGGCCCGCCCCTCGCCCCATGGAGGACCGGGCCTGATCCTTGCGGGAAGGGAAGGTGCACCATGGCCCCGATGGACCGGCGCGGATTCGTCACCGCAGCGGGCGCCGCAGCCGCGGCAGTCGCGCTGAACCCGCAGACCGCCCAGGGATTCCCCGGACAACACCATGCCGGTACCCCCTCGCCGACACGCACCGACGGCCTCGCCTACGACGACAAGCAGGACTTCGAAGACGCGGACCGCGGCTTCATCGCCGCGTTCGCCGGGGGACCGATCAAGAACAAGGCCGGTACCACCGTCTGGGACACGGACGCCTACGGCTTCCTCGCCGACGCAGGTGAGACGCCGCCCAGGACCGTAGACAGGAGCCTGTGGCGGCAGGCCCGGCTACTGTCCCGGCAGGGCCTTTACCAGGTGACCGAGCGGATCTACCAAATCCGCGGCCTGGACATGTCCAATATGACCGTTGTCGAGGGTGAGACCGGCATCATCGTCATCGACCCGCTGATCTCCGCGGAGACCGCGGCCGCCGCACTGACGCTCTACCGCACTCATCGGGGCGCTCGCTCCGTGAAGGCGATGATCTACACCCATCCGCATCTCGACCACTTCGGCGGCTGCCGCGGTGTCCTGCCGGACGGCGGCGCCGGGGTCCCCGTACTCGCTCCCGCGGGATTCATGGAGCACGCGGTCAGTGAGAACGTCTACGCCGGTCCGGCCATGGCCCGGCGGGCCTCCTACATGTACGGCACCCAGCTCCCCTGGGGAGCCGCCGCCCAGGTCGGCTGCGGGCTCGGGCTGACCGTCTCGGTGGGCAGCGTGGGACTGATCGCCCCGACCGAGTACATCAGCGAATCCGGTCAGGAGGTCACCCTCGACGGGGTCCGCATCCAGTTCCAGATGACCCCGGGGACCGAATGCCAGGCGGAGATGAACTTCCTCTTCCCCGACCTGCGGGCGGTGTGCATGGCGGAGAACGCCACCCACACCATGCACAACATCATCACCCTCCGCGGCGCCCAGGTCCGCGACGCCCATGCATGGGCCGGCTATCTCACCGAGTCCATCGGCCTCTACGAAGGCAGGGCCGATGTCGCCTTCGCCTCGCACCACTGGCCCACCTGGGGCAATGACAGCATCGTGGCCCTGCTCGCCCACCAGCGGGACCTCTACGGATATCTGCACGACCAGACGGTCCGCCTGATCAACCGGGGAATGACCGCGGCGGAGATCGCGGAGACACTGGAACTGCCTCCGGCACTGGAGCAGGTGTGGGCCAACCGCGGCTACTACGGCTCCCTCAGCCACAACGTCAAGGGCATCTACCAGCGTTACATGGGCTGGTTCGACGGCAACCCCGCCCATCTCTGGGAACACCCTCCCGTCGAGGAGGCCCGCCGCTACGTCGCCTGTATGGGCGGCCAGTCCGCCGTGCGGGCCCGCGCCGATCAGTACGCACGCAAGGGCGATCTGCGCTTCGCCGTCACGCTGCTCAACCACGCCGTCTTCAACGACCCCGAGGACACCCGGGCCAAGCGCCGGCTCGCCGAGGTCTACACCCGGCTCGGCCAGGCCTCCGAGAACGCCGTGTGGCGCAACTTCTACCTCACGGGTGCGCAGGAACTCACCAGGGGCGTCACGTCCGGGGCTGACGCGACCCTGGGTGCCGATGTGTACGCGGCACTCACGGTCGGGCAGCTCATCGACGGTATGGCGGTCCGGGTCAACGGCCCCGAGGCCTGGGACCTGAGTCTGGCCGTCGACTGGCACATCGGCGACGAGTACTGGCACCTCGTGCTGGCCAACGGCCTTCTCAGCCACACCACCGACAGCAAGCCCGCCCCGAACGCAGGCCTGACCATGACGATGACCAAGGCCCAGCTCCTGGTCATGCTGTCCACCAAGGCGACCGCGGGCATCACCATGACCGGCGACCCGCGCCTGCTGATGAAGCTGCTCGCCGTGCTGGACACCGCGGACCCGCATTTCGCCATCGTCACCCCCTGAGCACCCGGGCCTTCTGACCTCGGACCTCAGCCCACGGGGCCGACCGCCATCGAGCTGGCGGCCGGCCCCGGTCGGATCCCCGTGCCTGTACGGCTTCGCACCGGCAGGGCCGACACGAAGCACGTTCTGGGTGTGTACCGGCTTAGACCGGCGTACCCACGTTCTCGATGAAGCCGACACCGCAGGCCGCGGCGATGTTCGTGGCGTCGAGGATGGTGGCCGCCACACTGCACTCGGCCTGGTAGGCCACGCCCTTGTGGTCCACCACGGTGATGTAGAGGGTGCCCGGGTCCGGCTCCGCCTCGGTCACCGACACCGCGACATCCTGGACGCAGTCCGGGGCGCCGGGGATCAGGGAGAGGCTGAACCAGTCCGCCGGGTCCCGGCTGTCGTTGAGGAACCCTTCTCCCCGGCGGTCCGTCGTGGCGGTGAACACCGTGCCGAACAGCTCGCTCTCGCTGTCGTCGATGGTGGTGGTGGCCACGTCGTGCTCGGAGTTACAGCCACGGCCGCCGTATCCCCAGTCGTAACCGGACATCGCCAGGATGGTCGCGGCCACGCCGTCGGACGGGGTGTCCGAGTGGCTGCTGGCCATCGCGGTGGGAGCCACGACACCGCCCGCGAGCAGGGCTCCGGACACGGCCGCCAAGCTCCTGGCCGCCCAAGTGAGCTTCTTCATTCGTGCTTTCCTCTCCATGCGCACAAGGCCGGCGAGCATGCCGAAGCAGAGGCAATGTGCATGTCATTCAGCCGGAGTCGAACCGAATTCACACCTGGTGTCCCGGCAGGACTTCGCTCCGGAGAACGGGCTGAGTGGGGTGGGATGCCATTCCGGCACCGGCTGCCGCGGCGGCCTCTTTCGTCATCGAATATGAAGGGATACGGAGCCTGGAGCCGTGACATATTCCGGGTCGTCACTCAGGGAGAGCACGGCAGTGCCCCGAATGGTCCAGGTGGTATGACTGGTTCAGCCCGCCGGATTCAGGCCCGCCAGGTTCAGCCCCTCTGGGTTCCGCTGCCCCGGCCGTTGAGTCTTTCGATATCGGCAGTGCGGATGCGGATGACGAACAGGGCGATCAGCGCGGCGACCGCCGTGAACACGGCGGCGACGGCGAAGGCGGTCGTCGCCCCGGACGTGAGGACCGCGTCCGCGTAGGGCGCCGGGAGCCTGCCGGATTGTGCATAGCGCAGTTTCTCGTCGGCGGTGGCCCCGGTGAGGAAGAGCGGCGCCTGGCGGGCGGCCTCCTCGCCCGCTGCCGCACCGAACACCGTGGTCAGCAACGAAAGCCCGAGCGAGCCGCCCACCTGCTGGTGGGTGTTGAGGAGACCGGAGGCGGCGCCGGACTCCCATGCGGGGACACCGGAGAGCGCCGTGACCGTGATCGACACGAACTGGAGCCCCATGCCCAGGCCGAACACCAGCATCGGCCCCAGAAGACTTCCGGCATACGTGGAATGGACATCGACGCGGGTCAGCCAGATCAGGCCGGCCGTGGCCAGCACGGCGCCGGTGACCATGAAGGGCTTGGGCCCGAATCGGGGCAGCAGCCGTGCCGTGGTCCGTGCCCCCGTCACGATGATCGCGCTGACCGGCAGAAAGGCGAATCCCGCCTTGAGCGGACTGAATTCCAGCACGTTCTGCACGAAGAGCGAGAGGAAGAAGAACATGCCGAACATCGCGGCGGCGAGACTGAGCATCATCGCGTAGGTCCCCCGGCGATTGCGGTCGGCGAACAGATGCAGCGGGATCACCGGCTGCCTGGAACGGCGCTCGACGCGGGAGCACAGGGCCAGGATCACGATCGCCAGGGCGAACGACGCGATCGTGAAGGCGTCCCCCCAACCGTCCTGAGCGGCCCGGATGAAGCCGTAGACGAGCAGCACCATTCCGGCCGTGGCGGTGAGCGCGCCGGCGATATCGAAGGTGCCGGGCCGGCGCGTGGACTCCGCGATCCAGCGGGGCGCGGCAAGGACGATGAGCAGTCCGATCGGTACGTTGACGAAGAACACCCAGCGCCAGTCCAGCCATTCGACGATCACACCGCCCGCCATCAGCCCGAGCGCACCCCCTGCGGCGGAGACGGAGGCGAACACGCCGAAGGCCCGGTTGCGCTCCGGGCCCTCCGTGAAAGTCGTACTGATCAGGGCGAGGGCGGTCGGGGAGGCGACGGCGGCGCCCGCGCCCTGGAAGGCGCGTGCGGCCAGCAGCTCACCGGCGCTCTGGGCGAGCCCGGCGGCCATCGAGCCGACGACGAAGAGCAGCACTCCGCAGACGAAGACCCTGCGCCGCCCCAGGATGTCCCCCGTCCTTCCGCCGAGCAGCAGCAGCCCGCCGAAGGTGAGGGTGTACGCGCTGACGACCCACGACAGGTCGGTGGTGGAGAAGCCCAGCGAGGTCTGGATGTGCGGCAGTGCGATGTTCACGATGGTGATGTCGAGCACCACCATGAGCTGGCAGGACGCGATGACGAGCAGCGCCATGACGCTCCCACCGCCCCGCTCCGGGGCGGTGGTCCGCGGTGCTGGGGCGGATCGCGGGCTGGTCATGGCGTGGTGCGGCCCCGGCGGGCGTGGCCGGAAGGGCTGGAGTGGGCGTGGGGTCGATCGGCGAACCCACGCCTGCTCTTCGACCGTAGGCCGCGGCCGGAGCCGCCGCGAGTCGGCGGCTTCGGCCGAGCACCTCGGCCTGGCGGCTCGCGGCTGCTAGCGGCTGCCGAGTCGGTGCCGCGAGCGCGGCTCCACCGGTACGTCCCTCGCCTGGGCCCAGAGCGAACGCACATGCCCGAGGTGGCGGGCCATGCAATCCTGCGCACCCGCCGTGTCACCGGCCACCATCAGATCGAGCAGCTCCAGATGCTCCTCGGCCGAGGCGACCAGCTGGCCGCGCTCGTCCAGCCTGGTCAGCCCGTAGAGCCGGGAACGCTTGCGGAGATCCCCGACCGTCTCGACCAGCCGCTCGTTTCCCGCGAGGGCGAGCAGACCGAGGTGGAAGCGGCGGTCCGCGTCCAGATATCCGATGAGATCGTGATCCCGCGCACGCGTCACGATCTCCTCGGCGACCGGACGGAGCTCTTCGAGCTGCTCCACCGTCGCGAGCTGGGTGACCCTCCCGATGGTCGGCACCTCGATCAGGGCACGCAGCTCGGTGTACTGGTCGAGGTCGCGCTCGCTGACCTCGGTGATCCGGAAGCCCTTGTTGCGGACCGGCTCGACAAGGCCCTCACGCGCGAGGTCGAGCATGGCCTCGCGCACGGGTGTGGCGGAGGTCCCGAAGTCGGCGGCGAGTCCGGGCGCGGAGTAGACATGACCGGGTCGGAGCTCACCCGCCACGAGGGCGGCGCGCAGCGCGTGGGCGACCTGGTCGCGCAGCCGTTCCTGGGCTGTGATCAGGGTGAACTGCTTCGGGTCGCCCATGGCATGCCTCCGTGAATCCTCGAGGAGCCAGCGTACAATGTGACGTTTGCTCGACGGCCCGCGCTGTCACAGCAGGAAGCCTCCGGGAAACGGGTCGGACGGATCCAGGAAGTACTGGGCCGTGCCGGTGATCCACGCACGCCCCGTGATGGTGGGGACGACGGCGGGCAGCGCACCGACAGTGGTCTCCTCGATCAGCCGTCCGGTGAACTCCGTACCGATGAACGACTCGTTGACGAAGTCACGGCCGATGGGCAGCTCCCCGCGGGCGTGGAGCTGGGCCATGCGGGCACTGGTGCCCGTGCCGCACGGGGAGCGGTCGAACCAGCCGGGGTGGATGGCCATGGCGTGCCGGGAGCGTGCCGCGTCGGAGCCCGGTGCGGCGAGATAGACGTGCTTGACCCCGCCGATGTGCGGGTTCTCGGGGTGGACGGGACGGTCGCCCGCGTTGATGGCGTCCATGACGGCGAGCGAGGCGGTCAGCAACTCGTCCTTGCGGGCCCGGTCGAAGGGGAGCCCCAGCGCGTCCAGGGAGACGATGGCGTAGAAGTTGCCGCCGTACGCCATGTCGTAGGTGATCGTGCCATGACCGGGTACGTCGGCCTTGCGGTCGAGTGCGAGGCAGAACGCGGGCACGTTGGTGAGTGTGACGGACCGGGCCGCCCCTTCCTCGACTCGTACGTCCGCCCTCACCAGTCCGGCGGGGGTGTCGAGGCGGACGGTCGTCACCGGTTCGGTGACGGGCACCATGCCGGTCTCGACCAGCACGGTGGCGACACCGATGGTGCCGTGGCCGCACATCGGCAGCACCCCTGACACCTCGATGAACAGCACCCCGTAGTCGGCGTCCGGCCGGGTGGGCGGCTGGAGGATCGCGCCGCTCATCGCGGAGTGGCCGCGCGGCTCGTACATGAGCAGGGTGCGGATGTGGTCGAGGTGCTCGATGAAGTAGGTACGCCGCTCGGCCATGGTCGCGCCGGGGATCACCCCGGTGCCACCGGTGATGACACGGGTGGGCATGCCCTCGGTGTGGGAGTCGACGGCGTGGAAGACATGACGGGTGCGCATACGGATCCCTTCCCCTTCTGGCTCTGTTGCTGCGGGTCAGCGGTGGCCTTCGGCGAGAGCCTTCTCGGTGGCCGCGCGCACGGCCGTGTCCTGTTCCGGGGTGAGGGGGGAGCGTGGCGGACGGGTCGGGCCTCCCGGGCGGCCGGCGAGGTCCATGGACAGCTTGATGGCCTGCACGAACTCGGTCCTGGAGTCCCAGCGCAGCAGGGAGTGCAGGGACTTGTACAGGGGCAGCGCGGTCTCCAGATCCCGGTCGACGGCGGCGCGGTAGAGGGTGGCGCATGCCCTCGGCAGCGCATTGGGATATCCCGCGATCCAGCCGACGGCACCGGCCAGGGCCAGTTCGAGCAGCACATCGTCGGCGCCGATCAGCAGATCGAGTCCCGGGGCGAGTTCGGCTATCTCGAATGCGCGCCGCACATCACCGCTGAACTCCTTCACGGCGACGATGCTGTGCTCGGTGTGGAGCCGGGCGAGCAGGCCGGGGGTGAGGTCGACCTTGGTGTCGTACGGGTTGTTGTACGCGACGACGGGAAGACCGCAGCGCGCGACCTCCGCGTAGTGGGCCGTCACCGCCGCCTCATCCGCGCGGTAGGCGTTGGGCGGCAGCAGCAGCACGGATCCGGCGCCGGCCTCGGCTGCCTGGTCGGCCCAGCGGCGGGCTTCGGCGCTGCCGTAGGCGGCGACACCCGGCATCACCCGGTCTCCGTCGCCGGCCGCCTCGACGGCGGTACGCACCACTCGGGCTCGTTCGTCGTCCGTGAGGGTCTGGTATTCGCCGAGTGAGCCATTCGGCACGACTCCGTCGCAGCCGTTGGCGACGAGCCAGGACACATGGTCGGCGTAGGCGTCGTAGTCGATGGAGAGATCGTCACGCAGCGGGAGAGCGGTGGCGACCATGATTCCGTGCCAGGGGCGGGTGCGAGGTGCGAGTGTCATGCCAACTCCTCTTGTGCGATGTGACATTGTATAAGTGATCGACTGACGGTGTCAGCGGGATCGGCCGGTGAGTACCGGAAGTACCGGACAGTGCGGTCAGGATGATTCGGGCAGCTCTGCGAGATGGCTCAGAGGCACCGGACAGGACAGTGGGCGCCGGTCGGCCACGGAGTGCGGCGCGGCCCGATCCGCACTGGCTTCCGCCTCGGCCAGGCAGGCCACGGCGTGGCCGCACATCCGCCCCTGGCACCAGCCCATGCCGGCGCGGGTGAGCAGCTTGACCGTTCGCGAGTCGTGCGCTCCGAGCGCACCGGCCGCCTCCTTGATCAGCCCGGCCGGCACCTCCTCACAGCGGCACACCGTCGTGGTGTCGTCGAGCCACCCGGTCCAGCCCGCGCCCGGGCGGTGCGCGGCAGCCATCAGGTCGGCGAAAGCCCTCAACCGGGTACGGCCGGCGGTCAGCCGCGCTGCACGCCGGGGGCTCCCGGGCCTACCACGCAGGGCACGGGCGATGGAGTGTCCGGCCAGTTCCCCTTCCGTCAGGGCGAGTTCGGCACCGCCGATGCCACCCGCCTCCCCGGCCGACCAGACGCCGTTCACGGAGGTGCGCTGCTCGGCGTCGACATCCAGCGCCGCGCCGCCGTCGGGAGTGCGACGGGTGGCACAGCCGAGTCCCGTGGCGAGTTCGAGCTGGGGCACAAGGCCGTGCCCGATGGCCAGCGCGTCACAGGCGAGACGTCGGCCACTGCCCGGCACAGGCCGCCAGTCATGGTCGAGCCTGGTGACGGTGACGGCCTCGACCCGGTCCGTGCCATGGGCCTCGGTGACGGCATGCCTGCTGAGCATCCGCACACCGCGCCTCATCAACGCAGCTGTGTGAAGGGCTCCTTCGGCGAGCTTCGCGGGGACGCTCAGGAGCGTGGGCAGCCCCCGGGCGTACGCCGTGTACGCCGACCCCTCCACCACGGCGGGCACCCTGGCACCTGCGGCGGTGAGCGATCCGGCGACGGCGAGCAGCAGTGGTCCGCTGCCCGCGACGACGATACGCCGACCGGGCAGCACCAGCCCGGACTTGAGCATGGCCTGTGCCGCTCCGGCACCGACGACCCCGGGCAGTGTCCAGCCCGGGAACGGGAGTTGGCGCTCGTACGCACCGGTGGCCAGCAGCACGGTGCGGGTCTGGACCTGGACGGGCCGCTCGTCCTCGGCACGGTTGCCCGCCAAGGCGTGCAGCCGCCAGAGGGGAGCGCCGCCGTCGATACCGGCACTGTCGGCGTCGCCGCGAAGCACCGTCCACACATGGTGGGCCGGAAGGTACCGGATGCCCCCCGCCGCGCGAAGCACGTCCAGTCTGCGTTCCAGATCGGCGTAGGCGGCCCAGCCGTGGTGCAGTGCCTCGGGGCGCCGGGCGCGGAATGCGGGTGCGGGGTGGCGGTAGAACTGCCCCCCGGGCCGCTCCCCCGCGTCGAGCAGCGCCACCCGCAGCCCCAGCCCGGCGGCCGTGACGGCGGCCGCGAGCCCGGCGGGCCCGGCACCGACGACCGCCAGGTCATACGGTGAGGTCGTCATGGCCGGTGCCCTCCTGGGTGGTGATCGTGTCGCCCGGGCGGGCCGGCACCAGGCAGGCCCGCTGATTGGGACGGCCGTTGATGGTGGCGAGGCAGTCGTAGCAGACGCCGATACCGCAGAAGGCCCCGCGCGGGACGCCGTTCACACGGGTGGTGCGCCACGAGAGGATGCCCGCGGCCCAGAGCGCGGCGGCGACGGTCTGCCCGGGAAGCGCGCGGATGGGGCGCCCGTCGAAGGTGATCTCGTAGGCGGGACCGGGTTCGGCGCGCACGAGGGAAACGGGTGTTCTGGTCACTGTGCCGCTCCTGTCCGGCCGTCCGGGTGATCGGGGTTGCCGGGGCCGCGCTCGGTCGGCTCGCCGAACCGCTCCGGACGGAACGGCTTGAGGTCCAGGGCCTGCTGGCCGCCGCCGAGCGTGGCGGCGATCAGCAGTCCGGTGGCGGGCGCCAGCCCGATCCCGGCCCCCTCGTGGCCGCAGGCGTGGAACAGGCCGGGCACCCGGGGGTCGGGCCCGATGGCGGGCAGGTGGTCGGGGAGGTAGGGCCGGAAACCGTGGTACGCCCGCGTCACCCGCAGGTCCGCGAGGACGGGGAAGAGTTCCGCGGCCTGGCGGGCGAGTCTGCGCAGCGCTCCGGTGGACAGGCCCCGGTCGAAGCCGACCCGTTCGCGGGTGGCGCCGATCAGGACCGGTCCCGACGGTGTGCCCTCGACGACCGCGGAGGACTGGAGCTCCGCGGATCCGCTGGCGACATCGGCGATGTAGTCGGCGGCGTACACCTTGTGGCGTACGACGCGTGGCAGTGGCTCGGTGACCAGGACAAAGCCCCTTCGGGGCAGTACGGGCAGTTCGGTGCCCGCGAGCCGGGCGACGGCACCGCCCCAGGTGCCCGCCGCGTTGACGACGGCGGGTGCGAGGAGTCCGCCGCGCGAGGTGCGCACGCCGCGGACAGCGCCGCCCGGTGTGGTGAGCACTCCGGTGACCTCCTCGCCCAGCCTGATGACCGCGCCGCGCTCGTGTGCCGCGGCGAGGAGCCGCGCCGCCGCCCTGGCGGGCTGGACCTGGGCGTCCTGGGGGTAGTGGATGCCGCCCGCGAGCCCCGGCGCGAGATGGGGTTCGAGCTCGCGGAGCCGGTCGGCGGGGACTCCGAGTGCGGTGACACCGGCCGGGCGCTGCCGTTCGGCGAAGCGGTTCAGTGCGTCGAGCGCGCTCTCGCCGGGGGCCACGACGAGACCGCCCTTGGGTTCGTACTCGATGTCCGGCGGGAGCACCTCCGCCAGTTCGCGCCAGAGTCCGGTGGACAGCAGCGCGAGGTCGAGCTCGGGTCCCGCCTCCTTGTCGGAGACGAGGAGGTTCCCTTCCCCCGCACCGGTGGTGCCGCCCGCGACCGCGCCCCGGTCGACGACGGCGACCGCCAGACCGGCGCGGCTGGCGTAGTACGCGCAGGCCGCGCCGACGATGCCGGCGCCGATGATGACGGCGTCCAGGAGGCCACGGGATTGTGTGGTGAGCACGACAGTAATATGTCACATGTCATGCCTGCGGGGAAGGGAACCACGCCGGCCCAACACTCAGCTGCGCAGCGGCCCTTCACACTGGTAGGCCGACGTACCGGCGCGTCCGTTGGACCAGATCTCCACCGGGCCGAAGGAGCAGTTCATATCGGCGAGGTTGGTGGAGGCCGGTGCAGACCTGTCCAGGAGGAAGTAGTCCACCGTCTCGGACATGTCCTTGAACACCAGGTCCGGGCTGGTCGCGTCGGAGAGGTTGGCCGTGATGCGGCCCGTGCAGGTGAAGCGCCGTTTGCCCGGGTCGCCGTTCTCGGTGCAGGCCGGATCGGCGTACGTGGCGGCGGCGAGGGCCGCACGGACCGCGTCCGCCGATGACTGCGTGAGCCGGTCGTTGGGCGTGTACGACGTGTTGGGCACGAAGAGCTCGCCGACCTTGGCGATCTGCGCGTCCAGGAATGCGTCGTAGGCGCGCTGGACGGCCGGATCGCCGCCGACGCGGCTGCGCCAGGAGTCGAAGCCCGCGACGTCGTCGGCCCGCAGGTGGCCGTACATCTCCCGGAGCAGCGAGGGGCGTTCGGTCCACAGGAACTCGAAGAACGTGCCCGCGTAGTCGTAGAACCGGAAGCCGTCGCCGTCGTAGGTGGCGTGCAGCAGCTGGTTCACGCTCATCCGCGGCCCACCCGAAGCCGTGTCGTCGATGACGCCCTGGACGAGGGACTTGCGGACCGCGATGCCGTTGTCCCGGGTCGCTCCGTCGAAGAACTCCGCCGTGCCCTCGTCCATGGCGGTTGTGCGGTCACCGGTGTACCAGTCGCCTTCGCCGAAATAGCCGGGCACCGCCCAGCGGCCGTTGAGGTAGTGCACGTACTCGTGCCGGAAGAGCTCTTCGAGCGTGAGCGAGGAGTCCTGCGGCACTCGGCGCTGGTAGGTGTAGAAGGTGGCGCCGCGCTCGATGTAGATGCCGCCGTTCTCGGTGCCCATTCCAGTGAGGATCGGGTGGTAGACCTCGTAGTCGGAGCGCGAGGCGTACAGCACGATGCTGAGGGCGGTGTTGGTGTCACCGGCGAGTGGCTGCTCGGTGCCGAGCACCCGGTGGAACTGCGCCTTCACCTGCTTGCTCGCGTAGTAGAGCTGGTCGACGGTGGCCCGGTCGAGGGCCGTGCGGACCTTGATGGCCCCGTTGTCGTAGGTGTAGGTGTACGGGAAGATCCGCCGCTCGATGTCCTCCTTGCAGACCCCGTACGGCTTACAGGCCTGATAGAAGTCCAGCCAGCCGACGAGCGCCGCCCAGGGGCGGCCGCCCTTGCCGAAGTTGGCCTCGGCGACCGGCAGCAGCGCACCGAGGTCGGGGATGATCCCCTCCTTGAGCGCCGCCACCTGACCGAAGCGCCCGTACTCGCCGAGCGCGTCGCGTACGACCCACTCGTTGGGTGTGCCCTTGAGGTGGGTGTAGCCGGCGAAGGCACGGAAGGCGGCCCGGTAGGAGGCGTTCTGCGTGACGACGTTGTGGAACGCGGTGTCCTTGTTGCCGGGGTACACACCCAGGTAGTTGACGGACAGGGCGGCCAGTGCCGCACCACCCCAGGAAGCGTCGTCGTACTGCCCCTTGTGGTACTTGTCCATGGTCGCCAGGACCTTCTTGATCAGCCCGAGCTGGCTGTGCCGCAGACCGGGGGCACTGCCCGCGTAGAGCGCTTCGCGCAGGGTCTCGGCGTTGGTGCGGGTGACCTGGAAGGTGCGGGCGGCGGTGCCGAAGTCGTTGATGGCCCTCCGCAGGACCTCGGTGGTCGGCGGGTCGGTGACGTCGATCTCGGGGCGCGAGAAGTCGTGGTAGGCGACCGCATGGAGATACGTGAACATCTCCAGCAGGTGGGTGCCGTTGTGGCCGTCGTGGCGGGCGGCGAGTGAGGAGATCCTGCGGCCGACGGCCTGCACGTGGGCGTCGGACATGACGGGCACGAGGCGGGCGTCCCAGGTCCAGATGAGGTCACGGAGACAACCGTCGGCGGTGACGGCCGGGTCGGCGAGGAAGTCGGCGAACTGCTGCGGGCTCAGTCCGGTGACACCGTCGAGGGTGCAGGGCACCCCGGCCGCGGTGCGGACCGCCGTGGCGCGGGACCTGGCGCCACTCCCCGGGCCCTGCCGTCCGGGGATACGGCCTTCGGCGAGCTCACCGGGTGCGGGGGCGGTCCTTGCGGTGCGCTTGGGCGCGTTGGCCAGGCGCTCGACCTCGTCGAAGGGGTTCGGGGCCCGGGTGGGAGCGGGCGCCGGGGCCGGGCGGGCGGCCGGTCGGCCGAGCTGGGCCGCCGAGGCGGCCGGGGCGAGAGGCGCGAGCAGGGTGACGGCGAGGCCACCGGCAAGAGCGCCGGTGAGCAGCGGCCTGCGCAGGGATGCGGGCACGGATATGGGCAGCACGGATCTGGACTGTGACACCGAACGCTCCTGTGTGGGAGGTGACGGGGGATGTGCGGCAGTGCGGTCACCGCGAACCGCCGTGGCAGGCATGGGGATTGGCCGAACCGACGGGCGCGATGTGACCCGTAACATAGTAATGTGAAATTGCACTGACAAGGCCTCAGCACAACTCTGTTTCCAGGGAGCCCGGATGTCCGAAAATGCCCACCCCGAGAATCCCGTCACCCCCGCGCGCCCCACACCGGCGACCGGGAGTCACGATCTGACGGTGTCAGCGCAGTTGGCCGCCTTCATGCGCACGGGATGGGCACCGAGCCCCCTGCCCGCCGACGCCCGGGTACCCGCCCATGCCGTCACCGCGGCACGGCGGCAGCGGCTGTCGGCGCTCTTCCCGGACGAGAGACTGCTGGTCCCCGCAGGCGAGTTGAAGGTGCGCTCCAACGACTGCGACCACCGCTTCCGCCCGCACAGCGCCTATGCCTGGCTGACCGGGCTCACCGGCGAGGACCAGCCCGGCCATGTACTGGTCCTGGAGCCTTCGGGGCCGTCCGGCCATGAGCCCGTGCTGTATGTGCGGCCGCGATCGGCACGAGGGGACCGAAGCAGCGAGGAGTTCTACCGCGACCGCCGCTACGGCGAGTTCTGGGTGGGCCGCCGCCCCGATCTCGGCGAAACCGAGCGGCTGACCGGCATCCGCTGCGTACACCTGGACGACCTCGGTGCACTGCCGCCCGGCCGCAACGCGGCGAGTGACTCCGAACTGGCCACCACGCTGTCGGAGTTGCGCCTGGTGAAGGACGCCTGGGAGGTTGGGCAACTCCAGCTCGCCGTCGATCACACAGCCGCAGGCTTCGAGGACGTGGTGCGCGCCCTGCCGGCCGCCTTGCGCGACCCCCGTGGTGAGCGCCGGCTCGAAGGCGTCTTCGGGCTGCGCGCCAGACTGGAGGGCAACGGCACCGGATACGAGACGATCGCCGCGTCCGGGCCCCATGCCTGTGTGCTGCACTGGACACGCAACGACGGTCGGCTCGACCCCTCCGAACTACTGCTGTTCGACGCGGGAGTGGAGACCGACACCCTGTACACCGCCGACGTCACCCGCACCCTCCCGCTCTCCGGCCGGTTCTCCCCCGTCCAGCGCCAGGTGTACGAACTCGTGCTGGCGGCCCAGGAAGCGGGCATCGCCGCGCTCCGGCCCGGTGCGCAGTTCCGTGACTTCCACCGCGCCTGTATGCGGGTGATCGCCGAGGGGCTCGCCGAATGGGGCGTGCTGAAACACGCGGACGGCGACCTCCACCGCCGGTACACCCTGTGCAGCAGCGGCCATATGCTCGGGCTCGATGTGCACGACTGCGCGTCGGCGCGTGCCTCGGCCTATCCCGACGGAGTCCTGGCGGAGGGGCAGGTGCTCACCGTCGAACCGGGGCTCTATCTCCAGCCGGACGACGAGACACTGCCCGCCGAACTGCGCGGCATCGGCGTACGCATCGAGGACGACCTCGTCATCACCGCGGAGGGGGCCCGGCTGATGTCCGGTGCGCTGCCGCGCACCCCGGACGCGGTGGAGGAATGGATGGGCTCACTCCTGGAAGACCGATGACGGCAGCCTGCTGACACTGCGGTCTTCCGCGGACGAGGCGGCCCGGCGGTGGGGACGCTACGGCAGTACCGCGATCCCGTCGATCTCCACCAGCGCCTCCTCGTCCCAGAGCCGCACGATCCCGATGACCGCCATGGCCGGATAGTCCCGCCCGGCCAACCGGTGCCAGACCTGCCCGAGTTCGGCGGAGTGGGCGCGGTAGTCGGCGATGTCCGTGGCGTAGACGGTGACCCGGGCCAGATCGTGCGGTGTGCCGCCGGTGGCGTTGAGCGCGGCGAGCAGGTTGGCCAGGGCCGTCTCGAACTGCTCCACGATCCCGGCGCCGGTGATCTTGCCACCGGCGTCGAGGGCGGTCTGACCGGCGAGGTACACCACCCGGGAGCCGGTCGCGGCGACGGCGTGCGAGAAGCCGGTGGCCGGGGAGAGACCGGGCGGGTTGATGCGTTCGAGACTCATCGGGCGTCCTTCATCGTCGGTACGACTCCTCTATTCCTCTATACAGCTCACCGGTACAGCTCCTTCGCGATGATGCTGCGCTGGACCTCGCTCGCGCCCTCGTAGATCCGCGGCGCACGGACCTCCCGGTAGAGATGCTCCAGCAGATGGCCGCGCTGGAGTGCGCGTGCGCCGTGGAGTTGCACCGCCGTGTCGACGACATACTGCGCGGTCTCGGTCGCGAACAGTTTCGCCATCGCCGAACGCCGGGGGACGTCCGCCGCGCCGGAGTCGTACGCGCAGGCCGCCGCGTACACCAGCAGCCGCGCCGCCTCCGTCCGGGTCGCCATCTCGGCGGTCTGGTGGGAGACGGCCTGGAGGTCTTTGAGGGTGCCGCCGAAGGCGGTGCGGTGCGCGGTGTGTTCGAGCGTGGCCTCGAGCGCCGCCTGGGCCATGCCGACGGCGAAGGCGCCGACACTGGGCCTGAAGAGGTTGAGGGTGTTCATGGCGACCCGGAAACCACCGCCCGGCTCCCCGAGCAGATCGTCGCGGCCGACGGGTACGCCATCGAAGTGCAGGGCGCCGATGGGGTGCGGGGAGAGCATCTCCAGGGCGCTGCCGGTGAGCCCGGGCCGGTCGGCTGGGACGAGGAAGGCACTGATGCCGCGCGCTCCCGCCGCCTCACCCGTTCGGGCGAACACGGTGAAGAAATCCGCCTCGGGGGCGTTGGAGATCCAGCGCTTCTCTCCCGTGAGCCGCCAGCCGTCGCCGTGCGGGGTGGCTTCGAGGGCGAGTGCCGCCGCGTCGGAACCGGCATCGGGCTCGCTGAGCGCGAAGGCGGCCACGGCCCGGCCCGCGATGACCTCCGGGAGGACACGGTCGCGCTGGGCCGGTGTGCCCGCCTGGAGCACGGGGTAGCTACCGAGACCCTGGAGCGCCAGGGCGGTCTCGGCCTCCGTACAGCCGTGGGCGAGCGACTCGCGGAGCAGACAGAGATCGAGGGCACTCGCGTCAGTGAACAGACGTTTCAGGAGCCCGAGTTCGCCGAGGGCGGCGATGAGCGGGCGGTTGACCCGGCCGGGCTCGCCCTTCTCGGCGAGTGGGCGCAGCCGCTGCGCGGCGAGTGCGCGCAGCTCAGCGCACCAGGCGGTCTGTGCCGGATCGAGCGAGAATGCGAACATCCGATCCCCCACTTCCTGCGGCCGGGGCCCGGGGCCCGTGCGGCCGCGCCGCACTGTTTGGTCGTCCCCGGGGAAAAGCACAGTATCGCGGACCGTTGACTGTCGTCACCTACACGATACGCTCGATGCGCGACCCCACCACGACAAGGGGCGAACCATGGAGCTGTCACCCTCGGCCCACCTCGACACCTTCGCGCGCGACCATCTGCCGCCCGCGGAACAGTGGCCCCGGCTGCTGTTCGACGCGCTCGAGCCGCCCGGCTCGTCCGGGCTGCGCTACCCGGCGCGGCTCAACTGCGGTGCGGAGCTGCTGGACGCGACGATCGACCGCCACGGAGGCGGCCGGCCGGCCTTCCACGACGGGACGTCCGGCGCCGTCTGGACCTACGACGACCTGCGCACGCGAGTGGACCGCATCGCGCATGCGCTGACCGATGAGCTGGGTGTGGTGCCCGGGAACCGGGTGCTGCTGCGCGGCCCGACCACACCCTGGCTGGCCGCGTGCTGGCTGGCGGTGATGAAGTCGGGCGCGGTGGCCGTCACCGTACTCGCGCAGCAGCGGGCCAAGGAGCTCGCGACGATCTGCGAGATAGCCCGGGTGGAGCACGCGCTGTGCGATATCCGCGGGATCGACGAGCTGGTGAAGGCGGAGGTGCCGGGGCTGCGGATCACGGCGTACGGCGGGGACGCGCCGGACGACCTGCTGCGGCTGGCGGCCGGGAAGCCGGAGGCGTACACCGCCGTCGCGACCGCGGCCGACGACGTGGCGCTGATCGCCTTCACCAGCGGCACGACGGGGCGCCCGAAGGGGTGCATGCACTTCCACCGTGATGTGCTGGCGGTCGCCGACACCTTCTCGGCGCAGGTACTGCGCCCTACTCCCGACGATGTGTTCGCGGGCAGTCCCCCGCTGGGCTTCACCTTCGGCCTGGGCGGGCTGGTGATCTTTCCGATGCGGGCAGGCGCCTCGGCACTGCTGCTGGAGCAGGCGGGACCCAAGCAGCTGCTCCCGGCGATCGCGCAGCACCGGGTGTCCGTGCTGTTCACGGCCCCGACCGCGTACCGGGTGATGCTGGACGAGCTGGCGGCGTACGACCTCTCGTATGACGTCTCCTCGCTGCGGCGCTGTGTGTCGGCCGGGGAGAACCTGCCCGCCGCCACCTGGCAGTCCTGGCACGAGCGCACCGGTCTGCGCATCATCAACGGCATCGGCGCCACCGAGCTGCTGCATATCTTCATCTCGGCCGCGGACGGGGACATCCGCCCGGGCACGACCGGGGTGCCGGTGCCCGGCTGGGAGGCACGGGTCGTGGACGCCGACACCCGTATGCCGGTGCCGGACGGCGAGCCGGGGCTGCTGGCCGTGCGCGGTCCGGTCGGCTGCCGCTATCTGTCCGACCCCCGCCAGCAGGTGTACGTACGCGACGGCTGGAATCTCACCGGGGACACCTACGTACGCGAGCCGGACGGATGGTTCCGCTATGTCGCCCGCGCCGATGACATGATCATCTCAGCGGGGTACAACATCGCTGGACCCGAGGTGGAGGACGCCCTGCTGGACCATCCCGACGTGGCGGAGGCCGCGGTGGTCGGGCAGCCGGACGAACTCCGCGGCCAGACGGTGGCGGCGTATGTGGTGCTGCGGGAGGGTGTGGAGCGCGGCGACAGCACGGCGGCGGCGCTGCGCGACTTCGTCAGGGACCGCCTGGTGCCGTACAAGTGCCCGCGCGCGATCGTGTTCCTCGACGCGCTGCCCCGTACGCCCACGGGCAAGCTGCAACGCTTCCGGCTCAGGGACCTGGCCCCTTAGAGGACGCGGCCGTGCGGAACTAGAGTGATCACGTGGCCGAACAGCACACCCCTCGATCCCTGATCGTCACCCTGTACGGCGCGTACGGGCGCGAGACCACGGGCTCGCTCGCCGTGGCCGAGCTGATCCGTCTGCTCGGTGCGGTCGGCGTGGACGGCCCCTCGGTGCGCTCCTCGGTGTCCCGGCTCAAGCGGCGCGGACTGCTGGTGGCCGAGCGCACGCCCACCGGGGCGGCCGGTTACGCCCTCTCGCAGGATGCCCGCCAGCTGCTGGACGACGGCGACCAGCGCATCTACGACCAGTCGGCGCCAAAGCTCGCCGACGGCTGGGTCCTCGCGGTGTTCTCCGTACCCGAGGCCGAACGCCACAAGCGGCATCTGCTGCGCTCCCGGCTGGGGCGGCTGGGATTCGGGACGGCCGCCCCGGGTGTCTGGATCGCGCCCGCCCGCTTCCACGAGGAGACCGCGCACACACTGCGGCGGCTGGGGCTCGACCCGTACGTCGACCTGTTCCGGGCCGAGCACCTGGGTTTCGCGGCGACGGCCGATGCGGCGGCCCGCTGGTGGGACCTGGCGGCGATCGCCAAGCAGCACGAGGAGTTCCTGGACGCACATGGCCCGGTGCTGCGGGCCTGGGAGGCGCGCGAGGACACTCCGCCCGCCCAGGCCTACCGGGACTACCTGCTGGCCCTCGACTCCTGGCGCAGGCTGCCCTATGCGGATCCGGGGCTGCCCGACGAGCTGCTGCCCGCCGACTGGCCGGGTGGCCGCTCGGCCGCGGTGTTCATGGGGCTGCACGCGCGGCTGCGGGACGCCGGGGCGCGGTTCATCACGGAAGCCTGAGCTGCGCCCGGTGCCCGCTCATGCCCCGGCTTCCCCCTTGTCCCCGCGCCCTCTTATGCCGGCAGGGTGAGACGTGGCTTCGGCGCGTCGGTGCGCCCGGTGGGCGGCTTGCGGCTGCCGGCCCTGTAGGGCAACGGCCAGGGGGCGGCCGGGCCCTCGTAACTCTGGTCGGCCGCCGCGTGCAGGGTCCAGTGCGGGTCGTAGAGGTGCGGTCGGGCCACCGCGCACAGGTCGGCGCGTCCCGCGAGGAGCAGGGAGTTGACGTCGTCCCAGGAGGAGATGGCGCCGACGGCGATGACCGGGACGCGCAGGGTGTTGCGGATCCGGTCGGCGTACGGGGTCTGGTACGAGCGCCCGTACTCGGGGCGTTCCTCGGGCACGACCTGGCCGGTGGAGACGTCGATGGCGTCGGCGCCGTGCGCGGCGAACGCCTGGGCGATCTCGACGGCGTCCTCGGCGGTCGTGCCGCCCGGAGCCCAGTCGGTGGCGGAGATGCGCACCGTCATCGGGCGGTCGTCGGGCCATACGGCACGTACGGCGTCGAAGACCTCGAGCGGGTAGCGCAGCCGCCCGGCGAGGGTGCCGCCGTAGCCGTCGGTGCGCTGGTTGGTGAGCGGCGAGAGGAAGCCGGAGAGCAGATAGCCGTGGGCGCAGTGGAGTTCGAGCAGGTCGAATCCGCTGTCGGCGGCGCGCCGGGCCGCCGCGGTGAACTGCTCGCGGATGGCGGTGAGTCCGGGCTGGTCCAGCTGGTGCGGGGTCTGGTTGACGCCGGGCCGGTACGGCAGCGGCGAAGCGGCCACCAGCGGCCAGTTCCCGTCGGGCAGGGGTTGGTCGATGCCCTCCCACATCAGCCGGGTGGAGCCCTTGCGCCCGGAGTGGCCGAGCTGGACGCCGATGGCGGTACCAGGGGAACGGTGGTGCACGAAGTCGGTGAGGCGCCGCCAGGCCGCGGCCTGCTCATCGGTGTAGAGGCCGGTGCAGCCGGGGGTGATACGTCCCTCGGCGCTGACGCAGACCATCTCGGTCATGACGAGACCGGCGCCGCCGAGTGCCCGTGAACCGAGGTGCACGAGGTGGAAGTCCCCGGGCATGCCGTCCTCGGCGCAGTACATGTCCATGGGCGAGACCACCACCCGGTTGCGCAGGGTGAGTCCACGCAGCCCGAAGGGCGTGAACATCGGCGGGGTGCCGGGCGGGCAGCCGAAGTCCCGCTCGACGGACTCGGTGAAGCCGGGGTCGCGCAGCCGCAGATTGTCATGGGTGACGCGGCGGCTGCGGGTGAGGAGGTTGAACGCGAACTGGCGGGGCGGCTGGTCGAGGTAGGTCCCGAGCTCCTCGAACCAGCGCAGGCTGGCCGCTGCCGCGCGCTGCGTCGACTCGACGACCGGGCGCCGTTCAGCCTCGTAGGCGGCGAGTGCCTCGGGGATGCCGGGCTGCTCCTCGATACAGGCGGCGAGGGCGAGCGCGTCCTCGACGGCGAGTTTGGTTCCGGAGCCGATGGAGAAGTGCGCGGTGTGCGCGGCGTCCCCGAGCAGCACGGTGCCGCCGTGCGACCAGTGTTCGTTGACGACGGTTCGGAAGGCGACCCAGGCGGAGTTGTTGCCGCGCAGGGGCCGTCCGCCGAGGGCGTCCGCGAAGATCTTGGCACAGCGCTCGGCGGACTGCTGCTCGTCGCACTCGTGGAGCCCGGCAGCCTGCCAGACCTCCTCGCGCATCTCCACGATCACGGTCGACTCGCCGGGCGCGTACGGGTAGCCGTGCAGCTGCATCACGCCGTGCTCGGTCTCGGCGATCTCGAACCGGAAGGCGTCGAAGGCGAAGTCGGCGGCGAGCCAGATGTAACGGCAGCGGTGCGTGGCGATCCTGGGCCCGAACGCTTCGGCGTGGGCGGCGCGGGTGAGGCTGTGGACCCCGTCCGCGGCGATGACCAGATCGTGGCTCGCGGCCAGCTCCGCGGCGGGCGGCGCCTCGGTGCGGAAACGCAGCCGCACGCCGAGCGAGGTGCAGCGCTGGTGCAGGATCTCGAGCAGCCGTCGCCGCCCGAGCGCGGCGAAACCATGGCCACCGGAGGTGAGGGTCCGGCCGCGGTGGACGATGTCGATGTCGTCCCAGCGGACGAACTCGTCCTGGAGGGCCCGGTAGACGACGGGGTCGGCGTGCTCGATGCCGCCGAGGGTCTCGTCGGAGAGGACGACGCCGAACCCGAAGGTGTCGTCGGGCGCGTTGCGCTCCCAGACGGTGATCTCCCGCTCCGGGTCGAGCCGCTTGAGCAGCGCCGCGGCGTACAGCCCTCCGGGCCCGCCCCCGATGACGGCGATCCGCAGCGGTGCTGCGGCCGCGGACGCCACAGCGGGGCCGGCAAGCGCCGCGGGCGCGGCCGCTGTGAGGGGGCCGGATGGTGCCGTACTCCCGGCCGCTGGGGTGGGCCCGGTCGGCGTGGTCGGCGTGGCCACGGTCAGCGCCCCCGCCAGTTCGGGGCGCGCTTCTCGGTGAAGGCCGCGTGGAACTCCGCGTAGTCCTCGCCGTTCATCAGCAACGCCTGCGTCGCGGCGTCCAGCTCGATCGCCGCGGCCATCGGCATGTCGAGCTCAGCGGTCAGCAGCGCCTTCGTCTGCGCGTAGGCGAGGGTGGGGCCGTCCGCGAGTCGGCGGGCGAGGGCCGCGGCGGCCTTGTCCGCCTCGCCCTCCGCGGTCAATTCGCTGATCAGGCCGATGCGCTCGGCTTCGACGGCCCTGACGGGCTCGCCGAGCATCAGCAGCCGGGTGGCGTGGCCGAGGCCGACGACGCGCGGCAACAGATAGGCGGCGCCCATGTCACCGCCGGAGAGTCCGACCTTGGTGAAGAGGAAGGAGAACCGGGCTGTCGGGTCGGCGACCCGGAAGTCGGCTGCCAGGGCGAGGACCGCACCCGCACCCGCGGCGACGCCGTGCAGGGCCGCGATCACGGGGAAGGGGCACTCGCGAAGTGCCCGGACGACCTGGCCGGTCATCCGGTTGAAGTCGAGGAGCTGCGCGGTGTCCATGGCGAGCGTGGCACCGATGATGTCGTCGACATCGCCGCCGGAGCAGAAGCCGCGCCCCTCCCCGCCGAGTACCAGGGCGCGCACGGAACGTTCCCGGGAGAGCTCCGCGAGCAGATCGCGCAGGTCGGCGTAGGCACCGAAGGTGAGCGCGTTGAGTTTCTCCGGGCGGTCGAGGGTGACGGTGGCGACACCGTCCTGCCTGGTCAGCCTCAGATGGCGCCATTCCTCGGTGCGTGGCGCAGAGCTGGCAAAGGGGCTCATGGGTGGCCTCCCTCGGGGCTGCCGGGCGGGTTCCCGCCCTTCGAAGTTATCACTCATACGTGACTTCCGTCATGAGTCCGCGATACGACTGCCCCGACATGCCGTCACATGGTCGCAATTCGGCAAAGGTCCCATATCAGCTCAGGCACGAGACATGGGCAAAACCCCCATAAGGGTCAGGTCCTCTTGCCGGGCCTTCGTATGTTGACTGCTGCACCAGCAGTACGGAGCACTGCGAACGGACCCCTGCCTTGCGTCACGCACCCGCCACCGCGGAGACCGCGACCCCCGTCTGCCGGCGGCTCGCGCTCCCGCACTCGACGGCCGCCGTGCCGTTGGCGCGTGCGCTGATCCGCTCCCTGCTCGCCGGCGCCGCCGCCCAGGCCGACCGCGACACCGCCGAGCTCCTCACTGCCGAACTGGTCGCCAACGCGGTGGAGCACACCACGGGCGACGCCCCCATCGAGCTGGTCGTGGAGCTCCTGCCCACCGGCTGCCAGGTCGAGGTCCACGACCCCGACCCCGTACCGCCCGCCGGCCTGTCGATTCCGACCCCGGACCGCGAGCCCGACCCCTGGCAGGAGCATGGCCGCGGCCTCCTGCTGATCCGCGCTCTCAGCGCGGCCTGCGGCCACCGCCCCACCGCCGAGGGCAAGGCGGTCTGGTTCACCCTGCCGACCACCCCGGCCGCGGGTCCGGTCATACCCTCGGTGCCGTCGCCCCGCACCCCTCGCGCCGGGTCGTAAGGGCACCAGCAGATGCGCCGGCTCGGCGCGGCGGCGTTCCACGGGTGAGGGGACGGTGCCACGCGTGACCGCCAGAACGGTCAGATTCCGTCAGACGCCGCGAGATGCCACGCGTTCGGCATAGCTATTCACCAGGCGTCGCGAGCGTGGCCACCAGGACCGCCTTGATGGTGTGCATACGGTTCTCGGCCTGGTCGAACACGACCGAGTGCCGGGACTCGAACACCTCGTCCGTGACCTCCAGTTCGGCCAGACCGTGGCGTTCGTGTATGTCACGTGCGACCTGCGTACCCAGGTCGTGGAAGGCCGGCAGGCAGTGCAGGAACTTCACATCGGGATTCCCCGTGGCCCGCAGCACGTCCATGGTCACCGCGTACGGGGCGAGGGCCGCGATGCGCTCGTCCCAGACCTCCTTCGGCTCACCCATGGAGACCCAGACGTCGGTGGCGACGAAATCAGCACCGGCGACACCTTCCGCGATGTCCTCGGTCAGTGTGACCTTCGCGCCGCTGGCGGCGGCGAGTGCGCGGGCCTGCACAACGACCTCGTCGGCGGGCCAGTAGGCCCGGGGGGCGACGATCCGGACGTCCATGCCGAGCAGCGCGCCGGTCACCAGATAGGAGTTGCCCATGTTGAAGCGGGCATCGCCCAGGTAGGCGAAGGCGATCGGGGCACCCTCACGCCCCCCGGCGCGGTGCTCGGTCATGGTGAGCACGTCGGCGAGCATCTGCGTGGGGTGCCAGTCGTCGGTCAGACCGTTGTAGACCGGCACTCCCGCATGGGTCGCGAGCTCCTCGACCACCGCCTGGCCGTCCCCGCGGTACTCGATCGCGTCGAACATCCGCCCGAGCACCCGGGCCGTGTCCTTGACCGACTCCTTGTGGCCCAGCTGGGAGCCGGAGGGGTCGAGGTAAGTCGTCGACGCGCCCTGATCCGCCGCGGCCACCTCGAAGGCGCAGCGCGTGCGGGTCGAGGTCTTCTCGAAGATCAGCGCGATGTTCTTTCCACGCAGTCGCTGGACCTCGGCACCCGCCCGCTTGGCGGCCTTGAGCTCGGCGGCCAGCTCGACCAGCCCGCGGAAGTCGTCCGGGGTGAAGTCGAGCTCCTTGAGGAAGTGGCGGCCTGCAAGGTGTGTCGCCATGGTGCCTGCTCCTGGGTCGCGCATACGGGGACGGTGATATGCTGGAAGTATATACGATACCCAGTATCACTATACAGAGCAGGCCGGTGGCGGCGCCCCGCTCAGTCCGCGGCGTCCCGCTCGATGGGGCAGCTCATGCAGCGAGGCCCTCCGCGCCCTCTGCCCAGTTCGGAGCCGGGGATCTCGATCACCTCGATGCCCTGCTTGCGCAGATGGGTGTTGGTGGTCACATTGCGCTCGTACGCCACCACCACCCCCGGCTCGACGGCGAGCACGTTGCAGCCGTCGTCCCACTGCTCGCGCTCCGCCGCGTGCACGTCCTGCTTCGCGGTCAGGACCCTGATGTCCTTCAACCCCAGCGCGGCGGCGATGGCGCTGTGCATCTGCTCCGGCGGATGGTCGCTGACCCGCAGCCCCACCCCGTGCTCGCCCTCCGCGGGCTCGATGGTGTACGAGCGCAGCATGCCGAGCCCCGCGTACTGGGTGAACGTGTCGTGGTCGACCATCGTCATCACCGTGTCGAGATGCATGAACGCCCGCGCCTTGGGCATGTCGAGCGCCACGATGGTGCGTGCCGAACCCGCCGCGAAGAGACCCCGCGCCAGCATCTCGACGGCCTGCGGAGTGGTCCGCTCGCTCATGCCGATCAGCACGGCGCCATTGCCGATGACGAGGACGTCCCCGCCCTCGATGGTGGAGGGATAGTCGTCCTGGCCCTCCGACCAGTGGTGGAAGGAGCCCGCCTGCGGACCGGTGAACAGCGGATGGTGTTTGTAGATCGCCTCGAAGTGGACGGTCTCGCGCCTGCGGGCCGGCCAGCGCATCGCGTTGATCGACACACCGTCGTAGATCCAGGCCGAGGTGTCGCGGGTGAAGATGTGGTTGGGCAGCGGGCCGAGCAGGAAGTCGTCAAGGTCCATCACATGGAAGCGGACGGAGGAGGGCTCCGAATGCCCGGCGAGGAACTCCCGCTTGGTCATTCCGCCGATCAGCACCTCGGTCAGCTCGGCCGTGTCCATCGCGTCGAACGCGTCGCGGAGATGGTCCGTGGCCAGCGGACCGTACTCCTTCTCGTCAAAGACCCGGTCCAGCACCAGCTTCCGGGCCGCCGGCAGCTCGAGCGACTCGCGCAACAGATCGCCGAAGAGATGGACCTCGACACCGCGGTCCCTGAGCACATCCGCGAAGCCGTCGTGTTCCTGGCGGGCGCGGCGGACCCACAGGAGGTCGTCGAAGAGCAGCGCGTCCTTGTTGGTCGGGGTGAGCCGCTTCAGCTCCAGGTCAGGGCGGTGGAGTATGACCTGGCGCAGCAGCCCGGTCTCGGAGTCGACATGGAATCCCATGGAGGAAACGTTCCCAGACGGGTTTCGTTTGTGCCCCCAGGGCGGGTGAACTTGCGAGATTCTTGTCGATCAGCGATCAGGTGGGCCAATCCGAGCCGGTGGGTCGCGGGGCGGGGTGGACCCCGCCCCGCGTGCCTCACAGCCGCGGGTCCACCGGCTCCGACTCCAGCGCCAGCACCGCGAAGACTGCTTCGTGGACCCGCCACAGCGGCTCCCCATCGGCCAGCCGGTCCAGCGCTTCGAGACCGAGCGCGTACTCCCGCAGCGCCAGGGACCGCTTGTGTCCCAGCGTCCTGCCGCGCAGCCGGATCAGCTGGTCCTCACGCGTGTACTCGGGGCCGTAGATGATCCGCAGGTACTCCCGGCCCCGGACCTTGATCCCGGGCTGGACCAGCCGCCCCTTGTCGTCGCGCACCAGCGCGTCGAGGGGCTTGACGACCATGCCCTCGCCACCCGCCGCGGTCAGCTCCAGCCACCAGTCGGTTCCGGCTCGCACCGACTGCTCGTCGGCGGTGTCGACGACGACACGGCGGGTGGTCTGGAGCATCCCGGAGCCGGTGGCGGCGTCGGCCTCCACCAGACGGTCCAGCCAGGCCAGTTGCCCGTCGTGCGGCACCGCCGCCAGCGAACGCCCCTGCGCCCCGAGGATCTGGAACGGGGCGAAGCGCACGCCCTCCAGGCCGTCGGTGGTCCAGCAGTAGCGGCGGTAGGCGTCCGTGAACGCGGCCGCTGCCACGGCCCGTTCGCGCTGCCGCTCCAGGAGCCCGCCGAGGTCCACTCCGCGTGCCACGGCGGACTCCAGGGCGGCCGTGGCCCCGGGGAACACGGCGGCGGACGCGGCGCCGACGGCCGCGTACTGCTTGCGCAGCAGCCCCGATGCCTTGAGGGACCAGGGCATCAGCTCGCCGTCCAGCAGCAGCCAGTCGGTCTCCAGCTCGTCCCACAGGCCGGCACCGCTGATCGCCGTGCGCAGGCGGTCGAGGACCTCCTCGGTGACCTGGGGGTCGTCGAAGAAGGGGCGGCCGGTGCGGGTGTGCAGCGCGCCGGTCGTACCCTCCGCGCCGAATCGGGTACGGGCCGCGTCCGCGTCACGGCAGACCAGGGCGACCGCACGGGAACCCATGTGCTTCTCCTCGCACACCACCCGCCCGACACCGTCCGCCCGGTACTGGGCGAACGCCTCCGCCGGGTGCTCCAGATAGCCGTCCTCCCGCGAGGTAGCCGTCGGAGCCATGGTGGGCGGCAGATACGCGAGCAGACGGGGGTCTACCGCGAACCGGCTCATCACCTCGAGCGCCGCCGCGGCGTTCTCCTCGCGCACCGCGACGCGGCCCATGTGGCGGGTCTCCACGACACGGCGCCCCTGCACATCGGCCAGGTCCAGGGGGCGGCCCTGGTGTCCTCCGGGTGCCTCGGTGGCGAGCGGCCGGGTGGGCTCGTACCACACCTGCTCGGCGGGGACGTCGACGAGTTCACGCTCGGGCCAGCGCAGCGCGGTCAGCTTGCCGCCGAAGACGACGCCGGTGTCCAGGCAGATGGTGTTGTTGAGCCAGGACGCGGTGGGCACAGGAGTGTGGCCGTAGACCACGGCCGCACTGCCCCGGTAGTCCTCGGCCCAGGGATAGCGCACGGGCAGGCCGAACTCGTCGGTCTCCCCTGTGGTGTCGCCGTAGAGCGCGTGCGAGCGCACCCGGCCTGAGGTGCGGCCGTGGTACTTCTCGGGCAGACCGGCGTGGCAGACCACGAGCCTGCCCTCGTCCAGGACGTAGTGGCTGACCAGTCCCTCGATGAACTCGCGCGCCTGCTCACGGAAGAGCGGGTCTGCCGCCTCCTCGCGCTCGAACTGCTCGATGGTCTCGGCCAGTCCGTGGGTGTGCTGGACCTGGCGGCCCTTCAGCCAGCGGCCCAGCTTGTTCTCGTGGTTGCCCGGGACACACAGGGCGTTGCCGTCGGCCACCATGCCCATCACCCGGCGCAGCACCCCAGGGCTGTCGGGTCCCCGGTCCACGAGGTCGCCGACGAACACGGCGGTACGCCCGTCCGGGTGCGCACCGTCCCGGTAGCCGAGCTCGGCGAGCAGGCTGTCCAGCTCGGAGCGGCAACCGTGGATGTCGCCGATGATGTCGAACGGGCCGGTGAGCTGCCGCAGGTCGTTGTAGCGCTTCTCCAGGACGACCTGCGCCGCCTCGACCTCCGCCACACTGCGCAGGATGTGCACCTTGCGGAAGCCCTCGCGCTCGAGACCGCGCAGCGAGCGGCGCAGTTCGCGGCGGTGGCGTGCGATGACATGGCGCGGCATGCCGGCCCGGTCGGGCCGTGCCGCGTTACGCTCGGCGCACACGTCCTCAGGCAGATCGAGCACGATCGCCACCGGCAGCACGTCGTGCTCCCGGGCCAGCGCGACGAGCTGGCGGCGGCTCTCCTGCTGGACGCTGGTGGCGTCCACAACGGTGAGGCGGCCGGCCGCGAGGCGCTTGCCCGCGATGTAGTGCAGGACGTCGAAGGCGTCGCGGCTCGCGCTCTGGTCGTTCTCGTCGTCCGCGACGAGGCCACGGCAGAAGTCCGACGAGATGACCTCGGTGGGCTTGAAGTGCCTGCGCGCGAAGGTGGACTTGCCGGAGCCGGTGGCGCCGACGAGGACCACGAGGGAGAGGTCCGGGACGGGCAGCGTGCGGGGGGTGGTGCTGGAGCCGGTACCGGTGTCCGAGCCGGTGCCGGTGGTGCCGCTGTCGGTCATGCCGCCACCTCCTTCTTGTTCTCCGTGTGCGTGGTCAGGGTGAATACGGCCATCTGGGTCGGGGCGCCCACCTCGGGGTCGTCGTCGCCGACACCGGTGTGGCCGACGTCGTAGCCGTGGCGGTCGGCGACCCGCGCAGCCCACTGCCGGAACTCCTCGCGGGTCCACTCGAAGCGGTGGTCACTGTGGCGTACATGCCCCGCGGGCAGGGTCTCCCAGCGCACGTTGTACTCGACGTTCGGCGTCGTCACGATCACCGTTCGGGGGCGGGCCGACCCGAAGACCGCGTACTCCAGGGCGGGCAGCCGTGGCAGGTCGAGGTGCTCGATCACCTCGCTGAGCACGGCGGCGTCATGGCCCGTGAGCCGCTTGTCCGTGTAGGTGAGGGAGCCGTGGACCAGGCTGACCCGGCCCGACTGGCGCTCCCCCATCCGGTCCAGCCTGAGCCTGCGCGCGGCGATGGCGAGGGCCCGCACGGAGACGTCCACGCCCACGACCTGGGTGAACTGGGTGTCCTTCAGGAGTGCCTGCACCAACTGGCCCTGCCCGCAGCCCAGGTCGAGCACCGTCGTGGCGCCTGCTGCGCGCAGCGCTGCCAGGATCGCCGTACGCCGCTGCGCGGCCAGCGGGACGGGACGCTCGTCGGTGTCCGTGGTCTCGTCCACGGCGTTGTCGACGTCCTCCACCTCGAGGTCGTCGCTCTCCGCCAGCCGGACCAGTTCGAGACGCTCCATGGCCTGCCGGGTCAGGCCCCAGCGCCGCGCCAGATAGCGGCTGGTGATCAGCTTCTGCTCGGGGTGCTCCGCGAGCCAGCCGTCACCGGCCCGCAGCAGCCTGTCGACCTCGTCGGGTGCGACCCAGTAGTGCTTGGCGTCATCGAGGACCGGAAGCAGGACGTACAGCTGACGCAGGGCGTCGGCGAGCCGCAGCTCGCCTTCCAGCACCAGCCGCACATAACGCGAGTCGCCCCACTCGGGGAAGCTCTCGTCCAGCGGCACGGGTTCGGCGTCCACCGTGCTCCAACCGAGGGGCCCGAACAGCTTGCGCACCAGCTCGGTCCCACCGCGCGCGGGCAGCACCGGCACCTCGATACGGAGCGGCATCGGGTTCGCGGCCCGTTCCGGCATCGCCTGGCACACCCCGCGCAGGGCACTCTTGAACACCGTGCTCATGGCAACGGACAGCAGCGATGACGCCGCGTACGGCCGGTCGTTGACGTACTGCGCCAGCGCGGAATCCGGTGCGCCACCGCGCCCCTTGCCCTTGCCGCGCCGCACCAGCGCCACGGGATCCACCTCCAGCAGCAGCGCCGCCGTGCAGCGCTCCGCGGTGGCCTCGGGATAGAGGACATGCGCGGTGCCGTGGGAGGTGGAGAACGCCTGCGCCTTGTCCGGGTGCTTGTGCAGCAGAAAGCCCAGGTCCGTGGCGGGACGCTCCGGAGTGCCGGTGGTGGAGATCGTCAGGAACACGCGTCCGAGTATTGCCGTTGCGGCCCGGGCCCACCAGGCGTTTTCCCAGCGAGGGCGACGGGGCACGGGCGTTGGTGAGACGGACGTTGGTGAGTACGTGCCCGCACGAGCTGAGTATCCGCGCCCATCCCCTGCCGGCGCCCCGAGGTGAGGATCGTGTACACCTCACACACAAGGAGTCGGTGATGGACCCCGAGACGTACGCGAGGCTGTACGGGCCCTTCCAGCCGGTGCGGCACGCACGAGACGTACGGTCAGGGCGTCCCGGCGTCACCGTACTGGCCGCCACGCTGTGGGCACTCATCCTCATGTCGCTCGGCTGGCTGACCTGCTTGGTGATCATGGTGGCCGTCTGGGGGGCCGCGGAGGGTGCACCCGTCGGCGGACTTCTGCTGAAGTGGGTCCTGATCGTCGCCGGGTTCTTCGCCGCCCTGACCGCGCTGGCCTTCGCTCCCGGTGTCCGCCGCCTGGCGTGGGCGAACCGGCTCCTTCTGCTGGGTGTGCTCGCCTTCCCGGCCCCTGTCGGATTCGCCGTCTGGGCCTGGATCGCAACCGGCTGACACCGTTCGCATACAGCACAGGGCCCACGCGTGCCCCCGTGGCTCCTCGTACCGGTGCTACCGGCCGCCGATGACCTCGGCCAGGGCGGCAACACGCTCAGGGCCCACGCGGCAGCATCCGCCGATGAGCCGGGCACCTGCCGCCTGCCAGCCGCGGGCCCGTGCCGGGTCGAAGGTGGTCCTGCCGTACCAGCGGCCTGCGGCGGCGTCCCAGCGTTCACCGCTGTTGGGGTAGACCACCACCGGTTTTCCCGCCTCACGGGCGGCCAGCTCCACGGCGCGGTCCGCGTCGGCGGGGTCACAGCAGTTGACGCCGAGGGCGATCACCTGGTCGTCACCGGCGGCGATGGCGAAGGCACCGGCAAGGTCCTGACCGGCCCGGGTGTGCCCGCGCGCCACGGTGTACGAGAGCCACAGAGGCAGCCCGGTGTCCCGGGCGGCCGCGAGCAGGGCCCGGGCCTCGTCCGTGTCGGGCACGGTTTCCAGGGCCAGTACATCGGGCCGGGCGGCGGCGAGGGCCTGGATGCGGGGACGGTGGAAGTCCGCCAGCTCCCGCACCGTGAGCCCGTATCGCCCCCGGTACTCGCTGCCGTCCGCGAGCATGGCGCCGTAGGGGCCCACCGACGCCGCCACCCATGTCTCCCCCCGCGCCGCGTCCGCCGCGGCGCGGGCCAGCTCCACACTGCGGGCCAGCAGTGCGGCGGCCCCGGCCCGGCTCACCCCGCGGCGGGCGAAGCCCTCGAAGGTGGCCTGATAGCTGGAGGTGATGAGCACCTGCGCGCCCGCCCGCGCATAGGCCGCGTGGGCGGCCTCGATCTGCTCGGGGCCGTCGGCGAGCAGCCGCGCCGACCAGAGGTCGTCGGACAGGTCGCAGCCCTGCGCCTCCAGTTGGTTGGACAGGCCGCCGTCGAGGACGAGCGGCCCCTCGGCGAGGGCGGGGGCGAGGCCGCGGACGGGCTGCACGGGGGCTCAGCTCATCTGGCTCTGGACCTGGGCGGCGATCAGCTCCAGATGGTCGAGATCGTGGAGGTCGAGGACCTGGAGATAGGCCCGGGACGAGCCGATCGCCGCATAGCGGCCGAGCTTGTCCACGACCTCCGCGGGCGATCCCGCGAGCCCGTTGGCCTTGAGCTCGTCGACCTCGCGCCCGATGGCGGCGGCACGGCGGGCGACCTCGGCGTCATCCCTGCCCACGCAGACCACGAGGGCATTGGAGTAGCGCAGCTCGTCCGGCTCCCGGCCGGCCTCCACGGCCGCGGCGCGCACGCGGCCGAACTGGCGCTCGCTGTCCTCGATCGAGGCGAAGGGGATGTTGAACTCATCGGCATAGCGGGCGGCCAGCCGCGGGGTGCGAGTGGCTCCGTGGCCGCCGATGAGCACGGGGACCTTGGCCTGAGCGGGTTTGGGCAGGGCGGGCGAGTCCTGCAACTGGTAGTGGGTGCCCTGATAGCTGAACGTCTTGCCGGTCTCGGTGGCCCACAGGCCCGTGACGACGGCGAGTTGCTCTTCGAGCCGGGCGAACTTCTCCTTGGGGAAGGGAATGCCGTAGGCGTGGTGCTCCTCCTCGAACCAGCCTGCTCCCAGTCCGAGCTCGACCCGGCCACCGGACATCTGGTCCACCTGGGCGACCTGGATGGCAAGCACACCGGGCAGCCGGAAGGTGCCGGCCGTCATCAGAGTGCCGAGCCTGATCCGCCTGGTCTCACGGGCGAGTCCCGCGAGCGTGATCCAGGCGTCGGTGGGCCCCGGCATGCCGTCCGCCGAGCCCATGGGCAGATAGTGGTCGGAGCGGAAGAACGCGTCGAAGCCGAGGTCCTCGGTGGCCTTGGCGACGGTCAGCAGGGTGTCGTACGAGGCCCCTTGCTGGGGCTCGGTGAAGATGCGAAGATCCATGCCTCCATCCTGCACCGACGTCCGCACTTCAACCTTCTGGCCGCCCCGCGACGCGTCGCCTGCGGCGGGCACGCCGTCACGGTGGGCTGGTGGCCGAGTCGGGACCGACCCGGCCGCTCTCGTGCGCGGAGAGTCTTCGGAGCATGGCCCGCACCCGGTCGCCCGACTCGTCCGTGGCGTCGATGGCTTCGATGCACTGCCAGTACAGGCCCTCCTCGTCCGTGCCGCAGGCCACCCCGACCAGCGCTATGCCGACCTCCCCGAGCAGGGCGCTCAGCAGTGTCAGGGCACGCAGCGGATCGGAGACAGCGGTCAGCTGTGCCGCCCGGGGGCTGCCGGCACGCAGCAGCGGAACATCGATGGGGCTGGCGGGGCCGCCCCCGCGTCCACCGCCCTCACCGAGTGCGCGCGCCTCCCCCCGTAGTTCCTTGGGACCGCACAGGGCCAGTTGGCTGCCGATCACCTGGGCAAGGGCCTGTGCCTCCCATGCCTCCGTCACCACTTGCAGCGCGTCCCGGCACTGCGCGAGTGCGTGCCGTCCGGCCGAGATGAGTCGCTCCGCTTCCATGTACGCCGCCCCCGTTCGTACAACTTTCCGTCCACTGGGTCACTACCCAGAGTGAAGGCACTCCAAAGGAAACGCCAGGGGAATTCGGAAATCTGTGGACAGGAAGCCTGGTGTGGAAAGATCATTCACTCCGCAGAGTGACGATCTTCCTCTCAGGAGTCGTCGACGGACCGTTCGACGGCAGCCCGTTCGGCGGCAGCCCGTTCGGCGGGAGGGAAACGCAGTTCGTTCCGGTCGATCTTCTCGGAGAGCGCGGCCAGCGGGTCGATCCCGAGCACTTCGCAGAACTGGAGCAGATAGGCGAGGACATCCGCGACCTCATCGGACACCCGGTGGGCCTTCCCCGGGTCGTCCATGATCCGTGCGGACTCCTCCGGCGTCAACCACTGGAAGATCTCCACCAGTTCGGCCGCCTCGACGGTGAGGGCCACCGCCAGGTTCTTGGGGGTGTGGTACGGCCCCCAGTCACGGGCCGCGGCGAACTCCACCAGCCGTCGTTGCAGTGTCTTCACGTCCAGTTCCGTCACGGCACAGGTCTACCACTGCCACCCCCTCCAGCTCCCGCGCGAACGCCCCGTCCCCGCTCACCGCGCCCACGAGACGCAGATGCCCTTCGGCGCAGATCGACGCGGCCAGCGCGGCGAGCCCGGCCGCCTGGCCCGGGTCGAGGCAGCGGTCGAACCCGTCGGCGACGACGGTGAGGGACTGCAAGGCCCCCGGCACCTCGGCCGCCTGGTCGACCGACAGCACACCCGGTCCCGTCAGCAGCACCAAGGCCATTGCCAGGAAGCGCAGTTCACCGTCACCGAGCCGTCCGAGCGGGGTACCGGCACCGGAGTCCGCCCCCTCGCTCTCCGACCGGTCGATGACCGCCCGCACCAGGCCGTCCGCGAGCTCCTCCGTACCGACGCCGCTGACGGTGCCGGCGCAGCCCGCCCTGGCCATCGAGGTCAGCCGCGCATGCCTGCGGGCACACTCGTGACGGGTGCGGTGCAGCACGGCCGCGAGGTTGTCGCAGCCGGGCAGCAGACGCCCGTCACCCGGCCGCACGGGCGCCCGCATCCGCGAGGGCTGTGGATCGCAGGGGAACACCGACCGCAGTGCCACCACCATCTGTTCGGCAGCGGCCAGCACCTGCCGCTGGCCGTCGGTCCGGCCCGCTACGCGCAGCGGCAGCAGCGCCGTGCCGAGCAGTTCGCCGGGAAACGGTGCGCGGGTGACCGCGGCGGCGCCCCCGGTGTGCCAGGCGGCCTGCACGTGGCCGCGTCCGGGATCGCGCAGCGCCGTGCTCAGCAGGACCCGGTCGCCGCAGGTCAACCGCTCGCCGGCGATGCGCAGTTCGGGCTCGGCCTGTACGGCGAGGTCGAGCCGTACCGGACCCGCGGGGCCCGAGACGGTGCAGCCGATCCGGAACCCCCTGCGGCCCTGGGCGTCCCCCCGTGCGCTCTCGGGAACGCAGCACGCCGGTTCGGGGAAGACCTCGGCGAGCTCCGCGCCCGCGGCGAGCGCGGCCAGCGCCTCGTACGCCCGCAGCACACTCGACTTCCCGCTGCCGCTCGGCCCCGCGAACAGCGTCACGGGGCCGAGCGGAAAGGCGCCCCCACGATGTGCGGCGAAGGCGGAGAGCCGCAGCTCGGTGACCACCGGGCGGGTGCTGAGCGGTTCCATGTGCGGGACGCTACGCACCCTCGCGGACGCCGAACCGTTCCTCCGGGCGGGGGTTCCCACGAACGGGGGAAGGCTCCCGCCGACCGTCCCCGGCACCCCCGACGGCACACCTACCCCTGGGTCACCGCCGCGGCAGCGGCGCCCTCGACCTCCGTGCCGAACGGGGCGAGCAGGAAGACGTTGCGGTCGACCCGGTGCATCGCGCTGCCGAGCCCGAAGACGACGCCGCTGCTGAAGTCGAGGATGCGCTTGGCCACGTCCGGGTCGGCGCTCGTCAGGTCCAGCAGCACCGGGATCTGCGCGATGAGGTGTTCGGCGACCTCCCGCGCGTCGGCGAACACCTGCACCCTCAGCACCACCATGCGGCGCTGCTCCTCCGCCGCCACGGGGGCTTCCTCGTAGCCCTGCGGGATCGTGCGGTGGTTCACTCGCGACGGCCACTCGTTGCGTCCGCGCAGCGGGACGACCTGGGCCAGGCCCTCCCACTGCTCGTCGGTGACGTCGTACCTCTCGTACCTGCTCATGGGGTCCATCCTGGCGCCCCTCACCCGTTCGGCCCAACACCGACACGGCTGTCACTTCGTCAGTTCGTCACTTCGCCATGAGCTGTTTCAGGAGTGGATCGCACCCGATGTCGCCGTCAGCGGCGCACCGCTGCCGCCCCAGCGCAGGGCGACGATCTCCGCGGCGACGGAAACGGCCACCTCCTCCGGCGTACGGGCTCCGAGGTCCAGGCCGACGGGTGAGCGCAGCCGGGCCAGCGCGTCCTCGCGGAGGCCGGTGTCCCGGAGTCGTTTCATCCGGTCCTCGTGGGTGCGGCGGCTGCCCATGGCGCCGATGTACGCGGCCGGGCGGCGCAGGGCCTCCTCCAGCAGCGGCACATCGAATTTCGGATCGTGCGTCAGTACGCAGATCACCGTGCGGGAGTCGGTCTCGGTGGCGCCCAGATAGCGGTGCGGCCAGTCGACCACGACCTCCACGCCCTCGGGGAAGCGCCTGGGGGTGGCGAAGACGGGACGGGCGTCGCACACGGTCACCCGGTAGCCGAGGAAACTGCCGATACAGGCGACGGCCGCGGCATAGTCGATGGCGCCGAACACGAGCATTCTGGGTGGCGGGGTGAACGACTCCAGGAACACGGCGACGTCGTCCTCGCGGCGCTGCCCGCCGGGTCCGTAGTGCCGCGTCACGGTGGCGCCCTGGGCGAGCTCCCCGCGCGCGTCGGCGGTGACGGCCGCGTCGAGGCCGGGCGCCCCGAGCGTGCCGGCGGCCGTATCCGGCCAGACGGCGAGCGCGGCGCCCCGTGGCGCCGGACCGTCCGTCACCACCGCCACCGTCACCGGCCGGTGCGCGGCGACCGATTCGGCCACGGCGCCGAAGGCGGGGTCCGTCTCGGGTGACACCCGCCGCACCAGCACGGTGATCGCGCCACCGCACGTCAGGCCGACGGCGAAGGCGTCATCGTCGCTGTAGCCGAAGGTCCGCAGCCGCGCCTCGCCATCGGCCAGGACCTCCTGGGCGAGCTCGTACACGGCACCTTCCACGCAGCCCCCGGACACACTGCCCACGACCTCGCCGTCAGGGCCGACCGCCATCGCCGCACCGGGTCCCCGTGGTGCGCTGCGGTTCACGGCGACGACGGTGGCCAGGCCGAACGGCTCACCCGCCGCGTACCACCGCGCCAGTGCCGGCAGAATCTCGCGCATCCTCCGCTCCTCCCACGGGGCCCCACGAGGGCCCAGCACCCACGGCTCCATGGTCCGCCGCCGCGGCCGTCACCGCGACGCGACCGCCCCCGTCCGGGCCGGTGCGGCCGGCACGTACGGTGGGACACCGGGCCCTGACCATGGCCCGGCAGCGAAGCATCGACCGCAACACACTTACGGGGGCGGGCAGTACGACCATGAGGGCATACGGGCACACCACGGCGGCCACGCCGATCACACCCGGGAAACGGCTGTTCAGCGTGGATGCGGCCCGCGCGATCGCCGTGTTCGCGATGTTCGCCGCGCATATCGGTCCCCCCGTGGAACGAGAGGGTCCCGGCTGGCTGCTGGTCGCCTTCGACGGCCGTGCACCCGCGATCTTCACGCTGATAGCGGGGCTCTCGCTCACCCTCTCGCGCGGCGGCATCCGGCCTCGCCCCACGCCGGCGGGGGCGCTGCGCGGCACCCTCGTACGGTGTGCGGTGCTCGCGGTGCTCGGGCTTGCGCTCACCGAGCTGAGGTCGGGGATCGCGGTGATCCTCACCTTCTTCGCGGTGTACTTCCTCGCCGCTGAACCGCTCGCCCGGCTCCGCACCCGTCCGCTGATCGCGGTGGCGGCGGTGTCCGCGGTGCTGGGTCCGGTGCTGTCGTACGTGCTGGGTCCGTCTCTCGGCTACCGGGTCATCGGCCGCGGACGCTACCCCGGCTTCGAGGCGGTCACCAGCTGGTCCGGATTCCTCGACGGGCTCGACACGCTCCTGCTGTCCGGCGCGTACCCCTGGCTCACGTACTTCCCTTACGTGGTCATCGGCATGGCGCTGGGCAGGGTCGCCGATCTGGCCCGGCCCGGGGTCGTCCGCCGGCTTGTCGGCTGGGGAGGGCTGGCGCTGCTCGCGGGGCACGGGCTCTCGGCGCTGGCCCTGGGGCCCGGAGGCGGACGTGAGGCGCTGCTGCGGGCGATCGCCCGCAGCCATGCCTTCGCCGTGGCCGCCCCCGATCCGGTGGAGGCCGTACTGGCCAAGCAGGCGGGCGCGATTCCGAGCACGTCGTGGGCCTGGCTCCTGGTCGACGGCCCCTACAGCCAGACTCCTTTCGAGACCGTCGCCAACGCCGGTGCCGGGCTGGTGCTGCTCGGTCTGGCCGTCGCCGCCTGCCGTGTCGGTGGCGTCGAACTCCTGCTGCGCCCGCTGGCCGTCGTCGGCACCATGGGGCTCTCGGTCTACGTCGTGCATGTCGTCGCACGGGCCGAGCTGCGACCGCAGCACGGCTGGGCGGCGCTGGGCGCGTTCTGCGGGGTGTCCCTCGTCGCGTGTTCGGTGTGGGCGTATGTCTTCCGCCGCACGGCGCTCAGGCGCGGGCCGCTGGAGTGGGCGCTGCACCTGGTGATGCCGAAACCGGAGCGGGCGGCGGTGCGGAGGACGGAACCGGAGCGGGAGCCGGAGAGTGAACCGGTGGCCGTGGCGGGTGGTGGCGGGGCGACCGTGCGGGAGCGGAGCTAGGGGGTCGGCGCACCTCGCCACGGCGGCCGCCGGTGACCAGGCTTGAGCGAGCGGCCGGGTCGCCGCCGCGGCAACCGTGGGATCGGAGGGAGCACTGTGATCGCGCCATGTGCCGAGGAGGGTTCCGAGCGGGGGACGACGGCTCGTGCCCGGCTGCGGCTGCTGGCCGACCAGCCCGGGGACGCACGGGCCGGACAGGACGCACGGGACTCAGAGGCCCCACGGAACGCACCAGAGGCACGGGACGCACCGGATGCCGGGGACCCGTGGGAGGCGCCCCTGGTGAAGGAGCTGGCCGCCGCGCTGTTCGCGTCGTTCACGAGGAAGGACCAGCGCGAGAAGGGCGAGCAGTATCTGAGCGGGCTGCTGCGGACGCACGGCAGGAAGTCCATCCGCCGTATCGCCGCCCAGGTCGGAGGCTCAGCGGCGGAACAGAGCCTGCACCACTTCATTTGCAGCTCCACCTGGGAGTGGATGCCGGTGCGGGCGGCACTCGCCGTGTACCTGGAGGAGGTCAGGCCTTCCCGGGCATGGGTGGTGCGGTCCATGCCGATCCCCAAGGCGGGCGACCAGTCGGTGGGCGTCGACCGGATGTTCGACCCCTGTCTCGGTCAGGCGTTCCACGGGCAGCAGGCGTTCGGGGTGTGGCAGGCATCGGAGGCGTTCAGCACACCGGTGCACTGGCGGCTGAGGCTGCCGGACGCCTGGGTACGGGACGCCGGCCGGCGCCGCCGCGCGGAGATCCCGGAAGGCATCGGGACGCAGACCGACGAGGAGTGTGCGGCGGACGCGGTGCTCGAGTCGATGAGCGCCTGGCGGGTGCCGGTGCGGCCGGTGGTGCTCCACGCGCACATCAGTGATCTCCCGGCCACCATCGGTCGGTTCACCCGCGCCGGGATACCGGTCATCGCACGTGCCGCGGACACACCCACCACCTCCACGCTCGCGGTGCGCGCGCCCGCGCTGCCCGGCTACCGGGGCGGACCGCTGAGCGCGCGGACCATCCTGGATTCGGTCAGGGGGCTGCGGCGCCGGGTCGAATGGACCGACCCGGCAACGCCGTCGTTCGCCAGCCGTACGTCGCTGGCCGTCGCCGTCCCCGTCGGAAGGGCACACCCGGGCCGGGGCGCCGTACCCGGTGGCGATGAGCTGATGCTGCTCGGGGAGTGGGCCGACACGCGGCAGGCCCCGGTCGCCATGTGGGGCACCAACATGACGTCCGTACCGGCGGCTCCGCTGCTGCGGCTGACCAAACTGGCCGACCGTACGGCCAGGGATCTGGCCGACATAGGCGAGCGGGTCGGGCTGAAGGACTTCGAGGGACGGTCCTTCCGGGGCTGGCACCGGCATCTCACCCTCGCCTCCGCCGCGCACGCCGTGGCCTCGCTCGCCGGGCACGGGGACCGGGGGACGGGTTACGCCTCGCGATCGGCCTGACTGTGCTCGGTCGTCCCCGGTCTTCGGTACACCGCCTGCTGCGCCCGCCGCACCCGCAGCGCCAGCTGGATCTCCAGGGCCTGGGCCGGCTCCTGCCAGTCGGGGCCGAGGAGTTCGGTGATGCGGTCCAGACGGCGCGCGACCGTGTTGGTGTGCACATGGAGGTGCTGCGCCGCGCGTGTCGGGCTGCCGCCCGCGGTGAAGTACGCCTCCAAAGTGCGGACGAGTTCCGTGGAGCGCCCGCTGTCGTAGTCGAGCACGGGACCCAGGGCCGCGGTGACGAAGGCGTCGGCGTCATGGTCGTCGGACAGCAGTAGTCCGAGGAACCCGAGGTCCCCGGGCGCGGCCGTGCCACCGGTGCGGCCGAGCGCGACGAGGGTGTCGAGGCAACGGCGCGCCTCCTGGTACACCTTGCCGACCGATGACAGCTCGGCGGCCGGGCCCGCGGCCCCCACGGAGACGGGATGGCCCAGGAGCGGTGACAGTTCACCGGCTGCCGCGCGGGCCGCGGCCGACGCGTCCGTACCGGGGATGAGCAGCACGAGGCAGTCGCCACGCACGGTCTTGAGCCCACCGTGCCGGTAGGCGTACGACGAGGCCCACGCGGCGGACTCCCCCTGTTTTCCGCCCTCGGGGCGGACGATGAGGACGAGGTGCCGGCCGGTGGGGTCGATACCGAGCCTGCGGACCCGCTCAGCGAGGCGGCGGGGTGACTGCGAGGTTCCGGCGAGCAGCTCTTCGAGGCACTCGTCACGCGCCGGGCCCGCCGCGGCCCCGGCACTGTGGCCGAGCAGCAGGACGAGCGCGAGCGTCTGGGCCGTGGCGCACAGCAGCCCTTTGTCCTCCTCGGACAGAGGTTCCGCCGGCGTGTCCGTGAGGGATTCCGTGCAGGGCGTGCCCGGCCGCCGGAACAGCAGGGCGCCGGGAGCCTCGACCCCGGTGGTGACATGGGTGGCCCAGACGCCGGGCACCGCGTCGCCGCCCACGGTCACGGGCGCGCCCGCGGCATGGGAGTCCACGAGGGCCCTGACCACCGATGCCGCGTCGAGCTGCGGGAGTTCGCCGGCGGAGGCCAGGGTCCTGCCCTCCGCGTCCCACAGCACCAGGGTGCCGCCCAGCGCCTGAGCCGCCGCCTTGGTGACGTCGTGCAGCGCGCCGCCCTCCAGGACCAGGCCCATCAGCCGTTTCTGGGTCGCGGCCAGCCGGTCCATGCGGGCCAGGGCCGAGGTGCGGCGCACGCTCTCCGACTGCGCCTCGGCGAGGGCGGCATCGATCCGGGCCCTGCGCCTGGTCGCCTCGATCGCCGACGCCGACAGCACCGCGAGCGAGCGCATCAGACTGACCTCGTCCGGGGTGAAGTGGCGGATCTCCCTGGACGCCCCGTACAGCGCGCCGGTGGCGGCACCGCCGTGGATCAAGGGCACGGCGAGCACCGCGTGCAGGCCCTCGGAGCTCACGACTTCGTCGATGTCGGGCGAGTGGGGAAAACGCTCGTCGGCGAGGTAGTCGGAGGTCCAGAACGGGGCCTGCTTGCTCTGCGCGTACTCACCGAGACCGAAGCCCCTTCCCAGCTCCAGACCGACACTGAGTGCGGTGGTCTCGCCGTCCGACTTGTGCACGTACGAGCCGCCGCCCGGAAGACGCAGGCTGACGTAGGCCATGTCGAGATTGAGCAGCCGCCTGGCGTGACTGGTGATCACATGGAGCAGCCCGTCGAGGTCGTCGGTGTGTGACGACAGGTCGTGCGTGGTGTCGACGAGGGCGGCGAGCCCCGCCTCGCGCCTGCGCCGCTGCTCGGCGGTGGCGCGGACGTCGAGGGCCAGCCGCACGGCACGCTCCAGACCCCGCAGCCTTTCCCGGGGCAGGAGTTGCTGGCGCGCGGTCCGCAGGAGTTCGTCGAAGCGGCTGGACGGCGCCTCGCGGGCGAGGAGTTCGAGGACGGCCAGTGCGTCGGAGTCCGAGGACCCTTCGTCCGGGTTCACCAGGTGCCCCCCAGCAAAAGTCAAGATCATTCACTTCGAGCCTAAGTTCCGTGTTTGCGAAGGTCAAGTGGGGGTCTCCGGTCCGGACCCACGAGGTGTGGCGTGAGCACCCATGTGATGGGGCGGTGCGGTGCTCGCAGCACCTTCCGGGAGTTCTCCGGCTGGGAAACCATGTCCCGGGGGTGTCGGTGGAAGCGGCACCCCATCGGTATGCAAGGGGCGGGGATGACAGAGCACAGGAGCTATCTCAGGTCGCTGGAGCGAAGCAGACGGTCCCTGACCCGCGAGGACCGGCCGGAGGTCTTCGCGATGGCGGGCAGGGAATGGGACCTTCTGGACGGTGTGTTCGCACCGCCCTTCTCGGCCACGACCGGGATCGCCCTGGATGTCCTGGGTCTGACCGGGGACGACGAGCCCCGTTACCGGCCGGGCGGATCGTTCCTGGAGATCGGTACGGGCACCGGGATCATCGCGGTGTCGGCCGCACTGGCCGGCTGCGCGCGTGTGGTCGCCGCGGACATCAGCGCGGCGGCGGTGAGGAACACGGCACTGAACGCGGTACGGCACGGTGTCGGCGACCGGTTGAGGGCGGTGCACAGCGATCTCTTCGCGGCGCTCGACGCGGACGAGAGATTCGACACCGTGTACTGGCACTCCAACTTCGTGCTCGCACCACCGGACTACCGCCCGGAGACCCAGCACGAGATCGCCTATGTCGATCCGGGTTACCAGGCGCACCGCCGCTATCTCTCCGAGGCGCCCGGTCTGTTGACGGAAGGTGGTTCCGCCCTGCTCCAGTTCAGCGACCGCGGCGATGTGGCCCTCCTGCACGAAATGGCCGAATCCTGCGAGCGCGAGCTGTTGGTACGGGACCGGCGCCGCTTCCTCGAAGGCACCGAAGAGCTGGAGCACATCCTTTTCGAGATCCGGGGATGACCGTGCGCACCCTGCTCATCGACAACTACGACTCCTTCACCTACAACCTCTGTCACCAGATCGCCGAGGTGAGTGGGTCCTGGCCGGTCGTCCTGCGCAATGACGCCCAGGACTGGCACCGGGGGATGCTGGACTCGTTCGACAACGTCGTCATCTCACCGGGGCCCGGAGACCCCGCGATCGCCACGGACTTCGGGATCTGCCGCGAGGTCGTCGAGCACACGGAGATCCCCCTGCTCGGTGTCTGCCTCGGGCACCAGGGCCTCGCCCTGGCCCATGGCGCCACCGTGTCGCGTGCGCCCGAACCGCGCCATGGGCGCCTCTCTCCGGTGGTGCACCGGGGCACGGGCCTGTTCGCGGGGCTGCCGTCGCCGTTCGAGGTGGTGCGCTACCACTCGCTGGCCGTGTCGGACCTGCCGGACGACCTCGAGGCCGTCGCCTGGACCCCGGACGGTGTGGTCATGGCGGTGGAGCACCGGGAGCGGCCCATGTGGGGAGTGCAGTTCCATCCCGAGTCGGTCCTGACCCGCTACGGGCACGAACTGATGGCCAACTTCATGCGGTTGACGCGGTCATCGGGCGGTGCGCCGCCGGCCCCTGGGACCGCAGGGGCGCCGGCGCCGGCTCTTGAGGTTCGGGAAGCCCAGGAGGTGCACGGGGTCCAGGGGGTTCAGGACGTCGAGGGGGTTTCACAGACGGCGCCCACGCGCCACCTGCGCGTCCTGACCGAAGCACTCCCCACCCGCTGGGACGACGAGGTGGCCTTCGACCGCCTCTTCCGCTCGGGGCCGTACGCCTTCTGGCTCGACAGCGGCCGACCCGGTGCGTCGGATACATCGGGCACAGGGGGTGCTGTAGACGCCCCTGCCGCCTCTGGTGGCCGCTTCTCGATCATGGGGGACGCCTCCGGGCCCCTCGCCAGGGTGGCGAAGGCCGATGTGTCCAGCCGTACGGTGACCATCCGCTCCGGGCACGACACCCAGGTGTTCTGGGGCACCTTCCTCGACTGGCTCGACGCGGACCTGCGGTCGGCGCGCACCGAAGTGCCCTCGCTCCCCTGCGACTTCGCACTGGGCTGGGTCGGCTACCTCGGCTACGAGCTCAAAGCCGAGTGCGGCGGCGCCGTCGCGCACCGGTCCGATGACGCCGACGCGGTCATGGTGTTCGCCGACCGGGCCGTGGTCTTCGACCACACCACCCGGACCACCCACCTCCTGGCCCTGGCCGAGGACGGCGACGAGAGCGCGGCCCGGGAGTGGCTGCGCGCCACCGCGGACACCCTGGAGTCGTCGGCGGGTCTCTCCGCCGAGCCCGTGTCGCCCGCTCCGGACGACCTCCACGGCGGGGAGCTCTCGGAGATCCGGCTGCGGCACGACCGCGAGGCGTATCTCCGTCTGATCGCCCACGCCCAGGAGCAGATCGCGGCGGGCGAGACATACGAGGTGTGTCTGACCAACATGGCGGAGGTACAGGGCACGCTGGACCCCTGGGAGGGCTACCGGCTGCTGCGGCGCCACAGCCCCGCGCCGTACGGGGCGCTGCTCGGCTTCGGCCCGCTGGCGGTGCTGAGCACCTCCCCCGAGCGCCTTCTGCGCGTCAGCGCCGACGGCGCCGTCGAGTCACGCCCCATCAAGGGCACCCGCCCGCGCGGGGCGACCCCGGCCGAGGACGCCGCCCTCGCGGCGGAGCTCCGGTCGGACGAGAAGGACCTCGCGGAGAACCTGATGATCGTCGACCTGGTGCGCAATGACCTCGGACGGTGCGCCGAGAGCGGATCGGTCGAGGCCGTCGACATCTTCCGGGTAGAGACGTACGCGACCGTGCACCAGCTCGTCAGCCCGGTACGCGCGCAACTGCGCTCCAACCGCACCGCCGTGGACTGCGTGCGCTCCTGCTTCCCGGCGGGCTCCATGACCGGGGCACCGAAGATCCGCACCATGCAGATCATCGACCGGCTGGAGGCGGGCCCGCGCGGTGTCTACTCGGGTGCCATCGGCTACTTCTCACTGACCGGGGCCGCCGACCTGAGCGTGGTGATCAGGACCGCCCTGGTCACGCCCGACCGGGTGCGCTACGGGGTCGGTGGAGCGGTGATCGCGCTGTCCGACCCGGAGGCCGAGTACGAGGAGACGGCGGTGAAGGCGGGGCCGTTTCTGGCCCTGACCGGACGCGGCTTCCCCGCGCGCGTACGGTGAGCCGACCAGCCGCGGCTGACGCGGTCCGGGCGTCCGATGAGGCTCCGGACAGCCCTCGCTCACGCTCCCGCGAGGGAGACCTCGGTGGACTTGATCAGAGCCACCACGGGGAGGCCGACCGCGAGCCCCAGGTCGACGGCGGCCTCCTTCGTGATGGCGGCGGTCAGTTCACCGCCGGCCACACGCAGCCTGACACCGGCCATGGCGCCCCCGGTGACGATGTCCGTGATCGTCCCGGGGAGCTGGTTGCGGATGCTGATGCCCTCGACCGGACCGGTGGCCAGCGCCACCTCGGTGGACTTGACCAGCGCGCGCACGGCCGAACCTTCGGTGAGGCCGAGGTCCCTCACCGCGTCGGCGGTGATCGCGGCGGTGATGTCCTGACCGCCGCCGAGACGGACCCTGACCGCGGCCATGACCTCGCCGGAAGTGACGCCGGTGACGGTGCCGGGGAGCTGGTTGCGGATGCTCAGGCTCATGGGAAACGCGCCTTCGGTTGAGGTAACGCCCGGGCTGTATCGGCCTGATATCGGCCTGGTATCGGCCTGTATCGGTCCGCACCGGCTCGCATCGACTGCATCGGTCCGCACCGGCCTGCCTCCGGAACTGTAGCCAGGGGCACCCGCCAGGCGGCCGTCAGGCACACCAGGAGCGACACACAAGCCCTCCCCTTGGCGCATCCTCCAAGCCCGCCGCAGCATTCTTGGCATCTGCGCTGGATATTCCTGACCTGACTTGCATATGCCAAGAATCGAGCCCTACGGTGTCGCACATGCAGTCCTACACCATCGGACAGGCGGCTCGTCTGCTCGGCGTCAGCCCCGACACCGCGCGCCGCTGGGCGGATGCCGGCCGGGTCGCCACCCATCGCGACGAGAGCGGGCGCCGCCTGATCGACGGCCGGGACCTGGCCGCGTTCTCCATCGAGATCGCGCAGGGTGGCGGCAGCGGCGATGACGACCCCTCGTACACCTCGGCGCGCAACGCCTTCCCCGGCATCGTCACCGCGGTCAAGCTCGGCGATGTCGCGGCCCAGGTCGAGATCCAGGCCGGTCCGCACCGCCTCGTCTCACTTCTGACCCGGGAGGCCGTGGAGGAGCTGGGTCTGGAGGTCGGCATGCAGGCCACCGCCCGCGTGAAGTCGACCAACGTGCACATCGACCGCATCTGACCCTCACGCAACCAAGGGAGTTCCCCCCTGATGTCCCCCGTGCCCCCCCGCGCCGTCAGACGCCGCACCGCCACCACGTCGGCCGTCATCGCAGCCGCCCTGTTCATGTCCCTCACCGCGTGCGGCGGCTCGGACAAGGAGAGCGCGGGCGCCTCGGGCACGGCCTCCGCCGCCGGCGCTCCCGAGGCAAACCTGACGGTGCTTGCCGCTTCCTCGCTGACCGACGTCTTCAAGAAGGCCGGTGCCGCGTACGAGAAGGCGCACCCCGGCACCAAGCTCACCTTCTCCTTCGCCGGCTCCCAGGAGCTGGTCTCCCAGGTGCAGCAGGGCGCACCCGCGGACGTGCTGGTCACCGCCGACACCAAGAGCATGGACAAGGTCACCTCGGACACCGGCACGCCCGCGGTCATCGCCAGGAACCGTCTGGTGATCGCCACCGCCGAGGGCAACCCGAAGAAGGTAGACGACCTCAAGGACCTGGCCGACAGCAAGCTCAAGGTGGTCCTGGCCGCTCCCGAGGTCCCGGCCGGCAAGTACAGCGACAAGATCCTCGACGCGCAGAAGATCACGGTGAAGCCGGTCTCCCTGGAGCCCAACGTCCGCGCGGTGCTGAGCAAGGTCGAGCTCGGCGAGGCCGACGCTGGCCTGGTCTACAAGACCGACGCCGAGAGCGCTCCCGACAAGGTCGACGCCGTGACGATCCCCGACGCGCAGAACGCCATCGCCGAGTACCCGGCGGCGACTCTGAAGGAGTCGAAGCACGCCGAGGCGGCCGCGGCGTTCGTGGCCTGGCTGGCCACGCCCGAGGCACAGAGGATCCTCCTGGACGCGGGCTTCCAGCAGCCGTAGTACGCACCGAGCAGGGCACGTGGCAGGCGAGGGAGTTCCGCAATGGGGTGCCGACGATGAAACGACTCCGCGGGCGCGCGTCCGGTCCCCGGGCGCCCCTCGTCCTGGCGGTGCCCGCGCTGGTCGCCGTCGCGTTCCTGCTGCTCCCGCTCGTCGCGATCCTGGTACGCACCTCCTGGGGCGAACTCGCGGCCCATCTCAGCAGCCCCGGGACCACCGAGGCGCTGACCCTTTCTCTCCTGGTGTCGTTCTGGGCGCTCGGTCTTTCGCTGTTGCTCGGTGTGCCGTTGGCGTGGCTGCTGGCCCGTGTGCCGTTCCCGGGCAAGGCGTTCGTACGGTCGCTGGTGCTGCTGCCGATGGTGCTGCCGCCCACCGTCGGCGGTGTCGCGCTGCTGCTGGCCTTCGGCCGGCGCGGGCTGCTCGGGCCCTGGCTGGAGGACGGCTTCGGCATCACCCTGCCCTTCCACACCTCGGGGGCCGTGCTCGCCGCGACCTTCGTGGCCATGCCCTTCCTGGTCATCAGCCTGGAGGGCGCGCTGGGCGGGCTGCGGCCGCGCTATGAGGAGACCGCCGCCTCGCTCGGCGCCTCCCCTGTGCGGGTGTTCTTCACCGTCACCCTTCCGATGGTCGCCCCCGGGCTTGTCGCCGGTGCGGCCCTGACCTGGGCCAGGGCGCTCGGTGAGTTCGGCGCCACCATCACCTTCGCGGGCAATCTGCCGGGCGTCACCCAGACGCTGCCGCTGGAGGTCTTCCTGCTGCTGCAGGACGAGCCGGAGGCGGCGACCTCGGTCTCCCTCCTCCTGCTGGCCATCGCCATGGTGGTGCTGATCGCGCTGCGCGGTCGCTGGAGCGGCACGCCGGTCGACCGCTCGCGCGTGCCCGGGCCCGTGGCCTCCGACGACGAGGAGGGGCCACGCCCGGCCGCCGCGCCGGCTCCGGGGGACGCGCCGTTCCCGGAGGAGCGTGAACGATGGCCCCTGCACGCCGAGTTCAGCGGCTTCACCCACCTAACGCTGGATGCCGAGCCGGGTACCACCATCGCCGTCGTCGGTCCCAACGGCGCCGGAAAGACCACCCTGCTGCGTGCCCTCCTCGGGCTCACCCCCCGCGCCCACGCACAGCTCACACTGGGCGGTACGGATGTCACCGGGCTTCCCCCGCACCGCAGGGCGGTCTCCTGGGTGCCGCAGGACGGCGCACTGTTCCCCCATATGACCGCGCTCGCCAACACCGCGTACGGGCTTCGCGCCCGGGGCACCTCACGCGCCGAGGCCCGGCGTGTCGCGCAGGGCTGGCTCGACCGGCTCCAGGTGGGACACCTCGCCCACCGCAAGCCGGCCCAGCTCTCCGGTGGGCAGGCCGGGCGGGTCGCCCTGGCGCGGGCCCTGGCGGCCCGCCCCCGGCTGCTGCTGCTGGACGAGCCGCTCGCCGCGCTCGACCAGACCACCCGCGCCCATGTGCGCCACACCCTGCGCACCCACCTCGACGGCTTCGGCGGGGTGTGCCTCATCGTCACCCACGATCCCGTCGAGGCCGTTTCCCTCGCCGACCGGGTGCTCGTGCTGGACGAGGGTCACGCCCTCCAGGACGCCCCGCCCAGCGAGGTCACCCGGCACCCCCGCTCCCCCTGGGTCGCCCGGATGCTCGGGCGCAACGCCTGGCCGGGCATCGCGACCGCCGACGGCCTCCGGCTCCCGGACGGCGGCACGCTGATCGTCGCCGAACCGCTGCCCGCGGGATCCGAGGGACTCGCCGTGATCGCCCCCGAGGCGGTGTCCGTCCATCGCGAGCAGCCGACCGGCAGCCCGCGCAACGTCTGGCCGGGTACCGTCCGCGAGATCACCGCCAGCGGCAGCCGGTTGCGCATCCTGATCACGTCCGACCAGGCTCCTGACCTCGTCGCCGAGATCACCCCCGGGGCCGCGGCCGAGCTGGCCCTCGCCGATGGTGTGCGGGTCTGGACCAGTGTGAAGGCGACCGAGGTGACCGTCGTACCGCTATGAGCTTCCGAGCGGGCACCCGGACGGGACCGACCTGACGATGACCAGCGACCCTTCGAAGTGCCTCTGCGTACGCAGCTGTCCGTACCGCCGGTCCCAGGTCCCGTCGGCCAGGTCGCGCCGCAACCGCTCGTCGAACCGCGCGCGCACCGGGTCGTCCACGAAGCTCCACGCCGAACACGCCTGCCGCGCACCGGGGTCGAGGAGGCACTCGGGGCGCGCGAAGTACGCCTCGTTGAAGCCGTCGGAGCAGTCGGCGGGAATGGGCACCGCCTCCACGGTCGTACGCCCGCCGAGTGCCCCCGCGAGCTCCGCGACGGCCGGGTGGCGGCGGGCCTCGGTGTCCAGGACCTCGGGGGCGTACGCGTACAGCCAGAAGTCGCGGACCCGGTCCGGGTCGCAGGTCAGCACCACGACCGGCCCGCGCGCCACGCGCCGCATCTCCCGCAGCCCCGCACCGGCGTCGCTCCACTGGTGCACGCTGAACGTCGTCATGGCCGCGTCGAAGGCGTCGCCCTCGAAGGGCAGGCGCTCGGCCACCGCGTCGATCGCCCGCGGCAGGTGGGCGGGCCGCTGGGCACGCATCGAGGCGGAGGGCTCGACGGCCGTCACGGCAATCTCCGGCTCCCCCGCACGGGTTGCGGACACCGTCTCATAGGAACCGGCACCCGCACCGACGTTGACGACCGTGCGGACGTCCGGTCCGAGCGCCGCGCGGATGTGCGCGGCGATCCGCCGGTCGGGGCGGCGGTATGCGGCGTACGCCCCGCCCACCCGGCCGTAGTCGACGTCCCCCGCACGCCGTCGCGCATTCGTATGGTCATGATCGGAACCTAGCGTCGCGCCGTGTCTCCGTCACTCGGGTCTCCAGGCGATCGGCAGGGAGACGAGGCCGCCGAGGAAGTTGGAGTACACACGCCGCGGCGGTCCCGCCGTCTCCATGGTGCCCACCCGCTCGCGCAGGTCATCCAGCACGGCACCGATCTCGGCACGGGCGAGGAACGCCCCGAGACAGAAGTGCGAGCCGTAGGCGAACGTCAGATGCCGGTTCGCCTGCCGGGACAGCAGGAACCGGTCCGGCTCGGCGAAGGCGTCACCGTCCCGGTTGGCGGAGGCGTTCCACAGGGTGACGACGTCCCCTTTCCTGATGGTCCGTCCGTGCAGGTCGGTGTCCGCCCCCGCGGTGCGCCCGGCGTGCAGGGTCGGGGTCGCCCAGCGCAGCACCTCTTCCACGGCGGTCTCCGTGGCGATCCGGCCGGACCGGTAGGCGGACCACTGGCCGGGGTCGTCCAGCAGCGCGGCCACGCCTCCGACGAGGGCGAGCCGGGTGGTCTCGTCACCGCCGAGGATCAGGCTGTAGCAGTTCAGGATCACTTCCTCGTCCGTCAACCGCCCGCCGTCGACGGTGCACTGGGTGAGGAGGCTGACGATGTCCTCTCCCGGGTTCCTGCGCCGCTGCGCCGCGAGGTCGGAGAAGTACAGCAGGATCTCGCCCTTGGACACCCACGCGTTCTCCCGCAGCGCGTCCTCGCTGTCCGAGCCGAGGGCCGATGAGGTCATTTCGAGCATCAGCTGCCGGTCGCGATGCGGTACGTCCAGGAGGTCGCAGATCGCGCGCAGCGGAAGCAGGCCCGCGATGTCCCGGGCGAAGTCGCAGCGTCCCCGCTCCAGGAACTCGGTGACCAGCTCACGCGACGCGGTGCGGACGCTGTCGACGACTCCGGCCAGTGCCCGTGGGGAGAAGGCCTTCATCAGCGCGCCGCGCAGTGCCGCGTGGCGGGGGCCGTCCATGAGGGGCAGCATCATTCCGGCCGCGGAGTCACCTCCTGCCAGGAGGGTGTCCAGGACGTTGCCGCGGTCCGAGTGGAACCTCCGGGTGTCACGGTAGGCGGCGGACACGTCGTCGTAGCGCGTCAGGACCCAGAAGCCGGGGCGGTTGCCCCGTGGCGGTTGCCAGTGCAGCGGGTCCTGCTCGCGCAGATGGCGCCAGAGTGCGGTCAGGTCCCGTTCGGCGTGCAGATTGGGGTCCGCGAGGTCGATAGCCGACGGGTCGGTGTTCGCGAGGTCGATGTCAGGGAACGCGGGCATGTCGGCGCCGGTCCTCCCTTCAGTGCCGGGTGAACCACGCGGCCAGCACGTCGCCGATGGCGTCGAGCGGTGCGGGATCCAGCATGTGGTGGTGGTCGCAGTCGATGTCGTGCACGGTGATGCGCGCATCGTGGGTGTACGCCTGCCAGGCCTGCGGATCGGCGGATGCGCTGTCCGTGGCTACGGCGGCACGGAAGAAGACGATGTCGAACCCGGGGCTGCGCGGTGGAGCGCTGCGCAGGATCTCGACCGCGGATTCCGCCGCCACCCGCACCCCGTCGGCGGCCGCCGCGCCGAGCGCCCCGTCGGCGGTGAAGTCCAGACCGCGGAGCAGCTCTTGCCGTATCTCGTCCGTGCGGGGCATCAGCAGCGGGTCCGTCGGCGGCGGGTAGGAGTCCAGCAGGGCGACGAACTCGACCTGTTCGCCCGCGGCGACCAGGTGCGCCGCCAGGGCGTGGGCAATGTTGCCGCCCACCGACCAGCCGAGGATGCGGTACGGCCCGGTCGGCTGGACCGTGCGCAGCTGCCGTGCGTAGTCGCTCACCAGGTCGTCCGGTTTCTGCGGCCCTGCCTCGGGTGCGCCGAGGGAGGGTGACTGCAGTCCGTAGACCGGTACGTCCGGGTCGATCCGCGGCAGCAGCCGTGCGTAGGGCCAGGCGAGGCCGCTCGCCGCGTGCACGCAGAACAGCGGGCGGTCGCCGCCCGAGGTGCGCAGGGGGAGCAGCACACCGAGTCCGGCGTCCGGGTCGGTGTGGTTCTGGTCATCGAGCTTCCTGACCAGTGCGGCGACCGTCGGGGCCTCATAGAGCGCGCGGACCGTCAGCGCCGCCCCGAGCACCGTCCTGACCCTGCTGACCAGCCGGGTCGCGAGGAGCGAGTGCCCGCCCAGGTCGAAGAACCCGTCGTCGGGGCCGACCCGGTGCACGCCGAGCACCTCCGCGAACAGCGCGCACAGCGCCTCTTCGCGGGCACCGCGCGGGGCCCGTCCCGACCGTTCACGGCCGGCGTGGGCAGGGGGCGGCAGCGCGGCACGGTCCAGTTTGCCGTTCGGCAGCAGAGGGAGCCGCGGCAGCTGGACCACGGCCGACGGGATCATGTGGTCCGGCAGCGCTCCGGCGAGTGCCACGCGCAGCCCCGGCCCGTCGAGTTCCGCTTCCGGCGAGGCGGCGACCACGTACGCGACCAGGCGCCGATCCGCCGCACGGTCCTCCCTGACCACCGCCACGGCCTGGGCGATGTCCTCGTGGCGCAGCAGCGCCGACTCGATCTCGCCCGGTTCGACACGGAACCCGCGGATCTTGACCTGGTCGTCGAGGCGCCCGAGGAACTCGAGGCTGCCGTCGGCGCGCCACCGCACGCGGTCGCCCGTGCGGTACATGCGCTCGCCCAGGGGCCCGAACGGGCAGGCCACGAAGCGCTCTGCGGTGAGACCGGGGCGCCCCAGGTATCCGCGGGAGACCCCGGCGCCCGCGATGTGGAGCTCGCCCGCGACCCCGACGGGGACGGGCCGCAGCCGCTGGTCCAGTACGTAGACCCGGGTGTTCAGGACCGGTCGGCCGATGGGCGGGCTCGCTGCGACCGGCCCTTCGGCTGCCTCTTCCGGGGTTCGTCCAGGGGCTTCTCCGGCGGTCTCACCGGTCGCGCTGCCGGAGCTGCGCCACGCGGTGGCGTAGGCGGTCGTCTCGGTCGGACCGTAGGCGTTGGTGACCACGCAGCCGGGGGCGCGCTCGTGGAGGTCGCGGACCAGTGCGCGGGGCACGGACTCCCCGCCGAGCACCACGTGGCGCGCGGCGAGCCGGGTGCCGCCACCGCTCAGCAGGCTCGCCATCGCGGAAGGGACACCGCAGATCAGGCTGCCCTCCCAGTGTCCGCGTTCCTGGAGCGCGAGGAGGTCGTCGGCGATGTCCAGGCAACCGCCGCTGGTGAGCGTGGTGATGATCTCGAAGACGGACACGTCGAAGCTCAGGGAGGTGGCGGCCAGGGTCCTCGCCATTCCCTCGGAGCCGAAGTGTTCGTCCACGGTGGCGGCGAAGTTGACGACGTTGGCGTGCTCGACCACCACGCCCTTGGGGGTGCCCGTGGAGCCCGATGTGTAGATCACGTATGCCGGGTGGCTCGGCAGCAGGGGGCGAATCCGCTCGCTGTCCCGGACGTTGCCGCCGTCCGCTGCTTCAGGGTCCGCCACCGCGTCCGCCGCCGGATCGACGACGAGACGGGGCACGCCCTCCGGCAGGGGCCCGGCCGCCGGCGGGACGACCACGAGGCACGGCCGAGCGTCGGCGAACATATGGGCGATGCGTTCGGCCGGGTAGCGCACATCGACGGGGACGTAGGCGGCACCCGCCTTGAGCACGGCCAGGAGAGCCACGATCAACCCGGGCGTTCTGGGGAGGGCCAGCACCACCCGTGTCTCAGGGCCCGCCCCGTGCCTGATGAGCTCGCGGGCCAGCCGGTTCGCGCGCCGGTTGAGCTCGCGGTACGGGAGCGTCTGCCCGTGGTGCACAAGGGCGGGTGCGCCGGGTGTGCGCTCCGCCCATCGCTCGATCAGTGCCGGCAGTGTGGTGGCGGGCACCGCGCGCACGGTGTCGTTCCAGTCCACGAGGATCCGTCTGCGTTCCCGCTCGGTGAGTACGCAGAGCTCGCCGACGGGCTGCTCCGGGTCGTCGGCGATCGCCTCCAGCATCCGTGTGAACCAGTCGCAGTACCGCTCGGCCGTGTCCCGGTCGAACAGGTCGGGCCGGTAGTCCAGGCGGATGTGCAGTCCGTCGCCCGGTGTGCAGACGAGGGACAGCGGATAGTGGGTGGCGTCGAAGCCACCGGAGCCCACCACGCGTACCGAGCGGGGATCCTGGTCGCCCTCTCCCACGGGGTAGTTGCCGAAGGCCGTTGTGGTGTCGAAGAGCCGGCCGAATCCGGCCCGGCTCTGGATCTCCGTCAGACCGATGTGGTGGTGCTCGAACAGGTCGAGCTGCTGGTCCTGGACCCGTTCCAGCAGGGTGCGCAGGGTGTCGCCGTCGTCCGCCGTCACCCGCGCGGGCAGGGTGTTGACGAGCAGGCCCACCATCGTCTCGATACCGTCGGCATCCGCTGTGCGACCGGAGACCGTCATGCCGAACAGCACGTCGTCCTGACCGGTCAGCCGGCGCAGGACCAGTCCCCAGGCCACCTGTACGGCGGTGTTGAGTGTGGCGCCGCAGTGCCGGGCGCGCTCGGCGAGCCGCGCGGTGCGGCCGGGCGGGAGCGCACGGACCACCTGCCGGGGCACGACCGTGCTCCAGTCCCCGGCCTCCGGGGCCACCAGCGTCGGGCCCTCGATATCGGACAGCGCGTCCGACCACGCCTCACGCGCCTCGTCCGGATCTGCGTCCGCAAGCCACTCGAGATACGAGGTGAAGGTGGGTGCCTGCGCCAGCTCCTCGCCCTCGTAGAGCTGGAAGAGTTCGTCGATGAGCACCGAGGTGGACCAGCCGTCGAGGATGATGTGATGGTTCGTCAGAATGAACCGCCAGCGGTCCGCCGTGATCCGGATCAGCAGGAAGCGGACCAGGGGCGGCGCGCCGAGATCGAATCGCCGCTGACGTTCCTCGTCCGCCGCGCGTCGCATGGCCGCCGATTCGACGACGTCGCCTCCCTCCGGGCCGGGTTGGAGGTCGACGTCGAGTTCGAGTTCGAGTTCGCGCCAGGCGAGTGGCGCCTCGGGAAGCACGAACCGTACGACATCCCCGGCCGGGTCGGTGCGGAAGCCGGAACGCAGGGAGTCGTGCCGGCGCAACAGCGCTCGGCAGGCCTGGCGCAGCGCGGCCGGATCCAACGCGCCCTCGATGTCGAGGGTCAGCTGGATCGTGTAGATGTCCTGCCCGTCATCGTCGAAGGCGGTGTGGAAGAACAGGCCCTGCTGGAGCGGCGCGGGCGTCCGGCCCTGTCGGTGTTCTTCCCGCTGTGGCCGTGTCATGCGGTTGCTCCCCCTTCCACGGCCGAGGCGGCGTGCCCGGCCAGCCGGTCGAGCGCCTCAAGCCATCGGTCGGCCAGGTCCTCGACCCGGTGCCGCTCCAGCAGATGGGACGCGTACGCCCAGGTGATGTGCAGCTCGGGGCCGCCCGTTCGCCGGAGCGCGACGACGGACACCTCCAGTGGATGGGTGAGCGGCATGTCGGGGTCGCCTCCACTGCCGACCGCCCCGGCTTCGGATGCCAGCGCCCACTCGGTGTCGTCGGGGCGGTCGAACCTGCCGAGGTAGTTGAAGAGGATCTGCCCCCGGGGCAGCCGCTCCAGCACGGGTGCGGTGTCCGGGTTGAGATGGCGCAGCAGGCCGTAGCCGAGCCCCTTGTCCGGCATGGCGTCCAGCTGTTCCCGTACGGCGCGCAGGGCGTCGTACGGGTCATGGCGCCGTGTGTCGAGGCGGACGGGGAACATACTGGTGAACCACCCGACGGTGGCGGAGATGTCGAGGTCGTCCGCGATCTCCTCGCGGCCATGGCCTTCCACGTCCACCAGGAACGGCGCGGTGCTCTGCGGGAAGTGTGCGGCGCGCCAGCCCCGCACGGCGAGGCCCAGCGCGGCGAGCAGGACCGTGTTGGCGCCGGTGCCGAGCCGTGCGGGCAGCCGCGTCAACAGGGCTTCCGTATGCGCTGCCGACAGCACGCGGGCAACGGTGGCCTGGGTGCTCAGGACGTCCCTTCCAGGCAGCACGGCGGAGCCTTCGATCAGCTCGCCCGCCCCTTCCAGTACCCGCTTCCAGAGGGGGAGTTCACCTGTCCGCTCCAGAGCGGTCTTCTCCAGTCGGCTGCCCCATTCCATGAAGGAGACCGTGGTCCCCGCCGGCCCTGCCGCCGTTCCGCTCGGCTCATCCGGCTCATCCGGCTCGCTCCAGGCGGAGCGCAGGTCCTGGAGCAGGATCCGCCAGGAGACACCGTCCACGGCCAGATGGTTGATCAGGAGGAGCAGGCGCCCGGGGCGCCCCGGTCCCGCGTCGAACCACACCGCTTGGAGCATGTTCGCGGTACCCGGTGCGAGCCGTCGGCGCGCCAGGTCGGCCTGGACGCGCACCGTACGTTCCCAGTCCGCTCCTCCGATGCCGGTAGCGGAGCCGGAACCGCCGACCGCCACACGGACGATGCGCTCGTCCACCGTGACCGCCCCGCGCGGCAGGATGTCGAGCCGCCATTCCGGGGTCCGGCGCAGGCGCATTCGCAGGGCGTCGTGCCGGTCGAGCAGCGACTGGAGCACCGCGCGCAGCCGCGGCAGCGCCAGGCTCGCGGGGGTGCGGACGAGTACATGCTGGTGGAAGCCGTCGACCGGGCCACCGCGATCACGCTGCCAGCGCATGATCGGGGTCAGTGGCACAGGGCCGTCCGGGCCCGGGAGGCCGATCGCGCCGGCGGGGCCCTGAGAAACCGGCTGCATCCCCGTCCTTCCGCGCCTGGCCCCGGGCGGCGCCGTCCTCGGCGGCCGCTGCCGTGCGTGTGCGGCCAGTCCCGCGACGGTCTTGTACCGGAACACCTCGCGTGCGGAGATCACCACGCCTTTCGCGCGGGCCCTCGACACCAGGCGGATCGAGGTGATGCTGTCACCGCCGAGGTCGAAGAAGTCGTCGTCGATACCGACCTGTTCACGCCCCAGCAGATCGGCGAACAGACCGCACAGCAACTCCTCCACCGCCGTACG
>NZ_JBHWIW010000032.1:0-85547 GCF_042731955.1 Streptomyces sp. NPDC059828 | reverse complement strand
GGATGCGCGGTCCGAGCCCCTCCCCAGTGGCCGTCCGAGCGGCGGCCTGTCCGGAAACCTACTGCGCGCCGGGACGCACCAGACCGCTTTCGTACGCGTACACCGCGGCCTGCACGCGGTCCCGCAGCCCCAGTTTCGTCAGCACATGGCCCACATGGGTCTTGACCGTCGTCTCGCTGACGAACAGATCCGCGGCGATCTCCGCGTTCGACAGGCCGCGGGAGACCAGCTTCAGCACCTCGACCTCGCGCTCGGTCAGCGTGTGCAGGGTGTCCGGCACGGGCTCCTCACCCGACGGCAGATGCCCCGCGTACTTGTCCAGCAGCCGGCGCGTGATGCTCGGCGCGAGCATCGCCTCACCCGCCGCGACCACCCGGATCGCCTGCACCAGCTCATTCGCGGGCGCGTCCTTCAGCAGAAAGCCGCTCGCCCCCGCCTTCAGCGCCTCCACCACGTACTCGTCCAGGTCGAACGTGGTCAGCACCAGCACCTTCGCCGGGCCGTCCCGTCCCGGACCGGTGATCTGCCGCGTGGCCTCGACCCCGTCCATCCGCGGCATCCGGATGTCCATCAGCACCACATCGGGCTGGAGCGCCCGCACCTGATCCAGCGCCTGAAGACCGTCCCCGGCCTCACCGACCACCGCGATGTCCTGCTCCGCCTCCAGGATCATCCGGAAGCCGGTACGCAGCAGCGGTTGATCATCGACCAGTAGGACGCGGATAGCCACGGGATCTCCTTCGCTAGACCGGCCCCATTCTGCCCTGCTCGCCGGACGAGCAGGGCTTCGGGCACTTTCCGGCCAGCTTCGGGAGCCGTCCGGCTAGACCTCTCCGCCGGGCGAGGGCTGAGACGGCACCAGGGGCAGCGGGTAGACGGGCGGGGTGCCGCCGAACTCCGGGCACCGTGCCTGGTGATCGCACCAACCGCACAGCTTCGACGGCCGCGGCCTCCAGTCACCGGATTCCGTGGCCCGGACGATCGCGTCCCACAGCGCCAGCAGCTTGCGCTCCACCCGCTCCAGATCCGCCGCGACCGGGTCGTAGGTCAGCACCTCACCGCTGCCCAGATACACCAGCTGGAGCCGCCGCGGCACGACGTGCTTCAGCCGCCACACCACCAGCGCGTAGAACTTCATCTGGAACAGTGCGCCCTCGCTGTACTCGGGCCGGGGCGCCTTGCCCGTCTTGTAGTCGACGATCCGCACCTCGCCCGTCGGCGCCACATCGACCCGGTCGATCACCCCGCGCAGCCGCAGCCCCGAATCCAGCTCCGCCTCGACGAACAGCTCGCGCTCCGCCGGCTCGAGACGCGTCGGATCCTCCAGCGCGAACCAGCGTTCCACCAGCCGCTCGGCATCCGACATCCAGCGCGCCAGCCGCTCGCCGTCCGGATCGTCGGCGAACAGCCCGCCGAGCTCGGGGCGTGACTCCAGCAGCCGGTCCCACTGCCCCGGGATCAGGGACTTCGCCCTCGGCGGTGTGCGCTCGGCAGCCGGGGCGTCGAACAGCCGCTCAAGGACGGCATGCACCAGGGTGCCCCGGGTCGCAGCCTCGCTCGGCTTCTCCGGCAGCCTGTCGATCACCCGGAAGCGGTACAGCAGCGGGCACTGCATGAAATCGCTCGCCCGCGAGGGCGACAGCGAGGCAGGCGGCCGGCTCTCGGGCGCCGAAGGGCCGGAATCCGGCGGCGACGGGTGGCCGTCCGCCGCCGACGGCTGGTCCTCCAGGACCGGCGCGGGAGCCTGCTGGGCGGGCGGTGGCCCTTCCGGAACGGGCGGCTGACTCGTACTCATGACAAAGACCCTACGGCTCGCCACTGACAGCGAGCGGCATACCATCGACGGCAGACCTTCTTGCCCGCATGATCGGGTGAGCGACGGCAATGCCTGCAACGCCCGCAACGACTGTCACGAACGCACCGAAGGGAACCCGTGAACAAGGACGACGAGAGCGGCGAGCACACGCGCCCGCGGTCCGGCACGGGGAAAGCCGGAGAAACCGGGGGAGCGGGGCGGGCTGACGGAGCCGTGCCCACGGGGAACGGGCAGCGGCGCTCCGAGGAGCCCGGAGGCGGCATCCTCATGGGCCGCCCCTTCGGCGTGCCCGTCTACGTCGCCCCCAGCTGGTTCCTGGTCGCGGCCCTCATCACCTGGGTCTTCGGCGGCCAACTGGAGCGCGTGCTGCCGGAACTGGGCAACGCACGCTACCTCGTGTCGCTGTTCTTCGCCGTCGCCTTCTACGCCTCCGTGCTCGTCCACGAGCTGGCACACACCATCGTCGCGCTCCGCTACAAACTGCCGGTGCGCCGTATCCAGCTCCAGTTCTTCGGCGGTGTGTCCGAGATCGAGAAGGAGTCCGAGACACCCGGCCGGGAGTTCGTGCTCGCCTTCGTCGGCCCGCTGCTCTCGCTGGTGCTCGCGGGGATCTTCTACGCCGCCGTCCGGGCCGTGGAACCCGGCACCGTCCCGGGAGTACTGCTCGCCGGGCTGATGATCTCCAACCTGATCGTCGCCGCCTTCAACCTGCTGCCCGGGCTCCCCCTGGACGGCGGCCGGATGCTGCGCGCGGTCGTCTGGAAGATCACCGGAAAGCCGATGAGCGGCACCATCGCCGCCGCCTGGGTCGGCCGGGCGCTCGCCATCGCGGTGCTGGTCGGTCTCCCGTTGCTGACCCACACGGGAGCCCTCGGCAACCCCACCGAGGACATCGGCGGCATGGAGACCGTCACCGACGCCCTGCTCGCCGCGATCCTGGCCGCCATCATCTGGACCGGGGCAGGCAACAGCCTGCGCATGGCCCGGCTCCGCGAGCACCTGCCCGAGCTGAGCGCCCGCACCCTCACCCGCCGGGCGGTCCCGGTCGAGTCGGCCACCCCGCTGTCCGAGGCGCTCCGCCGCGCCAACGAGGCCGGAGCCCGCGCTCTCGTGGTCGTCGACGGTCACGGCAACCCCACCGCCCTGGTCCGCGAGACCGCGATCGTCGGCGTCCCCCAGCACCGCCGGCCCTGGGTCGCCGTCAGCGGCCTGGCCCAGGAGCTCACCGACGGCATGCGGGTCCCCGCCGAACTCGCCGGCGAGGCCCTCCTCGACCGCCTCCGCGCGGCGCCCGCCACCGAGTACCTCGTCGTGGAGGAGAGCGGCGAGATCTACGGCGTCCTCTCCACGGCGGACGTCGAACGCGCTTTCGTCAAGGCGATGGCCCGTCCATCCGGCTGAGAAACAGCCGGTAGTCTTGTTACATGTCCGAACCGACCGGTGCCGCCCGCCGTCGCGGGCCCTTCAAGGTCGGGGACCAGGTCCAGCTCACCGACCCCAAGGGACGCCACTACACGTTCACGCTCGAAGCTGGGAAGAACTTCCACACCCACAAGGGTTCCTTCCCACATGACGAGCTGATCGGCGCCCCCGAGGGCAGTGTCGTCCGTACCACGGGAAACGTCGCCTATCTGGCGCTGCGCCCCCTGCTCCCCGACTACGTCCTGTCCATGCCCCGCGGCGCCGCCGTGGTCTACCCCAAGGACGCGGGGCAGATCCTGGCGTTCGCCGACATCTTCCCCGGCGCACGCGTCGTCGAGGCGGGTGTGGGCTCAGGCTCACTGAGCAGCTTCCTGCTGCGGGCCATCGGCGACGAGGGCATGCTGCACTCGTACGAGCGCCGGGAGGACTTCGCCGAGATCGCCCAGGCGAACGTCGAGCGCTACTTCGGGGGGCCCCACCCCGCCTGGACGCTCACCGTCGGCGACCTCCAGGACAACCTCTCGGACGCGGACGTCGACCGCGTGATCCTGGACATGCTGGCTCCCTGGGAGTGCCTGGAGGCCGTCTCCAAGGCCCTCGTCCCGGGCGGCATCCTGTGCTGCTACGTGGCCACGACCACCCAGCTCGCCAGGACCGTGGAGTCCATCCGCGAGATCGGCTGCTACGCCGAGCCGCAGCCCTGGGAGTCCATGATCCGCAACTGGCACGTGGAGGGCCTCGCGGTGCGCCCGGACCACCGGATGATCGGCCACACCGGCTTCCTGGTGACCGCCCGCCGGCTCGCGGACGGGGTGGAGCCCCCGATGCGCCGCCGTCGCCCCGCCAAGGGCGCGTACGGCGAGGATTACGAAGGCCCCAACAAGGGCTGAAACCACCCACAACGCATGGCCGCCGCCGTCGAGTTCCTGCCCGCCCGGGAGAACTCGACGGCGGCGGCTTTACGTTGGCATTGCCTGCCCCGATGTTCCCGGCCCCTGTGACGTGTGGCACGATGCGTACGCCTCCCCGTGCCGGTTCGCACCGGCACAGCCCGTACAGCCGCTCAGGAGACACCTCGCGTGCAGACCTCCGCGACGCTTCCGGACCTCGCGCACACCGCCGCCCGCCCGGTGCACTGGCTCGCCACAGCGACGGCGATGGCCGCAGTGGTCGCGGGTGCGGGCCTGCTCGAGCCGGGCACCGCGAAAGCGAACCAGTCAGGCGCGGAGACGGTCACCGCCGCGGCGCCTGCCGCAGCGCCTGACCCGGGCCTGGTGGACCTGCCCCTCGAGTGCGGCGGAGCGGGAGCGGCAGTCGTGCGGAAGGCATCGGGGGATCTCGACGGCGACGGCGGCCCCGAGACCGCAGTGGTGGCCCGCTGTGAAGCGGGCTCGGGCACCCCGCCGAGCGGTGTCTACGTCATCGCACGGTCGTCCACCGGTGCCCCACGCGTCGTGGCCACTCTGGTCGACCCGGCCGAGCGGCTCAGCGTGAGCGCCTTCGCCGTTCGTGACGGCGTCGTCACGGCCACCGTCCTCGGCTACTCGTCGCCCGACGTCCCGCGCTGCTGCCCGGACGAGCAGGAGCAGGTCAAGTGGCAGTGGCGGGGCGGGAAGTTCGTGGAGTCCCGGCAGCCCGCCTCCGTCACGGACGGCGCCTGACCGGTCGCTCTCCGTTCCGTCCCGGTGCTACTCGGCGTCGGGGCCGTACACCTCGACCTTGTCGGTGACCCGCCGCACGTGGATGCAGTCGCCCGGGCACTCCTTGGCGGAGTCGATGACATCCGTCAGCAGCGGCAGCGGCACGGGCGTTGTGGCCCCCTGGTCCTGCAGCAGCTCGTCGTCCGCGCTCTTCACGTACGCGAGTCCGTCGATGTCCAGCTCGAAGACCTCGGGGGCGTACTGCACGCAGATCCCGTCGCCGGTGCAGAGGTCCTGGTCGATCCAGACTTCGAGAGCCTCGTTCATGTCGCCTGCCGTTCCTGCGCGGTGTGTATCAATAGGTGCCAGCCCTGACGGGTGTTGACCGTTCCGACGATACAACCGCCCGCTTTCCGATGTTGATGGGTGGGTATTCACCTGGCGTGAGGGGAAGCGCAAGGGTGAAGATCGGACACACCCCTTCCGTCTTTGTGATCTAGGGGTTTCAATCTCCACCCACCCAGGTAGGGTCAGGAAGCGTCCAGCTCCCCTTGGAGGAGGTGAGGACCGTGGCAGCCCACGACGACGACAACAACCGCGGCTTCCGGCCGGGACGGGGGTCTGATGACCCTGCCGGCCAGGTTGCCTATCTTGAGCAGGAGATCGCCGTCCTGCGCCGCAAGCTCGCCGACTCTCCGCGTCATACGAGGATTCTCGAAGAGCGGATCGTCGAGCTGCAGACAAACCTGGCCGGCGTTTCCGCTCAGAACGAACGCATGGCGAACACGCTCCGTGAGGCCCGCGATCAGATCGTGGCCCTCAAGGAGGAGGTCGACCGGCTCGCACAGCCACCGGCCGGCTTCGGTGTCTTCCTGCAGGCCAATGAGGACGACACCGCCGACATCTTCACCGGGGGCCGCAAGCTCCGGGTGAACGTCAGCCCAAGCGTCGAGCTCGACGAGCTCCGGCGCGGCCAGGAAGTCATGCTCAACGAGGCGCTCAACGTGGTCGAGGCCATGGAATTCGAGCGCACCGGGGACATCGTCACCCTCAAGGAGATCCTCGAGGACGGCGAGCGCGCCCTGGTGATCGGGCACACCGACGAGGAGCGGGTGGTACGGCTCGCCGAGCCGTTGCTGGACGCCACCATCCGCCCCGGCGACGCCCTGCTGCTCGAGCCCAGGTCCGGCTACGTCTACGAGGTCGTGCCCAAGAGCGAGGTCGAGGAGCTCGTCCTCGAAGAGGTCCCGGACGTCGACTACGACAAGATCGGCGGTCTGGGCAACCAGATCGAGATGATCCGCGACGCGGTCGAGCTCCCGTACCTCCACCCGGACCTCTTCCGGGAGCACGAACTGCGCCCGCCGAAGGGCATCCTGCTCTACGGCCCGCCCGGCTGCGGGAAGACGCTGATCGCCAAGGCGGTCGCCAACTCTCTTGCCAAGAAGGTCGCGGAGGTGACCGGGCAGCCGCAGGGCAAGAGCTACTTCCTCAACATCAAGGGACCGGAGCTTCTCAACAAGTACGTCGGCGAGACCGAGCGGCACATCCGCCTGGTCTTCCAGCGTGCGCGGGAGAAGGCCAGCGAGGGCACCCCCGTCATCGTCTTCTTCGACGAGATGGAGTCGCTGTTCCGGACCCGTGGCTCCGGTGTCAGCTCGGACGTGGAGAACACCATCGTCCCGCAGCTGCTCGCCGAGATCGACGGTGTGGAGGGCCTGGAGAACGTCATCGTGATCGGTGCGTCCAACCGAGAGGACATGATCGACCCCGCGATCCTGCGGCCGGGGCGGCTCGACGTCAAGATCAAGATCGAGCGGCCCGACGCCGAGGCGGCGAAGGACATCTTCGCGAAGTACCTCACGCCGACGCTGCCACTGCACGCGGACGACGTCTCGGAGCACACCGGCTCCAAGGAGGCGGCGGTGCAGGGCATGATCCAGTCCGTCGTCGAGCAGATGTACGCGGAATCCGAGGAGAACCGCTTCCTGGAGGTCACGTACGCCAATGGCGACAAGGAAGTCCTGTACTTCAAGGACTTCAATTCCGGCGCCATGATCCAGAACATCGTCGACCGGGCCAAGAAGATGGCGATCAAGGCATTCCTCGACCAGAACCAGAAGGGTCTGCGGGTCGCCCACCTCCTCCAGGCGTGCGTGGACGAGTTCAAGGAGAACGAGGACCTGCCGAACACCACCAACCCGGACGACTGGGCCCGGATCTCCGGAAAGAAGGGCGAGCGGATCGTGTTCATCCGCACCCTTGTCACCGGAAAGCAGGGCGCGGACACCGGACGCTCCATCGACACGGTGGCCAACACCGGTCAGTACCTGTAAAACGCAGCTCGGCTGCGGATGTCCTCAGGCTCCCCCGCCGAAAGCGGGGGAGGGCATCCGCAGCCGCCTGCTTTCCCAGGGGCCGCGGGCGGGTAATCGCACCACACAGAGCAATACCGAATTGATCTCCCCACCAGCGCAGAGGCGTTCTAGGCTCGTCGGTACCGCCGGGCCCGCGCGGTGCGGGGACGGGCACCGCACACGCACCGGAGACCGAGCGGTACTTGAGCGCCGCCCCCAGACGGGAGCGCCGCCGGGCAAGGAGGGCCGCATGACCGTACGGCGAGTAATGGGCATCGAGACGGAGTACGGGATCTCCGTCCCCGGCCACCCGAACGCCAATGCCATGCTCACCTCGTCCCAGATCGTCAACGCCTACGCGGCGGCGATGCACCGGGCACGGCGTGCCCGCTGGGACTTCGAGGAGGAGAACCCGCTGCGGGACGCCCGCGGCTTCGACCTCGCCCGCGAGGCCGCCGACTCCAGCCAGCTCACGGACGAGGACATCGGTCTGGCCAATGTCATCCTCACCAATGGCGCCAGGCTCTACGTCGACCATGCGCACCCCGAGTACAGCGCCCCCGAGGTGACCAATCCCCGTGACGCCGTCCTCTGGGACAAGGCCGGCGAGCGGATCATGGCGGAGGCCGCCGAGCGGGCCGCACAGCTCCCCGGTGCCCAGCCGATCCACCTGTACAAGAACAACACCGACAACAAGGGCGCGTCCTACGGCACGCACGAGAACTACCTGATGAAGCGGGAGACCCCGTTCTCGGACATCGTGCGGCACCTCACGCCGTTCTTCGTGTCCCGGCAGGTGGTCACCGGCGCCGGACGGGTGGGAATCGGCCAGGACGGCCGTGAGCACGGCTTCCAGATCAGTCAGCGGGCCGATTACTTCGAGGTCGAGGTCGGCCTGGAGACCACGCTCAAGCGCCCGATCATCAACACCAGGGACGAGCCGCACGCCGACGCCGAGAAGTACCGCCGACTGCATGTGATCATCGGCGACGCCAACCTCTCCGAGATCTCGACCTACCTCAAGCTCGGCACGACCGCACTCGTGCTGTCCATGATCGAGGACGGCTTCATCAACGTGGACCTGGCGGTCGACCAGCCCGTGCGCACCCTGCACCAGGTTTCCCACGACCCCACCCTGAAGCGCGTGATCACTCTGCGCAGCGGTCGGACACTCACGGGTGTCCAGCTGCAGATGGAGTACTTCGAGCTCGCCAGGAAGTACGTCGAGGAGCGCTTCGGCGTGGATGCCGACGAGCAGACCAAGGACGTGCTGTCCCGCTGGGAGGACACCCTCAACCGGCTCGAGAACGATCCGATGAGCCTGTCGGGAGAGCTGGACTGGATCGCCAAACGGGAGATCCTCGAGGGCTACCGGCGCCGTGACGGTCTGGACTGGGACGCGGCACGCCTGCACCTCGTGGACCTCCAGTACGCGGACGTACGCCCTGACAAGGGCCTGTACAACCGTCTGGTGGCCCGCGGCAAGATGAAGCGGCTCCTGGACGAGGCCGATGTCGAGAGGGCCGAGAGTAAGCCCCCTGAGGACACCAGGGCGTACTTCCGCGGTCGCTGTCTCGAACAGTACGCGGACGACGTCGCCGCGGCCTCCTGGGACTCCGTGATCTTCGACCTGCCGGGTCGTGACTCTCTGCAACGAGTCCCCACGCTGGAGCCCCTCAGAGGCACCCGAAACCATGTGAAAGAGCTGCTCGACCGGTGCCGCACCGCCGAAGACCTGGTCCGGGTCCTCTCCGGGGGCTGAAATGGTCGCCGTCCGGGAATCATTGCGGTAACCCCCGGACGTTGAGGAAAGTGCGGGGCCGATGTCAGACCCTGCTTGTAGGGTCTGATCTTGAGTGAGCCAACCAAACGGGCAAACCGAGCGGGGTGAGGGATATGGCAACCAAGGACACCGGCGGCGGACAGCAGCGGGCCACACGCTCCACCGAGGAGGTCGAGGAGCAGGCGCAGGACGCGCAGGCCTCCGAGGACCTCAAGGAGCGCCAGGAGAAGCTGTCGGACGATGTCGACTCCGTGCTGGACGAGATTGACGACGTCCTGGAGGAGAACGCCGAGGACTTCGTGCGTTCCTTCGTCCAAAAGGGCGGCGAGTAGCACCCCCTGAAACGGTCGGGGGCACCCCCGATTGTCCGTCCGTCGCGGCCGGCCCCCAGGGTCGGCCGCACACGGACGGATGACCGGCGACGGCACGGGTAGGGTCCGTGCACAGCGTGCAAGATCGGCCCGGCCCCGGTGGCGGGCCGCCGCCAATTCGGAAGGAAACGCGTGGAAGCCAACACTCGTAGCACCGGGCGTCTGCCGGCAGCCTTCCTGACGCCCGGCTCCTCGTCGTTCATGGACTTCCTGGGCGACCACTCCCCGGAGCTTCTCCCGGGCAACCGCGTCCTGCCCCCGGTGCAGGGCGTGGTCGAAGCACCCCACGGCACGACGATCGTCGCCACGTCCTTCCCCGGCGGCGTGGTGCTCGCCGGTGACCGGCGGGCGACCATGGGCAACATGATCGCCCAGCGGGACATCGAGAAGGTCTTCCCCGCGGACGAGTACTCGGCGGTGGGCATCGCGGGCACCGCGGGACTCGCGGTCGAGATGGTGAAACTCTTCCAGCTCGAGCTGGAGCACTTCGAGAAGGTCGAGGGCACACAGCTCTCCCTGGAGGGCAAGGCGAACCGCCTCTCCACGATGATCCGGAGCAACCTCGGCATGGCCATGCAGGGCCTCGCCGTGGTGCCGCTCTTCGCCGGCTGGGACATCGACCGCGAGAAGGGCCGCATCTTCTCGTACGACGTCACGGGCGGCCGCTCCGAGGAGCACGGCTACGCGGCCACCGGCTCCGGCTCCATCTTCGCGCGCGGTGCCATGAAGAAGCTCTACCGCGAAGACCTGACGGAGCAGCAGGCCGTCACTCTGGTCGTCCAGGCCCTGTACGACGCGGCGGACGACGACTCGGCGACGGGCGGACCGGACGTGGCACGCCGGATCTACCCGATCGTCACGGTCATCAATGACGAAGGCTTCCGCAGGCTCGGCGACGACGAGACGGGTGAGATCGCCCGCACCATCCTCGAGCATCGCCTCGCGCAGCCCGACGGCCCGCGCGCCTCGCTGCTCTGACCCACTTGCCCCTGACAGAAAGGGACGGATAGCCGGTGTCGACGCCGTTCTATGTCTCACCCCAGCAGGCCATGGCCGACCGGGCCGAGTACGCCCGCAAGGGCATCGCACGTGGCCGGAGCCTGGTGGTCCTCCAGTACACCGACGGCATTGTCTTCGTCGGTGAGAACCCGTCCCGTGCCCTGCACAAGTTCAGCGAGATCTACGACCGGATCGGCTTCGCCGCCGCCGGGAAGTACAACGAGTACGAGAATCTGCGGATCGGTGGTGTGCGCTATGCCGATCTGCGTGGATACACCTACGACCGCGACGATGTGACCGCCCGTGGACTGGCCAACGTCTACGCCCAGACCCTCGGCACGATCTTCTCCAGCGCCGGCGAGAAGCCGTACGAGGTGGAGCTGGTCGTCGCCGAGGTCGGCACCTCACCCGAGGGCGACCAGATCTACCGGCTCCCGCATGACGGCTCGATCGTGGACGAGCACGGCTCGGTGGCGGTCGGCGGCAACGCGGAGCAGATCAGCAACTTCCTGGACCAGCGGCACCGCGACGGGATGTCCCTCGCGGAAGCCCTGAAGCTGGCGGTGCAGGCGCTGTCCCGGGACACCAACGGCTCGGAGCGGGAGATCCCCGCGGAGCGGCTGGAGGTGGCGATCCTGGACCGCACACGGCCGCAGGCGCGGAAGTTCAAGCGGATCGTGGGGCGGCAGTTGTCGCGGCTGCTCCAGGCGGACGACGCGGCCTCGGCACCCACGGAGATCCCCTCCGACGCGGAGGGTTCCGAGGGCGAGGAGTAGCCGCCTCACCCTGCCCCGCCGCACCGGTGTGCCCGCACCGGTGCGGGGCGGGCGGGTCCCACGGTGTGCCGCCCTCCGGCCCGCGGAGCGGGGCACGGCGCGCCGCGAAGCACGCGCCCGTCGATGTGTCAACGGGGCGCCGGGCCCGTGGAGGCGCGGGGGACCAGGGTGACCGGGAGGTCCCCAGGGGCGGGGGTGCGGCCCGCGAGGACGGACAGCAGCGCGGACATGCCCGCCGCGCCCACCTGTTCCGCGGGCAGGCGGACGGTCGTGAGCTCGGGCTCCAGCGCCGTCGCCAGCGTCATATCGTCGAAGCCGGTCACCGAGACATCCTCCGGCACCCGCAGACCCAGCCGCCGTGCCGCCTTGCAGGCGCCTGCGGCGACGATGTCGTCGTCGCAGACCAGGGCCGTCGGGCGGGGCCGGCCAGGGACGACGGTCAGGGCGCGCTCGGCCGCCGCTCGGGCGCCGTCCACGTCGAGCGGTGACGGGACCCGTAGCAGTGAGGCCCCGGGGACGTCGCGTGCCGCCTCATCCAGGGCGCGGGCGCGTACTTCGAAGGTCCAGGACGGGATCGCCGACGCCAGGTGGACGAACTCCCGGTGCCCCAGAGCCACCAGATGGTCCGTCACCTGCCGCATGCCACCGGCGATATCGAGGTTGACCTGCGCCGCGGAGCCCGGATCAGCCGGATCGCTGTCGAGCATCACCAGCGGCAGATCGGTGCCGCGGATCGCCTTCAGCGCCCCTGCCGCCATGGAGGACGCGATCACCCCGTCCAGCGCGGACCGGGCCGAGGCGAAGGGGTCCTTCGCGGGGCCGATTCCTTCGGGCGAGGGATAGAGCACGACGCCGAAGTCATGCTCTGCCGCGACACCGGCCGCGCCCGCGTGCACCCGGGCGAAGAACTCATTGGTCAGTGCGGGCACCACGAGCAGGGCCGTGCGGGTGCGGCCGAGCCGCAGGCTGCGCGCCGCCAGGTTGGGGCGGTAGCCGAGTTCCTGTGCCGCCTGCCGCACCAGGAGGGCGGTGCGCTCGGACACCCGGCCCCGCCACTTGTCGCCCAGGACGAGGGAGACCGTGGCCTGTGAGACCCCTGCGGCCCGTGCCACGTCTCTGCTGGTCGGCCGCTGCACACTCGCCTCCGCCTGATGTCGTGCGCCACGGGTGGACTCGTGGCCTGGGCTCATGGTACGTATGACGGAGCGAGAGTTATACGTAAAACTCCCTGAACGAAAAGGCGGGACATGGCCGCGGGAGCGTCCGGGTACGCAGAGATCCTCAAGGCGCCGCATGCCGCACGCCTCCTCACGGGCACCCTTGTGGGCCGCCTGCCGAACGCCACCGCGCATGTGGCGATCGTCCTGTTCATCCGCGCCGAGGGCGGCAGCTACGCGCTCGCGGGGGCACTCACCGCCGTCTACGGCCTGGCCACCGCCGTGGGGCAGCCCCTGCTCGGCCGGCTGGTCGACCTGCGCGGACAGCCACGCGTCCAGCTGCCGTCCGCGATCGTCTCCGCACTGGGCATGGTGCTCCTCGCCGTCGTCGGCCTGGGCTCGCTGCCGGTGGCGTACGCGGCGGTGACCGTCGCGGGCGTGTTCACCCCGCCGCTCGAAGGCGGGCTGCGCGCCCTGTGGCCCAGTGTGCTGGGCCATCGCGAGGAGCGGGTGCACCGGGCCTACGCGATGGACGCGATAGCCCAGGAAATCATGTTCACCGTCGGTCCGTTGCTGGTGACGCTGCTGGTGTCGCTCTTCTCGCCCGCCGCCGCGCTGCTCGTCATCAACGTCCTGGGGCTGGTGGGCACGGTCTCGGTCATCGTGTCCGGGCCGTCCAGGAACTGGCGCTCGGCGCCCCGCGAGGCCCACTGGCTGGGAGCCCTGCGCTCGCCCGGTCTGCTCGCGCTGCTCGGGTCGTTCTTCTTCGTCGGCCTCGCCCTGGGCTCCATCACGGTCGCCGCCATCGCCTACGCCGACGACCACGGTGGTGACGCCGTGTACGGCTGGCTGATGGCGGCCCTCGGACTCGGTGCCCTGGTCGGCGGGGTCGCCTACGGTGCCCGGCAGTGGGCCGGTGCCCCCGAACGGAGGCTGCGGGTCATCGTGGCGCTGCTCGCGCTCGGCTATCTGCCACTGACGCTCACCCCGGGTGTGCTGCCGATGGCCGTCCTCAGCGCTGTCGCCGGTGTGTTCCTGGCGCCCGCGATCGCGTGCGCGTTCATCGTGGTCGACGGGCACGCTCCCCAGGGGACCGTCACGGAGGCGTTTTCCTGGCTTGTGACCACCTTCGGCGTCGGCACGGCGGTGGGCACCGCCGCCGCAGGACCCGCGGTGGAACTGGCCGGGACCGTCGCGGGCTTCGCGGTGGCGGGGGCCGGCGGGATCGCCGCGCTGCTCGTCCTGCTGGCCACCGGACGGGTCCTCGCAGTTCCCGGCCGGAGCGAACACATCGCGTCAGGGGATGAAATTGATCTGAGCCGTGCTGTCGAACCCGGTTTCAGCACAGGGCATCAGGCGTAATGTTCAGTCATGGACCGCCGAATTTTCGGGCTGGAGAACGAGTACGGCGTCACGTGCACGTTCAGGGGACAGCGCCGACTGTCGCCTGACGAAGTGGCGCGGTACCTCTTCCGCCGTGTTGTGTCATGGGGCCGCAGCAGCAATGTCTTCCTGCGGAATGGGGCCCGCCTCTACCTCGACGTGGGGTCGCACCCTGAGTACGCCACTCCGGAATGTGACAATGTGACCGAACTGGTCACCCACGACAAGGCAGGAGAGCGGATTCTCGAAGGTCTGCTCGTCGACGCCGAACGCCGCCTGCACGAGGAGGGAATCGCGGGCGACGTCTACCTCTTCAAGAACAACACCGACTCGGCGGGAAACTCCTACGGTTGCCATGAGAATTACCTGGTGGCCCGGCATGGGGAGTTCTCCCGGCTCGCGGACATCCTGATTCCGTTCCTCGTCACCCGTCAGCTGCTCTGCGGTGCCGGAAAGGTGCTCCAGACCCCACGGGGCGCGGTCTACTGCGTCAGCCAGCGCGCGGAGCACATCTGGGAAGGTGTCAGCTCCGCCACCACCCGGTCCCGCCCCATCATCAACACCCGCGACGAGCCCCATGCGGACGCGGAGCGCTACCGCCGTCTGCATGTCATCGTCGGCGACTCGAACATGTCCGAGACGACCATGCTGCTCAAGGTCGGCGCCACCGACCTGGTGCTGCGCATGATCGAGGCGGGCACGGTGATGCGGGACCTGACACTGGAGAACCCCATCAGGGCCATCCGGGAAGTCAGCCACGACATCACGGGTCGACGCAAGGTGCGCCTGGCCAGCGGGCGCGAGGCATCCGCCCTGGAGATCCAGCGCGAGTACTACGACAAGGCCGTGGACTTCGTGGACCGCCGCGGGATCCGCTCCGGCACCGTCGAGCAGGTGCTCGAGCTGTGGGGCCGTACGCTCGACTCCATCGAGCAGGAGGACCTGGACCGGATCGGGACTGAGATCGACTGGGTGATCAAGTACAAGCTCCTCGAGCGGTACCGGGCCAAGCACAACATGACGATGTCCCACCCGAGGGTCGCTCAGATAGACCTCGCCTACCACGACATCCACCGCCGCCGTGGGCTGTACTACCTCCTGGAGAAGAAGGGCCAGACGGCCCGGATCTGCAACGATCTGAAGATCTTCGAGGGCAAGTCCGTGCCCCCGCAGACCACCAGGGCGCGGCTCCGCGGTGACTTCATCCGCCGTGCCCAGGAGCAGCGCCGTGACTTCACCGTCGACTGGGTGCACCTCAAGCTCAACGACCAGGCGCAGCGGACCGTGTTGTGCAAGGACCCGTTCCGGTCGGTCGACGACCGCGTGGAGAAGCTGATCGCGGGGATGTAGCCGCCAGGCCGAAGAGGTGCCGCCCGGTGCCCAGGACGCTTTCCGTCCCGGGATACCGGGCGGCTTCTCTTGTGGCGGCGCTTCGAAGACCGCGGGGAGTGCACACCGTAGAGTGGCGGCCATTGCCCATGGCCTCGACTCCCAGTTGGACTGATGAACTACAACACCAAGCGACGTATCGCCTCCCTGCTGGCCGTGCCCGCCCTGCTTTTCGCAAGCGCGTGCGGTTCGGATGAATCGAACGACTCGGTGGCAGGGGTGGCCGAGGTCAAGGGGAAGTTCGGCGAGAAGCCCCAGATCTCCGTTCCCAAGGACGAGAAGCCCGCCGACGAGACCGTGGTGAAGACCGTCACGGAGGGCAGCGGAGCCAAGGCCGCCAAGGGCGACTGGGTCCGTGTCGACTACACCGTGCGCAAGTGGGACGACCCGGCCGACCTCGGTGGGACGTACCCCGAGAAGGGCGGTGCGAGCACGGCGCACCGCCAGCCGGTGGAGCGGCTCGGCGAGCAGAGCCAGAACCTGCCCCCCAAGGTGATCGACGCGGTCGAGGGGAAGAAGGCAGGCAGCCGGGTCCTCGTCCAGGGCACCGCCGGCGACCTGATCGGCAAGAACCTCAACCCGCAGTCGGGCATCAAGGCGAGCGACACGCTGGTGTGGGTCGTCGATCTGGACGGTGCGGCCAAGGTCGACTCCAAGGCCGAGGTCAAGGGCACGCAGGCGGCCCCCGCCCCCGGTATGCCCACGGTGAGCGCTCCCGCGCAGAAGGCTGCCACCATCACGATCCCGAAGGGTGAGAAGGCCCCCACCACGCTCAAGGAGCAGGTGCTCATCAAGGGCAACGGCCCCAAGGTCGAGGCCGGTCAGGGGCTGATCGCGCAGTACACCGGGGTCAAGTGGGAGGACGGCAAGAAGTTCGACTCCTCGTGGGACCACGGAGGCGCGACCGCCTTCCAGATCGGCACCGGGTCCGTCATCGAAGGCTGGGACAAGGGACTTGTCGGCAAGAACGTCGGGGACAGGGTCCTGCTGGTGATTCCGCCCTCCCTCGGCTACGGCGCCGACCCCTCCAGCGAGCTCGCGAAGAACACGCTGGTCTTCGTGGTCGACATCGTCGGCGCGGTCTGAGGCGCGGTCCGTCCGCCGATCTGTGAGACTGTCCCGGTTGCGAAGTTCATCAGTTTGAGGAGCACAGCAGTGAACATCGAGAAGCCCGAGATCGACTTCCCGGGTGGCGAGCCGCCGGCCGACCTGGAGATCAAGGAAATCTGGGAGGGCGACGGCCCCGAGGCCAAGGCCGGTGACACGGTTGCCGTGCACTACGTGGGCGTGGCCTTCTCGACCGGCGAGGAGTTCGACGCGTCCTGGAACCGCGGCACCCCGCTCCGGTTCCAGCTCGGTGTCGGTCAGGTCATCCAGGGCTGGGACCAGGGTGTTCAGGGCATGAAGGTCGGCGGCCGCCGCCAGCTGATCATCCCCGCGCACCTCGCGTACGGCGAGCGCGGCGCCGGGGGCGGCCTCATCGGCCCCGGTGAGACGCTGATCTTCGTCTGCGACCTGGTCGGGATCTGATCGCAACCGGTCACAGTGGGCCTCCGCCTGACAAGGCGGGGGCCCACGCTTTTGCCACGACAGCCCGTAGCGGTAGGTTCGACGATCACAGGACTCGGAGAACACTCAGGGCTCCGTGAGCTCCCTGGAAGGGCGGAAGGGCGTCGATGGCCATTGCCAAGGCCGAGCGGCTGATGAACCTGGCGCTGTGTCTGCTCGGTACACGGCGACCGCTCAGCAAGCGCGAACTGCGCGGATCCATCGAGGCCTACCTCGAGGCGGGTGCGGACGACGCCTTCAACCGCATGTTCGAGCGCGACAAGGACGACCTGCGCGAACTCGGCCTGATCATCGCCACCGTGGAGAACCTCGACGGAGAAGTGGGCTATCTCGCCCGCCGTGACTCCAACCGGCTGCCGCCCATCACCCTCGACGCAGAGGAGGCCGCGGCGCTGGGCCTGGCCGCCAAGGTCTGGCAGCAGGCCAGACTGGCCGGAGCGGCCAGCGGCGCGCTCCAGAAGCTGCGCGCCGCGGGAATGCCGGAGGCCGAAGGCGCGTACGACGCGACGCAGCACAGCGCTCTCGAGCCGCGTATCCCCGTCCACGAGGCCGCCTTCGAACCGCTGATGCTGGCCTGCCGCGACCACCGTCCGGTCGTCTTCGACTACCGGAAGTCCAATGCGGTCCGTCCCGAGCCCCGCCATGTCGAGCCATGGACGCTGGAGTGCTGGCGCGGTCACTGGTATCTCGCGGGCTGGGACCGGGACCGCGGTGCCGAGCGGGTGTTCCGGCTGTCCAGGATCACCGGCAAGGTCCGTTCCCGCGCGGGCGCGTACACCGCGCCGGTCCCGGATGTGGTGACGGTACGTGAGACCGTCGAGAGCTGGGCGGGGGAGGTCGCGACCCGGTCCGCGCTGATCAAGCTGCGGTCCGACGCCGGCTACCCGCTGCGCGCCCGTGCCACCGCGGTCCGGGAACTGGGCGACGGCTGGGACGAGTTGGAGATTCCGTACGGGCACGGCTTGGACGCCTGGCTGGTCGAGTTCGGCCCGGACGTCGTCGTGCTGGAGCCCGCGGATCTGCGGGCCGATGTGGTCGACCGGCTGCGTGCCGTGGCCAAGGGCTGAGGGGGAGTCGTAGGACCATGGCCGCGAACGCCATTGACCAGACCCGGCGGATGCTCTCGTTGGTGACCTATCTGCGGGAACGCCCCGGCGCGCGGGTCGGGGACGTCGCCCGCGCCTTCGGGATCACCGAGGACGAGCTGATCTCCGACCTCGATGTGCTGCCCATGTGCGGTACGAGCTTCCGTGGCGGAGACCTGCTGGACATCGACACGGACGGCGACCGGATCTGGTGGCGCAACCCAGGTGCCCTCGCGGCGGAAGCAGCCGAACCACTGCGACTCGCCGCGGACGAGGCGACCGCTCTCCTGGTCGCCGCGCGCGCCGTCGCCACCCTCCCCGGGCTGCGTGAGGGCGACCGCGAGGCGCTGCTGAGGGCCACCGCCAAGCTGGAGGCGGCGGCCGGGGAGGCCGCGGGTGCCAGCTCGCGGCTGTCGGTCATCTTCGAGTCCGAGGGTGGGGTCTTCGCCGATGTCGACCGGGCCATCTCGGAGCGGCGCAGGCTGTGGCTGCGCTACTACTCACCGGCGCGCGACGAGCTCACGGAGCGCGAGGTGGATCCGATCCGGCTGTTCGCCGTCGGGCATACGTACATGGAGGCCTGGTGCTACCTGTCGGAGGCGCGCCGCACCTTCCGGCTGGACCGGGTCGCCGAGATCCGGCTGCTCGACGAGGCCTCCGCGCCACCGGAGATCGAACTGCGCGATCTCTCGGAAGGGCTGGTGCAGCCGTCGGCCGAGGACCCGGAGGTCGTGGTCGAGGTGGGTCCCGGCGGACGCTGGGTGGCCGAGTACTACCCCCACGACAGCGCGGAGGAACTGCCGGACGGCGGGTTGCGGATCACGCTGCGCACCCCGGACCCGGCGTCGCTGCGCCGGCTCGGGCTGCGGCTGGGCCGGGACGGCTGCATCGTCTCCCCGCCCGAGCTGGCGGCCAGTGCCCAGCGGGTGGCGGCCGAAGCGCTCGCCGCGTATGAGAGCCAGAGGTGACAGGGCTACCCCGTCCGACGGCACGGCCAGGTCCGACGACCGCGACTGATGAGTGGAGTGATGTGGGAGTGAGGGGAGATATGTCCGTAGTGTCCGGAATCTCGGCGTCCAGGACCCCGGTGTCGGTTCCGGTCCTGTTCAAGGCCGCCTGTCCCGACTGCCGCTCCCGTCTCGAGCTCTCCGCCGCCTCCCTGCGGCTGGCGATCGGCGCCAGCAGCCGGACCACGTTCTACTCCTTCACCTGCACCGAGTGCGGGGCGGCCGTGCGCAAGCCCGCGGGGGAGCGGATCGTCGAACTGCTCACCGGTGGCGGTGTGCGCACGCTGCGCCTGCACTCCACCGTCTGATCCTCCTGCCACCCCTGAGGTTCCGCGTATGTTCTGGCCCATGCTCGCCATCGCCCTGGGATTCCTCGGCGTCGCCGTCCTGGGGGTACTCGGTATCCGCGTCTTCCTGGAGGCCCAGCGTCTGGCCCGGCAGGTGATGAGGGCCACCGAGCGGATCGACCGCGCCGCACAGGACCTGGAGCAGTCGACGACCCGACTGGCGCGTACCGGCGGCAGCTGGCGGTAGCAGCCCGCATATACGGTCGATCTGCCCGCGATGTACCCTTCCGGTGGCGGGCCGGACGGCCAGTTCGGGTCGCGAATGTGAGTATGCACAGCCATTGCTCTGCGTTTACTTCGCCGGGTTACGATCGCATGCACCGTGGTGATCGGACGACTGTCCGATCGTGGGCAGCCCCGCCCCCCAGCCGCCTCAGCGAGAAGGAAGTCAGACATGATCGGCAATCTGAAGCCCCTTGAGATCCTTCTGATCGTCGTGGTCATCCTGCTGCTGTTCGGTGCCAAGAAGCTGCCCGACATGGCTCGTTCGCTCGGCAAGTCCGCCCGCATCCTCAAGAGCGAGGCCAAGGCGATGAAGCAGGACGGCGACCAGACGCCCCCCAAGACCACCACCGAGCAGACGGCCCCGCAGGACGCGCCCCGGACGATCCAGGCCGCTCCCGGCGATGTGACCAGCAGCCGCCCGGTCTCCGAGCCGAACCGTACGACCCAGAGCTGACCCAGCCGGCCCGGCTCTCAGGGTTCCCCGAAATCCCGACGGTTTTCGCACGAGACGAGGAAGTGGGTTGCTCAAGTCTGCCCGCAAGCAGGAGAAGGACACCGAGGGGCGGATGCCTCTCGGAGAGCACCTGCGTGAGCTGCGTAACCGATTGCTGAAGTCGGTTCTGGCGATCGCCGTGGCCACCGTCGTCGCGGCCTTCTTCCAGAAAGAGATCTTCGAGATCCTGATGCGGCCGATCCTGGAATCGGTCGGCTGCGACGCGGGCCAGGTGCGCATGGTCAATGGCCAGCTGTGCGCCCAGATGACCACGAACGGCCTGCTCTCGCCCTTCACCATCGCGCTGAAGGTCGCGCTGATGACAGGTGTCCTGGCTGCCACTCCTGTCTGGCTCTACCAGCTCTGGGCGTTCGTCGCGCCCGGACTGCACAGCCACGAGAGGCGGTACGCGATCAGCTTCGTGGCCGCCGGCGTCCCGCTCTTCCTGGGCGGCGCCTACCTGGCTTACACGATCCTGCCGCAGACCGCCGAGATCATGCTGGGCTTCGCACCGGCAGGCGCGACGCCTCTGCTGCCGCTGGACGACTATCTCGACCTGATCACCCGCATGGTGCTGGTCTTCGGACTGGCCTTCGAGCTCCCGCTGCTGCTGATCCTGCTCAACATGACGAACGTCCTCAGCGGTCGGCGCATGCTCCGCTGGTGGCGCGGGATGATCGTCGGCCTCACCGCCTTCGCCGCGATCGCCACCCCCGGCGGCGAGCCGATCTCGATGCTGCTGCTGGCCGGACCGCTGGCCCTCCTGTACTTCCTGGCCGTCGGCTTCTCGTTCCTCAACGACGCCCGCCGCCGGCGCAGGAACCCGGACGCCGAACTGGGCGACGACGAGGCATCCGAGCTGGACCTCGTCCCCGAGGCCGTCGGCGCAGTCGAGGCCGTCCCCTCCCCCCGGGCACTTCCGGAACAGTCCAGCGGTGAGGCCGACGGCGGCAGAGCACCCCGGGTCAACGGATACGACGACATCACCTGATCCGCACGCGCCCGCGCGCGGTGCATCCCGCGTCGATTAATGATCGCGCTCACTGTCAGTGGGGGCGGGTAGTCTCGACAGCAAGATGACAGAGGACCTCTCACCAGCTGAGCGATACGCGGCGGCGCGGATCCGTGCCGCCGAGCAGGCCACCGCACTCGCTCCCTTCCGCGAGCTGTACGACTTCGACCTGGATCCTTTCCAGATCGAGGCCTGCCGGGCCCTGGAGGCCGGCAAGGGCGTGCTCGTCGCGGCACCCACCGGTTCGGGCAAGACCATCGTGGGCGAATTCGCCGTGCACCTCGCCCTCGCGCAGGGGCGCAAGTGCTTCTACACCACGCCCATCAAGGCGCTGTCCAACCAGAAGTACTCGGACCTGGTGAAGCGGTACGGCCCCGAGAAGGTCGGCCTGCTCACCGGTGACAACAGCGTCAATTCCGAGGCCCCGGTCGTCGTCATGACCACCGAGGTCCTGCGCAACATGCTCTACGCGGGCTCCCAGTCGCTGCTCGGCCTCGGCCATGTGGTCATGGACGAGGTGCACTACCTCTCGGACCGCTTCCGCGGCGCCGTCTGGGAGGAAGTGATCATCCACCTCCCGGAATCCGTGACCCTGGTGTCGCTCTCCGCGACCGTGTCCAACGCGGAGGAGTTCGGTGACTGGCTGGACACGGTCCGCGGTGACACCGAAGTGATCGTCTCGGAGTCCCGCCCCGTGCCGCTGTGGCAGCACGTGCTGGCCGGACGCCGGATGTACGACCTCTTCGAGGAGGAGACCGACCACGGAGGCCGCGGCGCATCACGCCGCGAGGTCAACCCGGATCTGGTCCGCCTGGCCAGGACGGAGAACTCGCGCACCTACAACCCCCGTGACCGCAGGCGCGGGAAGATGGTCCGCGAGGCCGACCGTGAGCGTGAGCGCAGACAGCGCAGCCGTATCTGGACGCCGTCCCGGCCCGAGGTGATAGAGCGCCTCGACGCCGAGGGGCTTCTCCCGGCCATCACCTTCATCTTCAGCCGCGCCGCGTGCGAGGCGGCCGTCCAGCAGTGCCTCCACGCCGGGCTGAGGCTCAACGACGAGGAGGCGCGCCACAAGGTGCGCGAGATCGTCGAGCAGCGCACGGCCGCCATCCCCGGCGAGGACCTCCATGTGCTCGGCTACTACGAGTGGCTGGAAGGCCTCGAGCGCGGGATAGCGGCGCACCACGCCGGAATGCTTCCGACCTTCAAGGAAGTCGTCGAGGAGCTCTTCGTACGTGGCCTCGTCAAGGCCGTGTTCGCCACCGAGACCCTCGCGCTGGGCATCAACATGCCCGCGCGTTCGGTGGTGCTGGAGAAGCTCGTCAAGTGGAACGGCGAGCAGCACGCGGACATCACCCCCGGCGAGTACACCCAGTTGACCGGCCGGGCGGGACGACGCGGCATCGACGTCGAAGGCCACGCCGTGGTGCTGTGGCAGCGCGGTATGGACCCCGGGGCCCTCGCGGGCCTCGCGGGTACCCGCACCTATCCGCTCCGCTCCAGCTTCAAGCCCTCGTACAACATGGCCGTGAACCTGGTGCAGCAGTTCGGCCGGCACCGCTCGCGTGAACTGCTGGAGACCTCGTTCGCCCAGTTCCAGGCCGACAAGTCGGTGGTCGGGATCTCGCGTCAGGTCCAGCGCAACGAGGAGGGCCTCAGCGGCTACCGGGAGGGCATGACCTGCCACCTCGGTGACTTCGAGCAATACGCCCTGCTGCGCCGGGATCTCAAGGACCGCGAGACCGAACTGGCCAAGCAGGGCGCCGCGCAGCGCAGGGCCGCGGCGGCGGGCTCCCTGGAGAAGCTCAAGCCCGGCGACGTGATCCATGTCCCGACGGGCAAGTTCGCGGGTCTCGCGCTGGTGCTCGACCCCGGGCTGCCCGCAGGGCGGTCCAACGGCCACCGGGGCGGTTTCGAGTACCACGACGGGCCGAGGCCCCTCGTACTGACCGCCGAGCGGCAGGTCAAGCGGCTTGCGGCGATGGACTTCCCGGTTCCCGTCGAGGCGCTGGAGCGGATGCGCATCCCCAAGTCCTTCAACCCCCGGTCGCCGCAGTCCCGCCGTGACCTGGCGTCGGCACTGCGGACGAAGGCCGGGCACATCGTGCCCGACCGGCACCGCAACCCCCGGTCCGTCGCGGCGGACGACCGCGAGATCGCCCGGCTCCGCAAGGACATCCGTTCCCACCCCTGTCACGGCTGCGACGAGCGCGAGGACCACGCGCGCTGGGCCGAGCGCTACCACCGCCTCCAGCGGGACACCCAGCAGTTGGAGCGCCGTATCGAGGGGCGCACCAACACCATCGCCCGTACCTTCGACCGGATCGTCGGCCTGCTCACCGAGATGGACTACCTCCGCGGAGACGAGGTCACCGAGCACGGCAGGCGCCTGGCCCGGCTGTACGGCGAGTTGGACCTGCTGGCCAGCGAGTGCCTGCGCGAGCGCGTCTGGGAGGGCCTGAGCCCAGCCGAACTGGCGGCGTGTGTCTCGGCGCTGGTCTTCGAGGCACGGCAGGCCGATGACGCGGTGGCGCCGAAGCTGCCCACGGGGAAGGCAAAGGCCGCGCTGGGCGAGATGGTGCGGATCTGGGGCCGCCTCGACGCGCTCGAGGAAGAGTTCAAGATCAGCCAGACCGAGGGCGTCGGCCAGCGCGAACCCGACCTGGGCTTCGCCTGGGCGGCGTACCAGTGGGCCTCAGGGAAGAGCCTGGACGAGGTGCTGCGCGAGGCGGAGATGCCCGCGGGCGACTTCGTGCGCTGGTGCAAGCAGGTCATCGATGTCCTGGGCCAGATCGCCGCGGCCGCCCCGGGCGAGGGCACGACGGTGGCCCGTACGGCGCGCAAGGCGGTGGACGGGTTGCTGCGCGGCGTCGTCGCCTACAGCTCCGTGGGGTAGGCCACCGGCGGCTGCGGGGCGGCTCCCGGGCGTGCCCCGCACCGTGCGGCCTCGTGGTCACATGCGGGGCGGGTTTCCCGTGGGCCCGCACCGGGTGCGGGCCCACCGACAATCCACCCCACCACTCCCTACGGGAAGTCCAGCAGCGCCAGCGGTTGGGACGTCGGCTGGGACGAGCCCCCCGCGGGCTCCACCGTGACGCCCATGCCCGTCGCCGGGCCGACCGCGCCCTCCATCAGGACGGTCTCCGCCGAGCCCGAGGAGGCGAGGAGCCCCGCAGGGCGCATCGTCGTGCCGTCGGCGAACCAGAGCTGGTACACCTTGCCCGCATCCGGCCGCGGCAGCCCCGTCGCCAGGAACACCGCGCGGTCGCGGTCGTGGGAGAGGGCCACCGTGCCGGTGGCACCGGCGCTGCCGAGCGTCGCGGAACTGGTCCGGACGTCGGGCGCGGCCAGCACGTCGGCCAGGGCCTCCGACTGGTGCCCGGCCTGCTCCCGCGCCTGGCGCGTCGATGCCTCCGCCCGACGCGTCAACGCCTCGGCTCGGGACAGCGCGTCCTCCGCCAGACGCTGCTGCCATGTCGCATAGCCGCCGAACGCGGCCACGCCCGCGACACACGCCGCCAGTACGAACCGCGACAGCCTGCGCCTGCCGGCCGGTCTGACCCGGTGCACCGGGAGACGGTCGCGCTCCCCACCGGGCCGCATCCCCGGAATGGTGGGCGGTTCCTGACGCACCGTCGCTATGCGCTGGAGTACCTGTGCCTTCATCGCGGTCGATGGCGGCTCGCTGACCGCGAGCCCCAGCCGCCCCGCCGTCGCGCTCAGTTCCTGCACCTCCTGGGTGCAGGCCGTGCACTCCGTCAGGTGCCGCTCGAAACGGGCGCGTTCCCGTTCGCCGAGTGCGTGCAAGGCGTATGCGCCGGTCAGCGTGTGCAGTTCGGCATCCCGCCCCGAGCCACCGCGTGCAGTCGCGCTCATGCGCTCACCCCCAGGCAGTCGCGCAGTCGGATGAGCCCGTCGCGCATTCGGGTCTTCACCGTGCCCAGGGGCACGGACAGCAGCTCGGCCACCTCGCGATAGGCAAGTCCGCGGTAGTAGGCGAGGGTCACCGACTGCCGCTGGAGGTCGGTGAGGGTGCGCAGACAGCGCCGTACCTGTTCACGCTCGAGCCTGGCCTCGACCTGCTCGACGACGTCGTCGAAGGCCGGGGTCGCGCCGAGCCGGGCCACCTTCTGTTCCCGCTCGGTCGCGGCCTGGGCCGACCGCACCCGGTCGACGGCGCGGCGATGGGCGAGGGTGAGCGTCCAGGTCAGTGCGGAGCCACGGGACGGCTGGTAGCGCGCGGCCGTACGCCAGAGCTCGACCAGCACCTCCTGCGCCACCTCGTCCGACTGCGCCGGGTCGCGCAGCACGCTGCGTACGACACCCAGCACGGGCCCGCAGACCGCGTCATACACCTGGGCAAAGGCCTCCTGGTCCCCCCGGGCCACCCGTACGAGCAGCTCGTCGAGTCCAGGACCGGCCGGCGGTGCCCCGGTGATGCGTACGGCTTCCTTCACGCGCTCGCTCTCCCCTCTCCCTGTCTTCCTTCAGATATACGGAGTGGGAGCGCGTTCTGACTGCCCTTCGGCAGGACTTTTTCAGGTGATCCGGCCGCGGGCGGGCGGGAATGCCGTCAGGCGGCCCGGTCCTGCTCCTGCTCCTGCTCCACCTGCGCGTTCCAGTCGCGCTTGATGGCCCGCCAGGCCTCGTCCGACTTGCCGAGACGCCAGTATCCGGAGATCGACAGCCGAGCCGCGGGGATGCCCCGCTCCAGCCGCAGATGGCGGCGCAGCTCCTTCACCGCGCCCGCCTCACCGTGGACGAAGGCGTGGACGTCGCCGTCCGGGAAGTCCAGCCCTCGAACCGCGGCGACCAGGGCTTCGCCGACCGCCTGGGCGCCCCGGTGCAGCCAGGTCACCGTGACCCCGTCCGGGGTCGCGATCTTCTGCTCGTCCTCGGGGCCCGACACCTCCACGAAGGCGTGCACGAGAACCCCTGCGGGCATCTGCTCCAGCGAGGCGGCGATCGCGGGCAGGGCGCTCTCGTCGCCCGCCAGCAGATGCCAGTCCGCCGCCGGGTCGGGCGCGTAGCCACCGCCGGGGCCGAGCAGCCGGACCGATTCACCCGGCTGCACCCGTGCCGCCCACGGGCCCGCCAGACCCTCGTCCCCGTGCACCACGAAGTCGATCGTCAGCTCCCGGTGGACGGGGTCCCAGGCGCGCACCGTGTAGGTGCGGTTGCTCGGCCACTGCTCGCGCGGGAACTCCTCGCGGATGCGGGCCATGTCGAAGGGCTCGGGGTAGCTCACTCCGGGGTGCGGGAAGACCACTTTGACGTACGCGTCCGTCGAGCCGTCCGTGCGGAACTCCGCGAGCCCCTCACCGCCGAGCACGACACGCACCATGTGCGGAGCGATTCGCTCGGTGCGCACCACCCGCGCCTCGTGGGTCGTCGGTGCCTTGCGGGCGGGCGTGTCTGCCACCGTGGTCTCCCTCGCTACACAGCGTCCGGTCAGAGCTGGGTGCTTGTTAGGTTAGCCTAAGTCGCCATCGCGTGCCGCTGATCTCCGCACGTCATGCGCCCAGTTCGGTCAGCAGCCGGTGCACCGCACGCCCCAGACCCCAGCGCACCGCCAGCTCCTCGAGCCGCTGCGGATCCCGTGCCCGCGTCGGCAGCGCCGGGTCGAAGACGGGCATCGGCACATCACCGGCGACCCGCACCACCTTCGGCGCCACGGCCACATAGGCCCGGGACTCGTCCAGCCGCTTGCGCTGCGACGGCGTCAGTCTGGACGCCGGGTCGTCCACGGCCTCCATGATCCCGGCCAGGTCCCCGAAGGCGTCCAGCAGCTTCGCGGCCGTCTTCTCACCGATACCGGGCACCCCGGGCAGACCGTCGCTCGGGTCCCCGCGCAGCAGCGCGAGATCGGCGTAACCGGGTCCGTCCACTCCGTACTTCTCGCGCAGTACGGCCTCGTCGGTGGTCTGCATCATGCCCACGCCCTTCAGCGGATACAGCACCCTGACCCCTCGTGCGTCGTCGACGAGCTGGTACAGATCACGGTCACCGGTCACGATGTCCACCGGGCCTGCCGCACGCCCCGCGAGCGTGCCGATGACGTCGTCGGCCTCGTACCCGGCGACACCCACACGGGCGATCCCGAACGCGTCCAGCACCTCCTCGATGATCGGGACCTGTGGGGACAGCGTGTCCGGGACCTCCTCCTCGTCCGGGCCGGCCTCGGTCTCCACCGCCACCCGGTGCGCCTTGTACGACGGGATGAGCTCCACCCGCCACTGCGGGCGCCAGTCGGCGTCCATGCAGGCCACCAGCTCGTCGGGGTGGTGGTCCTGGACCAGCCGGGTGATGAACTCCAGCAGCCCCCGCACCGCGTTGACGGGTGTGCCGTCAGGGGCGCGCACGGAGTCGGGGACCCCGAAATAGGCGCGGAAGTAGAGAGAGGCGGTGTCGAGGAGCATCAGGCGTCGCGTCACAGCCCTGATGATGCCGTACCGCACCGACAGCGACCGGCCCGGCGCAGCGTGTGGGGTCACGCGCGTGAACTGGGTCACTCCAGAGTTTGCCGTGGGCGGCCCGGGGCAGGCGGGGTGCCGGAGCGGAGCCCCCCACAGCGCTCTGACCAGCACAAACGGCCACAGCCGACAGGCTGCGGGAGGTCACGGCCTGAAGTCGCCCGCTCCATGGTCCGCCGACGGGGGCGCGGGCCGCCCGGTTCAGTCAGGTTCAACGCGAGAGGTGTATGTGTCCAGGCTCCAGGCCGAGCACCTGTACAAGGTGTTCGGCAAACGACCCGACGAAGCGGTACGCAAGCTCGAGAGCGGTGCCGACCGCGACGGGCTGCGCGCCGACGGTACGACCGCGGCGGTGATCGACGCCTCCTTCACCGTCGAGCCCGGTCAGATCTTCGTCGTCATGGGCCTGTCCGGATCCGGTAAGTCCACGTTGCTGCGCATGCTCAACGGACTGCTGGAGCCGACCGCTGGACGCGTGCTCTTCGACGGCCAGGACCTGACCACACTCAGCCCCCGCGAACTGCGTGCCGTGCGCTCCACCCGCATCAGCATGGTGTTCCAGCACTTCGCGCTGTTCCCGCACCGCAGTGTGCTGGAGAACGCCGCGTACGGCCTCGAGGTGCAGGGAGTTCCCCGCGCCGAGCGTGAGCGCCGTGCCACCGAGGCCCTGGAACTGGCCGGACTGGCCGGCTGGGAGCAGTCCTGGCCGGACGAGCTCTCCGGTGGTATGCAGCAGCGCGTGGGCCTTGCCCGCGCCCTCGCCACCGATGCCGACCTGCTGCTGATGGACGAGTCCTTCAGCGCACTCGACCCGCTGATCCGCCGGGACATGCAGGATCAGCTCCTCGAGCTCCAGAAGCGGCTCAAGAAGACGATCGTGTTCATCACCCACGACCTCAACGAGGCCATGCGCCTCGGCGACCGGATCGCGGTGATGCGCGACGGCCGGATCGTCCAGCTCGGCACCGCCGAGGACATCCTGGTCGCCCCCGCCGACGACTACGTCGCCTCATTCACCCAGGACGTCGACCGCTCGCGCGTGCTCACCGCGGGGGCGATCATGGCCGACCCGGCGACCGCCTACGCGGAGGAGGGCGACGGCCGGGAGCCGCGTACCGCACAGGACGTGCTCGACGCCGCACCCGCCACCGTCGGCGCCGACACACCGGTCGTCGAACTGTTCACCCCCTGTGCCGGCAGCGACGCCGCGGTCGCCGTCACCGACGACGACGGTGCGCTCATCGGTGTCGTCCGGCGGGAGCGGCTGCTCGCGGTACTCGGCGAACCCATGACACCGCAGCTCCCCGCCCAGGGCGCCGCATCCGAAGCCGAGGCCCCCACGGGGAAGGAGGCCGCCCATGCCTAGGATCCACCTCGGCCAGTGGGTCGACTCCGGTGTCGACTGGCTCCAGTCCCATCTGTCCTGGCTGTTCGACGCCATCACCTCCGTCGTCACCGGTATGTACGACGGCATCGACGCCGCGCTCTCCGCGCCCGAACCGCTGCTCTTCGCCGGCCTCCTCGCCGTCGTGGCCTGGTGGCTGCGCGGTCTGCTCGCCGGTGTACTCGCCTTAGCCGGCTTCGCTCTGATCGACTCCGTCGAGCTGTGGGACGACGCCATGTCGACCCTTTCGCTCGTGCTCGTCGCGACGATCGTCACCCTGGCCGTGGCGGTGCCCCTGGGTATCTGGGCCTCCCGTTCCAAGGCGGTCAGCGCGCTGCTCCGGCCCGTGCTGGACTTCATGCAGACCATGCCGGCCATGGTGTACCTGATCCCGGGCATCATCTTCTTCGGCGTGGGCGTGGTCCCCGGAATCATCGCCACCATCGTCTTCGCCCTGCCGCCCGGGGTGCGGATGACGGAGCTCGGCATCCGCCAGGTCGACAAGGAACTCGTCGAGGCGGCCGAGGCGTTCGGCACCACCCCGCGCAACACCCTGCTGCGCGTCCAGCTGCCGCTCGCCCTGCCCACGATCATGGCCGGCGTCAACCAGGTCATCATGCTGGGCCTGTCCATGGTCGTCATCGCGGGCATGGTCGGCGGCGGTGGCCTCGGTGGCGCCGTCTACCGCGCCATCGGCAACGTCGACATCGGACTCGGCTTCGAGGCCGGCATCTCGATCGTCGTCCTCGCCATGTACCTGGACCGGATGACCGGCGCGCTGGGCCGCCAGGTCTCCCCGCTGGGCCGCCGCGCCCTCGCCAAGGCCGGGAGCGCGGCCGGCGCCCTGCGGATCTGGAACCACCGGCCCCAGCCCGTGGTGGCCCTCACCGGCGTCGCGGTCCTCGCGCTCGTCGCGGGCGGCATCGGGATGTACGGCGGCGACTCCACCGCCACCGCGTCCGGCGCCGCCAACGTCGGCAAGGGGAAGAAGATCTCGCTGGGCTACATCCCCTGGGACGAGGGCATCGCCTCCACGTTCCTCTGGAAGGAAGTGCTGGAACAGCGCGGCTTCGAGGTCGACGCCAGGCAGCTGGAGGCCGGGGCGCTCTACACCGGTCTCGCCGGAGGCCAGATCGACTTCCAGACCGACTCCTGGCTGCCGGTCACCCACGCCCAGTACTGGGACAAGTACCGGGACAGGCTGGAGGACATGGGGTCCTGGTACGGCCCGACCTCCCTCGAGCTCTCCGTTCCCGCCTACATGAAGGACGTCGACTCCCTCGACGACCTCGCGGGCAAGTCGGGGAACTTCAAGGGCCGCATCGTCGGCATCGAGCCGAGCGCCGGCATGATGCGCATCCTCAAGGACAAGGTGCTCAAGAAGTACGGCCTGGACGGCGAGTACAAGGTGGTCGACGGCTCCACGCCCGGAATGCTCGCCGAGCTGAAGCGCGCGTACGACAAGAAGGAACCGATCGTCACCACCCTCTGGTCGCCGCACTGGGCCTACAGCAAGTACGACCTGAAGAAGCTCAAGGACCCCAAGGGCACCTGGGGCAAGGGCGACGGCATCCACACCCTGGCCCGGAAGGGCTTCGCCGGGGACAACCCGCAGGTCGGCACCTGGCTCAAGAAGTTCCGGATGAGCGAGCAGCAGCTCACGGACCTCGAGGCCACCATCCAGGAGACCGGAAAGGGCAAGGAGCAGGAAGCGGTCCGCGCCTGGCTCAAGAAGAACCCGGGCGTCGTCAACCGCCTGGCGCCTCTGTAGACCATTCTCCATCCCCCCACCGGTCGGGGCCCCGTCACATACAGTGGCGGGGCCCTCACCGTTGCGCGAGAGGCGTCGGTGCGATTGAGTTCCGGGATCTGCGTAAGGTACTGAGAAGGAGGGAGGGACGCGCGATGGCAGACAAGGAGACACTCCGCGTGGGCTCCGCCGTCCGAAGACGGCGTAGGGCTCTCGCGCTCACACTCGCTGCGGTGGCCGAGCGCAGCGGACTGTCGGTGCCCTTCCTCAGCCAGATCGAGAACGAACGGGCCCGTCCCAGCCTGCGCTCCCTCGACAGGGTGGCCGTAGCCCTGGACACCACGGCGGCCGAACTGTTCGCCGCGGCGGACTCCGCGCGCGTCGTGGACGTGGTCCGGGCCGAGGAGCCCGACGATCTCCCGGACGTGGGCATACGGTCCCTCGTGCGCGGCCACCACCAGCTCCGCGCCGTCGAGTTCACCGGGGAACAGGAAGGCGACCGGGAGTACCAGCACCGCAACGACGAGTTGATGTACGTGGCCGACGGGGCCGCGGAGGTCGAGGCCGAAGGCCGTGCCTACCGCCTGGAGAAGGGCGACACCCTCTACCTGTCCGGAGGCGTGCGCCACCGCTGGCGCGCCACCCTGCCGGGCACCCGGCTCCTCGTCGTCGCCCTCGGCGGCCACGTCGAGGCCGGGCCGTGAAGCGGGTCGTGTCCCTCGTCCCCTCCCTGACCGAGGCGGTTGCCGTCAGCGCGCCCGGACTGCTGGTGGGAGCCACCGACTGGTGCAGCCATCCGGGCGGCCTCGATGTCGTGCGCGTCGGCGGCACCAAGAACCCTGACGTCGCGACGATCACGGCCCTCGCGCCCGGCCTCGTCATCGCCAACGAGGAGGAGAACCGGGCTCCCGACATCGCGGCCCTCCGGGCAGCGGGGCTCGATGTGCTGGTCACCGAAGTGCGCACGCTGCCGCAGGCGTTCGCCGAACTGGACCGGGTCCTGCGGGCCTGCGGCGCCGGTCGGCCCCGCTGGCTCGACGAGGCCCGCGCCGCGTGGGACCCGGTGGCGCCGACCGTGCCGGGTGGTCCCCGGCGGGCTGTCGTGCCGATCTGGCGGCGGCCCTGGATGGTGCTGGGACGTGACACCTTCGCGGGGGACCTGCTCGCCCGTCTCGGCGTCGGGAACGTGTACGCAGCACATTCCGAGCGGTATCCGCGCATACCGCTGGAGGAGCTCAACACGGTGGGCGCGGACCTGGTGGTGCTGCCGGACGAGCCGTACCGCTTCACCGCGGAGGACGGGCCCGAGGCGTTCCCGGAGGTGCGGTCCGCGCTGGTGGATGGGCGGATGCTGACGTGGTACGGGCCGTCGCTGGTGACGGCGCCTTCCGTGCTGCGTGCCGCACTGGGCTGACTCTCCGGCGGCTGCGGGCGGGGTTTCGCGGTGTGCCGCACCCTCTGGCGGCATCCGGAGCGTCCGTTCTCGACGCCGGACGGGCTGATACCCGGTCCTGCCGCAACCGTCAGGTGACAGCCGGCCGGGCTTGGTCAGGACGCCGCGACGGGGCGGGGGCGCACCGCGAAACCCCGCACCCCGTGGCCGCGGCACCAACCTCTCCGGACAACACACCTAGCCCGCGGCGCCTACGAGCCCCGACATCACGCGGGTGTCCTCCCCCATCTCCGGGTGCCACTGCACTCCCAGCACCCAGCCGCGTCCCGGCAGTTCCACCGCCTCCACCGTGCCGTCGTCCGCGTGGGCGGAGGCGATGAGGCCGGTGCCCAGCCGGTCGACGGACTGGTGGTGATAGGTGGGGACCGGGGAGACCTCCGGTACCAGACCCGCGTAGAGGGTGTCCGGGACCGGGATCACAGGGTGGTGGCTGAAGACACCGGGGGCCTTGGCGTGGCCCTCCATGTGCTGGATCAGCGTCCCGCCCAGGGCGACGTTCAGGAGCTGCATCCCGCGGCAGATGCCCAGCAGCGGGGTGCCCGATTCCAGCGCCGCGTCGATCAGGGCGAGCTCCCAGGTGTCCCGTTCCCGGGCCGGGGGGCCCGTCCGGGGGTCGGGGGCGGCACCGTAGCGGACGGGCTCCACATCCGGGCCGCCCGCCACGACCAGGCCGTCCAGCCGGGCCACCGTGCGCGCCGCGCGCTCCGGGTCGTCCGGCGGGAGCATCGCGGCGATGCCCCCGGCCGCCTGGACGAGCCGCGGATAGCCGAGCGGCAGCAGCGCGGCGGGCAACTGCCACACGCCCCACGAGGCCGTGTCCAGGTAGGTGCTGACGCCGATGAGCGGCTGGGTCACGGTGAGGTTCCTCCTGTTGGCTTGATGATGTCAGTCGCGTTCGAGTTCGGCCTCGGCTGCGGCCAGCGCCGCGAACTCCTCCTCCGGAGCCCGGGCCACCAGACGGTGCCGACTGTAGAAGGCGAAGTACGCCAGAGCGACGCCGTACACCGCGAGCGCGATGAACGCCGCGTCCTTGTCCACCAGGAACGTCGCGACCAGCGCAGACAGCGCGAGGACGAACGCCACGGAGGAGGTCAGGACGCCACCGGGTGTGCGGTACGGCCGCGGGAGGTCAGGCTCGCGCCGTCGCAGCACGATGTGGGACAGCGCCATCAGCGCGTACGAGATGGTCGCGCCGAAGACCGCGATGTTCAGCATCCGCGCCCCGTCCCCGGTGCCCGCTGCCAGGGCGAAGCCGAGAGCGCCGGGGATCAGCAGCCCGAGGTACGGGGACTTGCGGCGGCTGGTCAGGGAGAGGAAGCGGGGCAGATAGCCGGCCCGGGAAAGGGCGAAGAGCTGCCGCGATCCGGCGTAGATCAGCGAGAAGAACGAGGCGACCAGACCCGCGAGGCCCGCGTAGTTGACGAAGCGGCTCAGCGCGGTCGGGTCGCCGTCGCCCTGCAATGCCACCACCAGCGGGTTTCCGGCTTCCTGGATGGCCGCCGAGCCCTGGGCCCCGGTGGCGGCGAAGAAGGTGATCAGGGCGAGCAGGGCCAGGATCGACATCGACAGGGCGAGCGCCTTCGGCATCGAACGCACCGGGTCCTTCGCCTCTTCGGCAGCCAGCGGCACGCCCTCGACGCCGAGGAAGAACCACATGCCGAAGGGGAACGCCGCCCAGATACCGAGCAGCCCGAACGGCAGCCAGGAGCTGGACCCGAGCGCGTCCTTGTCCACCGGGATGTCGTCGAGTCCGCTGACGTGGAAGTCGGTGAACGCGCCGACCGCGAAGATCAGCAGCGCCGCGACCGCGATCGCGGTGACGATCAGGCTGAAGCGCAGGGCCTCGCCCACGCCCCACAGGTGGATCCCGATGAAGATCACGAAGCAGGCGAGATACACCGGCCAGCCCGACTCCAGGCCGAAGAGCCCCAGCGACTCGACGTAGTCGCCGATGAAGATGGCGATGGCGGCGGGGGCGAGGACGTACTCGATGAGGATCGCCGTGCCGGTGAGGAAGCCGCCCCAGGTGCCGAGCGCGCGGCGGGCGAAGCCGTAGCCGCCGCCCGCTGTCGGCAGGATCGCGGAGAGCTCGGCGAGCGCGAAGACGAGGCAGGCGTACATCAGCCCCATCAGCACGGTCGCCACGGCGAGGCCGCCGAATCCGCCCTTGGACAGGCCGATGTTCCAGCCGGAGAAATCACCGGAGACCACATAGGCGACCCCGAGCCCGGTCAGCAGCAGCCAGCCCGCACTGCCGCGCCTGAGGGTCCGGCGCTGGAGGTAGTCGTCATCCGGTGGGGCGGTCTTGTTCCCTGTGGTGTCTTCGAGCGTCATGGTAGAGCTCCCGCGTAGGGCCCAATGGAATGACGCCATACCTTTGCGCTCGACTCGGGGTAACGCAAGGCCTGGGGGTTACGTTCGGGTTACGGCCTCACGGCGCACGGCGGCCGGGCAGGGCTACGCCAGGAAGCCGCGCAGCAGTGCCGCCGTGCCCGCGCAGTGCTCGCGCATGACTTCGCGCGCCGTGTCCGCATCCCCCTCCAGCACCGCGCCCACCAGCGCGATGTGCTGCTGCTGGGAGTGCTCCAGGTTGCGCACGAGCAGCGGGATGACGTCCAGCAGATCGTTCACCGTCGCCCGCACCGCCGCGTACTGCGTGGTCAGCGTGGGGGAGCCGGACAGCTCGGCGAGGGTGAGGTGCAGGAGCGTGTCGCAGCGCCGGTAGTCGTCCAGAGTCGCGTCATGGGTGGCTGCCAGGGCCCTCCGCAGCCGCTCGGCAGCCTCGGGTCCCAGTCCATGGGCCGCGCACAGCCCCGCCGCACCCACCTCGAGCACCTCGCGGAAGCGCAGGGTGTCTTCCAGATCGACAGCGGCGACCCGGCGGCGCAGCTCCTCCTCGTCCGTGGTGCGCAGCCGCCGGCGGACGAACGTCCCGCCGTACCGGCCGCGGCGGCTCTCCACCAGGCCCTGCTCCTGCAGGACCTTGAGCACCTCGCGGAGTGTGACCCGGCTGATGCCCATGCGGTCGGCCAGCTCCCGCTCGGCCGGCAGCCGCTCGCCCCCCGGCACCAGCCCCAGCCGCACCACCTGGAGGACCTGTTCCAGAGCCTCCTCGAAGCCGTTGCCCCCGCGCACCGGCCGCAGCACGGATGTCAGCCGGTCCGCCGACTCCGTCGACTCACTGTTTTCCGCCACCTTGCGGTTCCCCCTTCCCAATCAATGGTCTTCGGCAATACCTTATGGCTTCCGGCTGACCTTAGGAGGCAGATTCCCGTGGCAGACCGCACACCCCCGCTGAGCGTCGAGGAGCTCAGGGCCCTCGTCGCGAGCGGTGAGATCGACACCGTAGTCCTGGCCTTCCCCGATATGCAGGGGCGCCTCCAGGGCAAGCGGTTCGCCGCGCCGTTCTTCCTCGACGAGGTGCTCGAGCACGGCACCGAAGGCTGCAACTACCTGCTCGCCGTCGACACCGAGATGAACACGGTGGACGGCTACGAGATGTCGTCCTGGGACCGTGGCTACGGCGACTTCGCCATGCATCCCGACCTCGGCACTCTGCGCCGGGTGCCCTGGAACGAAGGCACGGCGATGCTGATCGCCGACCTCGCCTGGAACGACGGAACCCCGGTCGTGGCCGCACCGCGCCAGATCCTGCGCCACCAGCTCGAGCGGCTCGCCACCTTCGGCTACACCGCACACGTCGGTACCGAGCTGGAGTTCATCGTCTTCAAGGACACCTACGAGCAGGCCTGGGACGCGAACTACCGCGATCTGACGCCCGCCAACCAGTACAACATCGACTACTCGGTGCTCGGCACCGGCCGGGTCGAGCCACTGCTGCGCCGCATCCGCAACGAGATGGCCGCGGCCGGGCTGACCGTCGAGTCCGCCAAGGGCGAATGCAACCCCGGTCAGCACGAGATCGCCTTCCGCTACGACGAGGCCCTGCTCACCTGCGACCAGCACGCGATCTACAAGACCGGTGCCAAGGAGATCGCCGCGCAGGAAGGCGTCTCTCTCACCTTCATGGCGAAGTACAACGAGCGCGAGGGCAACTCCTGCCACATCCATCTGTCGCTCCAGGACGCGGATGGACGCAACGTCATGGCGGCGGACACCGACGGACATGACGCCGGGCACGGCATGTCGAAGACCATGCGGCACTTCCTGGCCGGCCAGCTCGCCGCGCTGCGCGACTTCGCGCTGCTGTACGCCCCGAACATCAACTCGTACAAGCGCTTCCAGCCCGGCTCGTTCGCCCCCACCGCCGTGGCCTGGGGCCACGACAACCGGACCTGCTCCCTGCGCGTCGTCGGACACGGCCGCTCCACCCGGTTCGAGAACCGGGTCCCGGGCGGTGACGTCAATCCGTATCTCGCCGTGGCCGGACTGGTCGCCGCCGGAATCTACGGCATCGAGAACGAGCTGGAGCTCCCCGAGGTCTGCGCGGGCAACGCCTACGCCGCCGACTACGCACACGTCCCGACCACCCTCAGCGAGGCCGCCGAGCTCTGGGAGAACAGCCCCATCGCCAAGGCCGCCTTCGGAGCCGAGGTCGTCGCCCACTACCGCAACATGGCGCGGGTCGAGCTCGCCGCCTTCGACGCCGCGGTGACCGACTGGGAGCTCCGCCGCTCCTTCGAACGTATGTGAGGCACCACTTGTCGCAATCGTACGAACTCGATGTGCTGAACCCGGCCACCGAGGAAGTCATCGCCACCGTACCCGGCGCCGTCGAACAGGACGTGGACACCGCCGTCGTACGGGCCGCCGCCGCCCAGCGCGCCTGGGCGGCAGCAGCCCCCGCCGACCGCACCCGGCTGCTGCGCCGCTTCGCCGGCGTCGTGGACGACCACATCGGGGAGCTCGCACAGCTCGAGGTGCGCGAGGCCGGACACACCATCGGCAACGCCCGCTGGGAGGCCGGGAACGTCCGCGATCTGCTCGACTACGCGGCCGGGGGAGTGGAACGGCTCACCGGCCGCCAGATCCCGGTGCCCGGCGGGATCGACCTGACGATCCTGGAACCGCTCGGCGTCGTGGGCGTCATCGCCCCGTGGAACTTCCCGATGCCGATCGCGGCCTGGGGCACGGCCCCGGCACTCGCCGCGGGCAACGCCGTCATCCTCAAGCCGGCCGAGACCACCCCGCTGACCGCGCTGCGGCTCGCGGAACTCGCACTGGAGGCCGGGCTTCCCGAGCACCTCTTCCAGGTGCTGCCCGGCCGGGGTGACATCGCGGGCGACGCACTCGTACGCCACCCCGGGGTCGCGAAGATCGTGTTCACCGGTTCGACCCGGATCGGCAAGCAGATCATGTCGCTCTGCGCGGACCGGGTGAAGCGGGTCACCCTCGAACTCGGCGGCAAGAGCCCCAACATCGTCTTCGCGGACGCGGACATCGAGGCGGCGGCAGCGGCCGCACCGATGTCCTTCCTCGACAACAGCGGCCAGGACTGCTGCGCCCGGACCCGTATCCTGGTCCAGTCCTCGGTGTACGACCGCTTCGTCGAACTGCTCGCCCCGGCGATCGAGTCGGTCGTGGTCGGCGACCCGGCCGACGAGCGCACCCAGATGGGACCGCTGATCTCGAAGACCCAGCTGGAGCGGGTGCGTTCCTACGTACCCGACGAGCTGCCGGGCATTCGCGGCACCGTCCCGGCGGGCCCCGGCTTCTGGTTCCCGCCGACCCTCCTGACCGGCCTCGCGCCCGATGCCCCCGCAGCGGTCGAAGAGGTCTTCGGCCCGGTCGCCGTCGTGCTGCCCTTCGACGACGAGGAGGAAGCCGTACGCCTCGCCAACGCCACCGAGTACGGGCTCTCCGGCTCGATCTGGACCCGTGACGTCGGCCGTGCGCTGCGCATGTCCGGCGCCGTCGCCGCGGGCAACCTGTCCGTCAACTCCCACTCCAGCGTGCGCTACTGGACCCCCTTCGGCGGCTACAAGCAGTCCGGCCTCGGCCGTGAACTCGGCCCCGACGCACTCACCGCTTTCACCGAGACCAAGAACGTCTTCATCAGTACGGAGGCCTGACCACCATGACCGACACGTCCCAGTGCCGCCGCCTCGTCGGCCGCACCGCAGTCATCACCGGCGCGGGCAGCGGAATCGGCCTCGCCACCGCGCGCCGCCTGGCCTCCGAGGGCGCGAACGTCGTCTGCGGCGACATCGACGAGATCGCGGGCAAGACCGCGGCCGACGAGGTCGGCGGTACGTACGCCAAGGTCGACGTCACCGACGCCGAGCAGGTCGAGGCGCTCTTCAAGACCGCCTTCGACACCTACGGCAGCGTCGACATCGCCTTCAACAACGCGGGCATCTCGCCGCCCGACGACGACTCGATCCTGGAGACCGGCCTGGACGCCTGGAGGCGGGTCCAGGAGGTCAACCTGACCTCCGTGTACCTGTGCTGCAAGGCGGCCATCCCCTACATGCAGCGCCAGGGCAAGGGCTCCATCATCAACACCGCCTCGTTCGTGGCACGGATGGGCGCGGCGACCTCCCAGATCTCGTACACGGCCTCCAAGGGCGGTGTGCTGGCGATGTCCCGCGAGCTGGGCGTGCAGTTCGCCCGAGAGGGCATCAGGGTCAACGCGCTCTGCCCGGGCCCGGTCAACACCCCGCTGCTCCAGGAACTGTTCGCCAAGGACCCGGAGCGCGCCGCCCGGCGGCTCGTGCACATCCCCGTCGGCCGTTTCGCGGAGGCCGAGGAGATCGCGGCGGCCGTGGCCTTCCTCGCGAGCGATGACTCGTCGTTCGTGAACGCGACCGACTTCCTGGTCGACGGCGGTATCTCGGGGGCGTACGTCACCCCGCTGTAGCAGCCGGTCCCATGCGGTTCGGTCATCCGGTCCCGGCGGGCATCGCGCCCGTCGGGACCGGGGCTTGCGGCGCTGTCAGAGGAACGTGCGCCCCTCACCCCGGTACGTCGGGACGGACGCGACCACCCGCTCGCCCTCCACCAGTCGCAGTTCGTCGAACCGCTCACACAGCTCACCGGCCTTCGCATGCCGGAACCAGACCTTGTCGCCGATCAGCAGATCGTCGGCGACGGCGCCGAGCAGTGGTGTCTGCACCTCGCCCGGACCCTCCATCGGGTCGTATCTGAGGCCCTCCGGCAGATACGGAACCGGCAGCCGGTCCTGCCCCGCGGCCCCGGACGCCGGGTAGCCGCCGCCGAGCACCGTCACCACCCCCACACCCGGCCGGCGGACCACCGGCTGAGCGAACAGTGCCGCGGGACTGCCGTTGAAGGACGTGTAGTTGTCGAACAGCCGCGGCACATAGAGCCCCGAGCCCGCCGCGATCTCGGTGACCGCGCCCTCGGCCGCGGTGTGCTGCACACTGCCGGTGCCGCCGCCGTTCACGAACTCCAGGTCCGGCACCTCGGCGCGGACCGCGGCCACCACGGCCGACCTGCGCTGCGCCAGCTCGCGACGGGCCGCGGACTGCATCAGCCGGATCATCCGCGAACGCACCGGACTGCCCGCCACCGCGTCCCCCACCCCGGCCACATGCCCCTCGTAAGCCATCAGACCCACGAGCCGGAAGCCGGGCCGTCGGGCTATCTCCCTGGCCAGCGATGCCAGTTGGGCCGGTTCGCGCAGCGGTGAGCGGCGTGCGCCCACACGCAGCCGCCCGCCCAGCAGGCGCAGCGCGGTGTCCAGCTCCAGACAGACCCGGATCTCCTCGCCGCCGCCTGCACGCGACCGGTCGATCAGGTCGAGCTGTGCCGGGTCGTCCACCATCAGCGTGACGGCGGCGGCGAGTTTGGCGTCCCCCGCCAGCTCGGCGAAACCCGCGCGATCGGCGGACGGATACGCGAGCAGCACATCGCCGAAGCCCGCACGGACCAGCCAGATCGACTCGTCAAGGGTGAACGACATGATCCCCGCGAACCCGTCCATGGCGAGCACACGCTCCAGCAGGGCACGGCAGCGTACGGACTTGCTCGCCACCCTGATCGGCTTTCCCCCCGCCCTTCGGACCAGGTCCGCCGCGTTCGTGTCGAAGGCTTCGAGATCGACGATGGCGAGCGGGGCGTCGAGATGGGCCGTTGCCCGGTCGTACCGGGCCCTGTCGGCGGCACGGGGAATCATGGACCGAGCTTGCCAGACCCTGTGTACCCAAGGGTAGGGGGACGTTCTGGGCAGATGCCCCGGGCCCGGCGTCCCGTGCCCTGAGTCCCTCGGCAAGCCGTAGAGTGACCGTCACGCGGTGACGAACGGGCCTGCCTTGAAGGCCGATCCGAAGGCGTGCACGGACATCGGAACGGGGGGCGGATGAGCACCGAGGTACCAAGCTCCTCCCGTGTCACGGAAGCTCTGCTCCCTCCTGTGCCTCCCCGGCCTCCTGCGACCCCTCAGCCTCCCGCGCCGCGTAGTGCGGCCGCGGGTGCCGATGGGCGTACGGAGCCGGCTTCTGCGCCGGTGCCACCGCCCCGGACGGACGGCGCAGCGACGCCGCCCCTGCCGCCGCTGCCCGCGGCGTGGTCGTCCGCGACGGTGCCGCCGCCCCCGGGCCCACCCCTCGCCACCGGTCCCACGGCCTGGCCGCCGCGCCACTGGATGCCCGTCCCGGGCTCTCCGGGCTTCCACCCCGAACGGCCCACCGAGATCACCACCCGGCTGCGCCCCGTGCGCACCCGGCACCCCGCGCGGACCCCGGCGGCCATCGCCTGCCTCGTCCTCGGGCTCGGGCTGATGGGGGGAGCCGCCGCCGGAAGCTGGCTCGTGGACGGGTCCGCCGCCGTCGCTCCCGCGGTTGGCACCGACTACGACGGCGTACGCACCCTCTGGCACACCGTCCCCGTCGACGCGCTGTTCCCCACCACCCTCAAGGGCACCGGAGCCGGTCCCGGTGGCGCCGACCGTGTGTGGAAGAGGGTCGGCGTCGCACCCGACGGAACCTGCGCCGAGGCCCTCGACCCGCTGCTGGCCACAGTGGTGCGGCCGGTCGGCTGCGTTCGCGCGCTGCGCGCCACCTACACCGACGCCACCTCCAGCAGCGTCACCACCGTCGGCATGCTCTTCACACAGGCGGACCGGCAGGTCATGGCCACGCTCCGCGTCAGGTTCGCGCAGGAGAAGCTCGGCGAACGCGACGACCTGATGCCCCGGGCGTACCCCGTCCCCGGCACCGCCGCCGAAGGCTTCGGCGACAAGCAGCGGGCCACCTGGACGGTCAGCGTCCTGAGCGATGCCCCGGTCATCGTCTACGCCGTGTCCGGCTTCGCCGACGGCCGCACGGTGGCCGACCCGAGCCCGGCGGGCGAGGCGACCGTCGCGGGCGCCGCCTCCGCGCCCGCGCAGGCGGGGCTCGGCCACGAGGCCAAGGGCCTGGCGGAGGCCATCGAACGAGCCATGCGCGGCTCCGCGGCCACGTCGGCGGGGAAGCCCGAATGACCGCGCAGCCACCGCTTCCTCTTCCCCTGCGCCGACGGCTCGGGCGCCGGCTGACCGGTGGCGTCGCCGCCGCCCTCGCCGTCGTCCTGGTGTCCGTCGCGCCCGCCCATGCAGACAGCATCCGTGCCCGCCAGTGGGCCCTCGACTCGCTGCACCTGGACCAGGCCTGGCGGACCACCAAGGGCAAGGGCGTCACGGTCGCCGTACTCGACACCGGAGTCGACGACAGCCACCCCGACCTCACGGGTCAGGTGCTCCCGACCAAGGACCTCGTCGGCTTCGGGGCCGGGCGCGGCGACCGGGCGTGGGCACGGCACGGGACCGCCATGGCCGGGATCATCGCCGGACACGGCCATGGGCCCGGACGTGAGGACGGAGTGCTCGGCGTCGCACCACAGGTGAAGATCCAGCCGGTCCGGGTGATCCTCGAAGGCACCGACCCGTCGCGTGCCCAGGCCCGCAAGACCCGGAACTCCGCGCTCGCGGACGGAATCCGCTGGGCCGCCGACCACGGTGCCGACGTCATCAACCTCTCGCTCGGCGACGACAGCGAGTCCGCGCACCCGGAGAAGGGCGAGGACGCAGCCGTCCAGTACGCACTCGCCAAGGGTGCCGTGGTCGTCGCGTCGGCCGGGAACAGCGGCGAGAAGGGTGACCACATCTCGTACCCCGCCGCCTACCCGGGTGTCATCGCGGTCGCCGCCGTCGACCGCTTCGGCACCCATGCCTCCTTCTCCACCAGCCGCTGGTACGCCACGGTCAGCGCCCCCGGCGTGGACGTGGTCATCGCCGATCCCGACCGCAGGTACTACGAGGGCTGGGGCACCAGCGCGGCGGCGGCGTTCGTCTCCGGAGTCGTCGCTCTCGTACGGTCCGCCCAGCCCGGGCTGACCCCGGCCCAGATCAAGCGACTCCTCGCGGACACCGCCCGGGATGCGCCCAAGGACGGTCGCGACGACGCCAGGGGACACGGCACCGTGGACCCGGTGGCCGCGCTCAAGGCGGCGGGCAGGCTCGCGCAGGGCGAGCCGGAGGCCGCGTCCGCGCCGGGCTACCGGCAGCGCTACTTCGGCACCGGCCCGGCGCCCGCGCCGGACACCGGTGCGGCAGGCGGGCTGCTCGTGCCTCTCGCCGGGGGCGGCGGTGCGCTGCTGATCGTCTGCGCGGTGGTGCTGTGGCGCGGTGGACGCCGCCGTACCTGAACGGGGCCTGAAAGAAGTCTGACGCGCGGCCTCCACCGGCGTACCGGAGCTCACAGGTCGCCGTCCTACCATCGCGCGCATGAAGGTGACGACCTCGGGGGCGAACGCCCGGCGGCCACGCGCCAGGATCCTCCTCGTCGAGGACGACGAGCCCATGGCCGAGCTGCTGGAAGCGTCTCTGCGGCACGAGGGCTACGAGACCGTCACCATGACGAGCGCCCGTCAGTGCCTGTCAGCGGGCCCGGCCCCCGAGTGCGATCTGCTGCTCCTCGATGTCACCCTGCCCGACATCGACGGGTTCGAGCTGTGCGGGCGACTGCGCAGGGCCGGCTGCGAGCTGCCGGTCATCTTCCTCACCGCCCGGGACGGCCGTGCCGATCTGCGTGCGGGATTCGCCCAGGGCTGTGACGACTATCTGACGAAACCGTTCAGCCTGGAACGGTGTGACAGTGCGCCGACCTCGACGAGTGCCATGGGCGCACCGGCAAGGTGGTGTGGAACGGCAGGGAGAGGACGATCTACCACTACAGCGCCACCCTGGAGTTCCCCTACACCGTCGGCTGCTACCGCGGCACACCGGTCGACGCCCCGAAGCACGACCGCACGGGGAACAGCCAGCGGGGTGGGCGGCAGCGCCCGGTCCAGGGACAGAACCAGGGACAGGTACAGGAGCAGGGGCGAGGTCGTGGGCGGGGCACGGGCCAGGGACAACAGGGCCGGGAGGGGCACTGATGCTGCACTAGGCTCGTCGCGTGGCGCTCAAGAACATTCCCGACTCCCCGTTCCCCGACGACGACGGCTCCGCCGACCCCGCCCTCACCGCGGCGCTCGCAGCCTGGGCCGAGGACAGGAACGACGAAGGTCCCGTCCTCGAGGCACTCAGAGGAGCCCGGTTGCTCGTCCCCGTGGTCGCGCTGCTCGGTGAGGTCGAGGAGGCCGGCGAACGGGGTGAAGCGTCGGACCAGGGCGGTGGTGGCAGACGGGGGAGCGGGCTGCGCCACGAGAAGACCAGCGACATGGCCGTACCCACGCTGACCCTGGGGGACCGCCGGGCGCTGCCCGCGTTCACCTCCAACGAGACGCTCGCCCGGTGGGACCCCCAGGCCAGGCCGGTCGCCGTGCCACTGCACCAGGCGCTTGCCGCCGCTGTGCACGAGAAGGCGGACACGCTCCTGCTGGACCTCGCGGGCCCCGTCCCTTACCCGCTGACGGGGCGGGCGCTGCTGGCCCTCGCGGAGGGGCGCACCAGCACCGACCCGCTGGCCGATCCGGCCGTACGGGAAGCGGTGCGCGCGGTGGTCGCGGCCGAGCCCGGAGTGATCCGCGCCCATCTGGGCCCCGGCAGTGCCGACGGCACCCTCGCACTGGTGCCGGGACCGGGCGTCGTGCCCGCCGAGTCGGCCCAGCGCGTGGCCCGTGCCCTCGCGGCGGACGAGACACTGCGCGCCCGCCTCGTCCGCGGTCTCGATCTGGCCGTGCTGCCCCCGGAAGCCGTGCCTCCGGGGGAACCCCTCTACGTACGCCCGTAAGCGGCACCGCATATCGTGTGGCACATGAGTGACGCGACCCCCAGCTATGAGACGCCGACCGGCGAGCCTGCCGAGTCTTCCGCGGCTCCCGACTTCGACGCCATGACCCGCGACATCGCCGAGGTGCCCGCGGTCGAAGTGATCGTCACGGTCGCGGTGAACCTGATGAGTGCCGCCGCGGTGAAGCTCGGACTGACCGAGGACGGCGAGGAGCACAAGGACCTCGACGAGGCACGCAAGCTGGTGCACGCGCTGGCCGGTCTGCTCGACGCGGGTGCCACGGAGATCAGCTCCTTCCACGCGGCTCCGCTGCGTGACGGCCTGAAGTCGCTCCAGCTGGCCTTCCGCGAGGCGTCGCTCGTCCCGGACGAGCCGGGCCAGGGCCCGGGCGAGAAGTACACCGGCCCGGTCTACGGCTGATCCGGACGCCTCCGTATCCGCTCCCCGCTCCTCCCGGTTCGCTCCCGCTGACCGGAGCTGCTAACCTGTTGTAACGACCGGTCGGGCACCTGTATGCCCGGCCCACAAGTGGAGGCTCCGAACTCCCACCTACCGCCCCTCGTAGGGCGGCGGGTCACCGGTCAGGCGGCGCCCATCGTTCCGTACGGACGATGGAAGCCGCCCGATGCAGCGCCCCGCGGTTCGCCGTGCGGTGTTCCGGTAGTCCTGGAGCCCCGCCTGTGCCCGTCGGGGCATTTTTCATGAGCCGGCGCGGTTGGTCTAACGAAAAAGACGTTGCGTGGCTGTTTTCCAGAGTGCCGCGCAGTGCTACCGAGGAGGATCCATCAGCGCCGAGCCCCGCATCAACGACCGGATTCGCGTTCCCGAAGTGCGACTTGTCGGTCCCAGCGGCGAGCAGGTCGGGATTGTTCCGCTTGCCAAGGCCCTGGAGCTTGCCCAGGAGTACGACCTCGACCTGGTCGAGGTGGCGGCGACCGCCCGCCCGCCCGTGTGCAAGCTCATGGACTACGGGAAGTTCAAGTACGAGTCGGCCATGAAGGCTCGTGAGGCGCGCAAGAACCAGGCGCACACGGTCATCAAGGAGATGAAGCTCCGGCCGAAGATCGACCCGCACGACTATGACACCAAGAAGGGTCACGTCGTCCGGTTCCTCAAGCAGGGCGACAAGGTCAAGATCACGATCATGTTCCGTGGTCGCGAGCAGTCCCGGCCGGAGCTCGGCTACCGGCTGCTCCAGCGGCTCGCGGAGGACGTCCAGGATCTCGGTTTCGTAGAGTCGAACCCGAAGCAGGACGGCCGGAACATGATCATGGTTCTGGGTCCGCACAAGAAGAAGACCGAGGCGATGGCCGAAGCCCGCGAGGCGCAGGCCGCCCGCAAGGCGGAGCGCCAGGGGCAGCCCCACTCGGTGGACTCCGCCGAGGAGCCTGCCGAGGTGCCTGCCGAGGAGCCCGCCGAGGCCTGATTCCGGGACAAACCGTCCTGGACATCAATCGATACATCTGACGCTTTCGCCTGCCGGTTTTCGAACCGGTGACGAAAGCGCCACTGACGAGGAGAGTACGGCGCGATGCCGAAGAACAAGACGCACAGCGGTGCCAAGAAGCGCTTCAAGATCACCGGCTCCGGCAAGGTGCTCCGCGAGCGCGCCGGCAAGCGCCACCTGCTCGAGCGCAAGTCGTCCAAGCTGACGCGTCGCCTCACCGGCAACGCCGAGATGGCCCCGGGTGACGCCGCCAAGATCAAGAAGATGCTGGGCATCTGAGCTTGATTTCGTGCCCCCGGGCGACGGGGGCCTCCGGGCAAAGACCGGGACCCAATCGTTTCCGGGTCGTGTGAGCACAACCGCGACCCCGCTACAAGGAGTTAACAAGTGGCACGCGTCAAGCGGGCAGTCAACGCCCACAAGAAGCGCCGGGCGATCCTCGAGCAGGCCAGCGGATACCGCGGCCAGCGTTCCCGCCTGTACCGCAAGGCGAAGGAGCAGGTCACCCACTCCCTCGTCTACAACTACAACGACCGCAAGAAGCGCAAGGGCGACTTCCGTCAGCTGTGGATCCAGCGCATCAACGCCGCTGCCCGCGCCAACGGCATCACCTACAACCGCTTCATCCAGGGTCTGAAGGCCGCCAACGTCGAGGTGGACCGCAAGATCCTGGCCGAGCTCGCGGTCAACGACGCCGCCGCGTTCGCCGCGCTGGTCGAGGTCGCCCAGAAGGCGCTCCCGAGCGACGTCAACGCCCCGAAGGCCGCGTCCGCGGCCTGACGGCTGCCTCTCGCGTCCTCCTCGGACCGTTCCGGACCCGCAGGCCTCTGGCCTGCGGGTCCGGGTGCTTCGCGGGCCGGATCACCGCCTGCTCGGTCACCCGGCCCTCCGGCCACCCGCCCACCGTGCGCCCGTGCGCAACAAGAGAAGTGAGTGTGCACCCCATGGGCACCTTCGAGCTGATCTCCCCGCGATCACCCCGTGTCGTCGCCGCCCATCGACTGGCCAAGCGGAACTTCCGGTCGAAGGAGCGCCGGTTCATCGCGGAGGGACCGCAGGCCGTACGGGAGGCGGTGGAGCACCGGGGCGGGGACGGGGAGCCGACGCTGGTGGAGCTGTTCACCACCGTCGAAGCCGCCGAGCGGTACGCGGACATCGTCGACGCGGCCCGGGCCGCCGGGGCGCGGATCCACCACGCCGCCGACAGGGTGCTGGCCGAGGTCTCGCAGACCGTCACCCCGCAGGGGATCCTCGGTGTCTGCCGCTTCCTCGACTCGCCGTTCGAGGAGATCCTCGCCGCCCGGCCCAGGCTGGTCGCCGTGCTCGCCCACGTGCGCGACCCCGGTAACGCGGGCACCGTGCTGCGCTGCGCGGACGCCGCGGGCGCCGACGCGGTCGTGCTCACCGACGCGTCGGTGGACCTCTACAACCCCAAGTCGGTGCGGGCCTCGGTCGGTTCCCTGTTCCATCTGCCCGTAGCCGTGGGCGTACCCGTCGAGCGGGCCGTCAGCGGGCTGAAGGACGCCGGGGTCCGTGTCCTCGCCGCCGACGGGGCCGGAGACGACGACCTGGACGACGAGCTCGACGCTGGCACGATGGTCGGACCCACCGCGTGGATCTTCGGGAACGAGGCATGGGGCCTGCCCGAGGAGACCCGAGCGCTCGCGGACGCCGTCGTCCGGGTGCCGATCCACGGGAAGGCGGAGAGCCTCAACCTGGCGACGGCCGCCGCGGTATGCCTCTACGCCTCCGCACGCGCTCAGCGCACCTCCGGTGGCTGCCGGGCGCGCTGAGCCGCGCTCGTGCCTCTCGGCGGCAGGACTGTCGCTCCCTCGCCGCCGCCTAGTAGGGTGACCAACTCGGGGACCCACTGCACCGGTTCGAGAGGTGGGGTACGGGGATGGCTGTCGGCACGAGCAGGCCGTCGAAGTCCGCTGCGGAGTTGGTCGGCACGTCCGTCGGGAGTCCGGCCGCGCCGTCCGCCGCGTCGGCGTACAGGGCCCCTGCCGGCCCGCCGCTGGTGGGCCTCAGCGACCTCGACATCGACCCCGACGACCTGCCCGACGGGCTCGTCGTCGCCGATGAGGCCGGCCTGGTGGTCTGCTTCAACGCTGCGGCGGTCCGGATCACCGCAACCTCCAGGGCCCAAGCCATAGGACTTCCGCTGGAGCACGTCCTGCCCCTGGAGGACCTCAAAGGACGCCGCTGGTGGCCGCTGACCGATCCGTACGGCGGCCTCGCCACCCGCGTCGGCCAGCCCGAGCGCAATCTGCTGCTGCCCGGCGTCCGCGAGGTGCTCGTCTCCGCGCGGTACATCCGGGAGACCCCCACCGGACCGGTCCGCCGGGTCGTGGTCACCCTGCGCGGCACCGAGGCCCGGCGCCGCACCGAGCGCAGTCATGCCGAGCTGATCGCGACCGTCGCCCACGAGCTGCGCTCCCCACTGACCTCGGTCAAGGGCTTCACCGCCACCCTGCTCGCCAAGTGGGAACGATTCACCGACGACCAGAAGCGGCTGATGCTGGAGACCGTCGACGCCGACGCTGACCGCGTCACCCGGCTGATCGCCGAGCTCCTCGACATCTCCCGGATCGATTCCGGGAGGCTGGAGGTCCGCCGCCAGCCCGTCGACATAGCCGCGGCCGTCGGCCGCCACATCCAGGCACAGACTGCCCGCGGCCAGTCGCCCGACCGCTTCTTCGTGCGCGTCGGGCGCGGGCTGCCCGCGCTGTGGGCCGATCCTGACAAGATCGACCAGGTGCTCGGCAACCTGCTGGAAAATGCCGTGCGCCACGGCGAGGGAACGGTCACCATCGAGGTGGCACCAGCGTCCGGAGAGCCCGGAGAGCGCGAGGCGAAGGGAACGGCCGTCACCGTGAGCGATGAGGGCCCCGGCATTCCCGAGGAGTCGATGGGCCGTGTCTTCACCCGCTTCTGGCGGGGGAGCAAGCGCGGTGGTACCGGTCTTGGTCTGTACATCGTCAAGGGTATCGTCGAGGCGCACGGCGGGACGATCACCGTCGGCCGCGGTCCCCGCGGCGGTGCCGAGTTCCGATTTATCCTGCCCGTCGGCGCCCCGGCGTATCTCGGCTGAGCACCCTCGCCGAGTCCCGCCCCGTGGACCACGGGCTCTCTCGTATACCTCACCCCGCTAAACTCGACCTTTGGCACCTTTGCGTCCTCGGTCGTCGAGCGGGGTCCCCAGCCAGCCCATCGGAAGCACGGGAAGAAATGTCGGCACCCAATAAGTCGTACGACCCAGTAGAGGTCGAGACACTGAAACCGGAAGAGATCGAGCGCATGCGGGACGAGGCGCTTGCCGCCTTCGCCGCCGCAGGTGACCTCGATGCGCTTCACGAGGCGAAGATCGCGCACACCGGCCCCGCCTCGCCGCTGGCCCTCGCCAACCGCGAGATCGGAGCCCTGCCGCCGCACGCCAAGGCCGAAGCCGGAAAGCGCGTGGGCCAGGCCCGCGGCGCCGTGAACAAGGGCCTGGCCGCCCGGCAGACCGAGCTGGAGGCCGAGCGGGACACCCGTGTGCTGGTGGAGGAGGCGGTGGACGTCACCCTGCCGTACGACCGCACCCCCAGCGGCGCCCGGCACCCGCTGACCACGCTCATGGAGCGCATCGAGGACGTCTTCACCGCCATGGGCTACGAGGTCGCCGAAGGCCCCGAGGTCGAGTCCGAATGGCTGAACTTCGACGCGCTGAACATCGCGGCGGACCATCCCGCCCGCGGTGAACAGGACACCTTCTTCGTCCGCGGCACCGGGGGCCCGGCGGGCGCCGACACGGCGGACCAGGGCTCCGGTGTCGTCCTGCGCACCCACACCTCCCCCGTACAGGTCCGCTCGATGCTGGACCGCGAGCCGCCGCTGTACGTGATCTGCCCCGGCCGCGTCTACCGCACCGACGATCTCGACGCCACCCACACCCCGGTGTTCCACCAGGTCGAGCTGCTCGCCGTGGACGAGGGCCTGACCATGGCCGACCTCAAGGGCACCCTCGACCACATGGTCCAGGCGCTCTTCGGCGAGGGCATGAAGACCCGGCTGCGACCCAACTTCTTCCCGTTCACCGAGCCGTCCGCAGAGATGGACATGGTGTGCTACGTGTGCCGCGGCGAGTCCGTCGGCAACCCGGACCGCCCCTGCCGCACCTGCTCCAGCGAGGGCTGGATCGAGCTCGGCGGCTGCGGGATGGTCAACCCGAAGGTGCTGGTCGCCTGCGGCGTCGACCCGGAGAAGTACAGCGGGTTCGCCTTCGGGTTCGGCATCGAGCGGATGCTGATGTTCCGCCACAACGTCGACGACATGCGAGACATGGTCGAGGGTGACGTCCGGTTCACCCGGCCCTTCGGGATGGAGATCTGATGCGGGTCCCGCTTTCATGGCTGCGGGAGTACGTCGACCTGCCGGCGACGGAGTCCGGCCGTGACGTACAGGCCAAACTGATTGCCGCCGGGCTCGAGGTCGAGTCCGTCGAGCAGCTCGGCGCCGGGCTCACCGGTCCCCTCGTCGTGGGCCAGGTGGCCACCATCGAGGAGCTGACCGAGTTCAAGAAGCCGATCCGCTTCTGCACCGTCGACGTGGGCCAGGCCAACGGCACCGGGGAACCGCAGGAGATCATCTGCGGCGCCCGGAACTTCGCCGTCGGCGACAAGGTCGTCGTGGCCCTGCCCGGCGCCGTGCTGCCCGGTGACTTCCGTATCGCCGAGCGCAAGACCTACGGACGGGTGTCCCGCGGCATGATCTGCTCCAGCGACGAGCTGGGCATGGGCGAGGACAGCACGCACGGCATCATCGTGCTGCCGCCCGAGATCGAGGTCGGCACCGTCGCCACCGAGCTGCTGGAGCTGTACGACGAGGTCCTCGACATCGCCGTCACCCCCGACCGGGGCTACTGCCTGTCGATGCGCGGTGTCGCCCGTGAGGCCGCCATCGCGTACCGACTGCCGCTGCGCGACCCCGCGCTGCTCGACGTGCCCGCGCCCAACTCGTTCGGCCACGCGGTACGGATCAGCGACCCGATCGGCTGCGACCGCTTCACCGCGCGCACGGTGGTCGGTCTCGACCCCGAGGCCCGCTCCCCGATCTGGATGCAGCGCCGCCTCCAGAAGGCGGGCATGCGCCCGATCTCGCTGGCCGTCGACGTCACCAACTACGTGATGCTGGAGCTGGGGCAGCCCCTGCACGCCTACGACCGGGCGCGCCTCGACGGACCGATCGGGGTGCGCCGCGCCGAGGCCGGCGAGAAGTTCACCACCCTCGACGGCGTCAAGCGTGTGCTGGACGCCGGGGACCTGGTCATCACCGACGACCGTGGACCGATCGGCCTCGCCGGTGTGATGGGCGGTGCCAACACCGAGATCGCCGACTCCGTCACCGACCCGGAGACCGGCGAGGTCCGCGGTACCACCGAAGTCGTCATCGAGGCCGCCCACTTCGACCCGGTATCCATCGCCCGCACGGCGCGCCGCCACAAGCTCTCGTCCGAGGCGTCCCGGCGCTTCGAGCGCGGTGTCGACCCGCAGGCCGCCTCCGCAGCCGCACAGCGCACGGTGGACCTGCTCGTGCTGCTCGCGGGCGGCACCGCCGAGGCCGGGGTCACCGAGGTCATCGCCCCGTCCGCGCCACGCACGATCACGATGCCCGCCGACCACCCCGACCGCGTCGCGGGTGTCGCGTACGGGCGTGAAACCGTCGTGCGCCGCCTCCAAGAGGTCGGCTGCGACGTCTACGGACAGGACGAGCTCGTCGTCACCGTCCCGTCGTGGCGGCCCGACCTGCACGCGCCGAACGACCTCGCCGAAGAGGTCATCCGGCTGGAGGGCTACGAGAACCTCCCGTCCACCCTGCCCACGCCGCCGTCCGGGCGCGGACTCACCGTCCGCCAGCGGCTGCACCGCCGGGTCGGCCGGGCGCTGGCCGGAGCGGGCTATGTCGAGGCGCTGAACTACCCGTTCATCGGGGCCGCCGTGCTCGACCAGCTCGGGTTCGGGGAGGACGACCCGCGGCGCACCGTCGTCACGTTGGCCAACCCGATCTCGGACGAGGAACCGGCGATGCGCACCACGCTGCTGCCGGGACTGCTCACCGCTCTGCGGCGCAATGCCGGCCGCGGCGCGCATGATCTGGCCCTGTTCGAGACCGGACTGGTGTTCCGCCCGACAGGGGAGGAGGCGACCGATTTCCCGGAGAACCTCTCTGTGGACCGCCGCCCCACGGACGAGGAGATCGCCCTGCTGAACGCGGCCCTGCCGCGTCAGCCGAGGCGCGTCGCCACCGTGCTCGCCGGTGCCCGCGAACAGGCCGGCTGGTGGGGCGAGGGACGCCCGGGCGACTGGGCGGACGCGGTCGAGTCGGCCCGTACGGTGGCCCGCGAGGCCGGCGTCGAGCTCGTCATCCGTGCCGACCAGCACGCCCCGTGGCACCCCGGCCGCTGCGCCGCGCTGTACGCCACGGTCGACGGCGAGGAAACCCTCGTCGGCCACGCCGGTGAGCTGCACCCGCGCGTCATCAAGGCGCTCGGAGTGCCCGAGCGGACCTGCGCGATGGAGATGGAGCTGGACCTGCTCGAGCGCGCCGGCGAGGGCGCGGTCCAGGCCCCGCGTATCTCCACCTTCCCGGTGGCCACGCAGGATGTCGCCCTGGTCGTCTCCTCCGACGTGCCGTCGGAGGAGGTCGAGAGGGTGCTGCGGGAGGGCGCGGGCGGACTGCTGGAGTCCATCCGGTTGTTCGACGTGTTCGCCGGCGCGCAGATCGGCGAGGGCAAGAAGTCGCTGGCCTACGCCCTGCGCTTCCGTGCCCCCGACCGCACCCTGACCGTCGACGAGGCCTCGGCCGCGCGTGACGCCGCGATCGCCCTCGCGACGGAACGCGTCGGGGCGGTGCTGCGCGGCGCCTGACGGCCGCCTTTGCGTGAGGGCCCGCACCCGGAGGTCATCCGGGTGCGGGCCCTTCTGCGTGAGCGGGTTGCCGCCGCACCCCCACACCGCCTGGGCACCCGGAGCGTCCGGAATCCGGGGGAAGACGCTCCGGGTCCCCACCGCGCGGGGAGCGGCGCACGGCGAAAGCGCCGTCCGTCCTGCTGCGGAGTATCGGGCAGATCAGCAGGACGGACGGCGCGGAAGCGGGCCGCCGCACTTACGAGGGGGAGCCGGCGGCCCGGCTGCCTCCTTGAGAGGGAAGTTCAGTCAACCGGCTGCGGCGCGGCGGCGGCAGAGCGTGTGCGGCACGGACATACGCACTTGTTTCACACCCCGTGCGAACCGCGCTGCACTACGCTGGCCCACACCGAGCCAACGGAGGGCCCCATGCAGCCCAACACCCTGCTCGACGCCCTGCTGGACGAGGCCGGCATCTCCCACGCGGGCCTTGCGGCCCGTGTGAACCTCGCCGGCCGGGCGCGGGGTGTGGCGCTGCGGTACGAACACACGGCCGTCGCCCGATGGCTGAAGGGTCAGCGTCCCCGGGGGCAGGTGCCCGATCTCATCTGCGAGGTCCTTGCGGCCCGGTTGCGCAGGACGGTCACCCTCGACGACATCGGTCTGGGAGTGCCCGAGGGATCCCCGAGCGCCGCGCACGGTTCGCAGCTCTCCGGCTTCGTCGAGCGTGCCACCGCCCTGTGGCGCTCCGACGAGCAGCGGCGCCCGCATGTCATCGGCGCGGCGGCGTTCACGGGCACGCCCGCTGTCATGCCGGTCTGGGAGTGGGAGAACCCACCGGATGACGCGGATGTCTCGCGCGACGGCCGTACCCGGGTCGGCCCGGCCGACATCACCATGCTGCGGGCCGCCCGTGCGCACTACGAGCTCATGTACCGCAAGGCGGGCGGGATCGCGACCCGGTCCAGGATCGTCGGTTTCCTCAACACCGAGACCGCACCGCTGCTGCGCGGTGCCTATGGCGACGCCCTGGGGCGAAGGCTGCACCGCGCCACCGGGGGACTGGTCGCCATCGCGGGTATCTGCGCCTATGACTCGGATGCACACGGGCTCGCGCAGCGCTACTTCCACCAGGCGCTGCGCCTCGCCAAGGCGAGCGATGACCGGGGCTTCGGCGCCTATGTCGTCGCCTTGCTGGTCAACCAGTCGCTGTTCATGGCGGAGTACCGGCAGGCGGTCGCCTTCGCGGAGGCCGCGCTGCGGACGGCGGGGGAGCAGATCACCCCGGCACTGGCCGCCGATCTCTCGGCGATGCAGGCGAAGGCGTACGCCCGGATCGGTGACGGCGGCAGCGCGCTGGTCTGCATCGGGCGGGCCGAGGCTGAGGCGGAGCGGATCCGCCCGGGCAGCGAGCCGGACGAGACGGGGTACGTGCAGCCCGGCCTGGTGAACGTGCAGGTGGCGGAGGCGCTGCTGAGCCTCGGGGATCTCACGGCGGCCCGTGAGCACGCCGCCGCCGCGGCCCGGGCACCGGCCCACGACCGGGGCCGGGTGCACCGGCTCGCCCTGCTGAGTCAGATCGAGCTGTGCCAGGGCGAGGCCGACCGTGCCGCGGTGACGGCGACCGAAATGGCCGAGCTGGCGCGGGGGATGGAGTCGCAGCGGCTCAGGGACCGGCTGCGGGAGGTACGGCGGCATCTCGTGGCGAACGGGTCCCCGCCTGCCACCGAGGCGGCCGAGCGCATCGACGGAGCCATGCGCGTTCCCCTGTGAGCCGGCAACTGCTGCGATATTGCCATCAACTTGTCGGTCGGAAGGTGGCAGAAACGTGCAGTGGACGAACTTAGGCGAACAAACCGTGTATCAGAACCGCTGGTTCAGGGTCGCGCTGGCCGATGTGGCCCTGCCCGACGGCCGGCACCTGGACCACTTCCTCATCCGCCTTCGCCCGGTCGCCGTGGCGACGGCCGTCAACGAGGCCAACGAGGTCCTGCTGCTCTGGCGGCACCGGTTCATCACCGACAGCTGGGGCTGGGAGCTCGCCGCCGGTGTGGTGGAGGACGGGGAGGCCATCGAGACCGCCGCGGCCCGCGAGATGGAGGAGGAGACCGGCTGGCGGCCGGGGACGCTCCGGCATCTGCTGACCGTCGAGCCGTCCAACGGGCTCACCGACGCCCGACACCACCTCTACTGGTCCGATGGGGCGACCTATATCGGTCACCCCGAGGACGACTTCGAGTCCTCGCGCCGCGAGTGGGTCCCGCTGAAGCTGGTCCCCGACATGATCGCCAGGGGCGAGGTCCCGGCAGCCGGGATGGCGGCCGGTCTGCTGATGCTGCACCATATGCGGCTGGGCTGACCACCGTCCGGGGGCGGCCGGGAGCGTGTGCGCACGAGATGGCGAACACGCTCCGACACCCCAGGGCTCAACAGGGTTCAGGAGTACGGGTAGAAGCCCGAACCCGTCTTCCGGCCCAGCCGGCCCGCGTCCACCATCCGCTGAAGCAGCGGCGGCGCCGCGTACAGCGGCTCCTTGAATTCGGCGTACATCGAGTCGGCCACCGACGCGACCGTGTCCAGACCGATCAGGTCGGAGAGCTTCAACGGACCCATCGGGTGGGCGCAGCCCATCTCCATGCCGTTGTCGATGTCCTCGCGGCTCGCGATTCCCGACTCGAACATCCGGATCGCGGACAGCAGATACGGGATCAGGAGCGCGTTCACCACGAAGCCCGAGCGGTCCTGGGCACGGATCGCGTGCTTGTCCAGCACCTGCTGGACCACGGCCTCCGCCCGCTTGATGGTCTCCTCGGACGTCGTCAGCGCCGGGATCAGCTCCACCAGCGCCTGGACGGGAGCGGGGTTGAAGAAGTGGATGCCGATGACCTGGTCGGGCCGCGAGGTGGCGACTGCCAGCTTCACCAGCGGAATGGAGGAGGTGTTCGACGCCAGAATGGCGTCCTGACGGGTCACCACCTGGTCGAGCACCTGGAAGATCTCCGTCTTGACCTGCTCGTTCTCCACGACGGCCTCGATGACGAGATCGCGGTCGGCGAACTCGCCGAGATCCGTCGTGAAGCTCAGCCGTGCCAGCGTGGCATCGCGCTCCTCCTCGCTGATCTTTCCGCGCTCGGCGGCCTTGGCGAGGGAGTTGTGCAGACGGGTACGGCCGATCTCGAGGGCCTCGCCGGTGGTCTCCGCGACCTTGACCTCGAGTCCGCTGCGGGCGCACACCTCGGCGATACCCGCGCCCATCTGGCCACAGCCCACCACTCCGACGCGGGTTACGTCGGCCACAGTTTCGGTCACTTCGTGCCTTTCGCTGGTTTTCGTGGCATTTAGCCCGGCAGGTCCTCCGTATGGTTCCGGCTGCCCACCTCGACCCCACGACGTTACTCCGAGGGTGCGTGTGCTCGGGGGGCCGGGGCGGCATGCTGTCCGAGGACAAGTAGTACAGCAAGTGAACAATCGGCACAGAGAGGTGCACGGAGTCACTTATGGGACAGATCAGTAGAAGAGGATTCGTCACGGCGGCCGGTGCGCTCACCGCGCTGACCGTGACCGGTGAGACTCCGATCCAGGCCGCCCCGGCCGCCCGCGCCACCGAGGCGGCGCCCGCCCGCCAGGGGGCTGCCGCCGCCCGGGAGTTCCGTGGGATGTGGCTCGCCACCGTCGCGGGCCGCGACTGGCCGTCCGCTCCGGGGCTGTCCGCGGCCAAGCAGCGCGCCGAACTGCTGCGTCATCTGGACGCGGCGGTCGCCAGGCGGCTCAACGCGGTGGTCTTCCAGGTCCGGCCCGCCGCCGACGCCCTGTGGCCCTCGCGGTACGAGCCCTGGTCGCAGTGGCTCACCGGCGTCCAGGGCCGCAACCCGGGCTGGGATCCGCTGGGCACCGCGGTGAAGGAGGCCCATGCCCGCGGTCTCGAGCTGCACGCCTGGTTCAACCCGTACCGGGTCGCCACTCACGGGGACCTGTCGAAGCTGGTCGCCACCCACCCCGCGCGACGCAACCCCGGGTGGGTCGTCGCATACGGCGGGAAGCTCTACTACAACCCCGGGCTCCCCCAGGTCAGGAAATTCGTCCAGGACGCGATGCTCGACGCCGTGGCGCGCTACGAGATCGATGCGGTCCACTGGGACGACTACTTCTACCCGTACCCCGTGGCCGGGCAGCAGTTCGCCGACGGGGCCGCGTACCAGCGCTACGGAGCGGGCTTCTCCAGCAAGGCCGCCTGGCGGCGCGACAACATCAACCGTCTGGTGCGGGAGATGGCCGTACGAATCAAGGCGCTGCGGCCCGGTGTCCGTTTCGGGATCAGCCCCTTCGGGGTCTGGCGCAACGCCGACACCGACCCCCTGGGTTCGAACACCGCGGCAGGTGTGGAGACATTCGACGACCTGTACGCGGACACCCGGGCATGGGTGCGCCAGGGGTGGATCGACTACATCGTGCCGCAGCTCTACTGGCACATCGGCTTCACCGCCGCCGACTACGCGCGCCTGGTGCCCTGGTGGGACGCGCTGGTGCGGGGAACCGGTGTGGACCTCTACATCGGCGAGGCGCTGTACAAGGCGGGTGACCCGGCACAGGCGAAGGCCTGGCAGGACCGCCGGGAGCTGTCGCGTCATCTCACCTTCGCCGACCGGTACGCCAACGTGCGCGGTCACTGCTTCTTCTCGGCGAAGGAAGTGGCGACGGACCGGATCGGAGCGATGGCCGCCGTAGTGGCGGATCACTATCCGACCCGGGTCCGGTCCCCACGATGAGCTGCTGATCAGCCCTTCTCGTGGCGTACGACGGTGTCGGGACCTGGGGACATCAGGCACTCGTGGCCGTCGTCCTCGAAACGGACGCGATACGGGGGAGTGCCGTGATCGCCCAGGACCTCCATGACTTCGGCGAGCCGGTCGTGCTGGCCGACGACCCGGCCGTGTACGAGCAGCTTGTCGCCCACACTCGCTTCCATCGGGCGTGACCTCCTTGAGGGGGCGCGATCGGTATTTCGAGTTTACGTCCGGGAGCGTGAGGCGCATCACTCCGGAGCGATGGTGGAGCGGCGGCGCCCCGGCGCCGCTGCTCCCTCGGAGTCGCGGACTCCTGAGGGTCGGTTGCAGAGACCGGCCGAGGTCTGGGGTGAACTTCACTAACGGTGAGTAACCTCTCTTGACCTGGGGAGCCCGCGGCCTCACGATCCCGCCATGAGTGTTCGGGTCACCCTCGTCACCGCCGCGCGCAGTTGCCCGCGGCTGGCCGAGCGCTTCGACGACGACCGGCCGCTTGACGAGGCCGGCTGGTACGAGGTCCAGCTCGCCGCGCGCCAGCTCGTGCCGCTCGGTGCCGCGGAACTGCGCTACTGCTCGCCCACGGCCCGGAGCAGGGCGACCGCCGACGCGCTCGGCTACGCCCCCCTCGCACAACCCGCTTTGAGCGACTGCGACATGGGCCGCTGGCGCGGCTACACGCTGACCGAGGTGGCTGCCAGGGAGCCAAACGCCGTCGACGCCTGGCTCACCGATCCGCGCTCCGCTCCGCACGGGGGAGAGCCGCTCCTCGGCTTCATCAACCGGGTGGGCGGCTGGCTGGACACCCGTCCCGTGGACGACGGCGGATCGGTGCTGGCCGTCGCCGAGCCCGCCGTCGTACGGGCCGCTCTGGTCTACGCCTTGAAGGCCCCGCCGTCGACGTACTGGAACGTCGACGTGCGCCCGCTGTCCACCGTCGTGCTCACCGGGCGATCGGGCCGCTGGAACCTACGCCTGGAGACTGGCGGCTGAGCAGGAGCGGGGCGCCCGCTCCCCGGCAACCATCACGACACTGCCCGGGGCGCCGGATTCCTTCATACGGGTCAGCAGATGGCGCACGGCCCAGCCCACTGCCCCGGTCGCCAGGCCGAGGCCGCCCTCGCTCCCGTATGCCGCCTCCGTTCGCAGCCAGTGCAGGCCGTCCTCCGCGGCTTCCTCGCCGACCGGGATCACCAGGTCGAGCAGCTCCGGACGGAACGCGGGCTCCGTGCGGGGCCGGCCGAGCCCGGGGATCGCGGACGGCAGGCCGGTCGTGTAGTCGGCGCAGCCATTCGCCCAGGCCGGGAAGTACGCCGAGTACTCCGCGTCCACCCCTGCCACCCGCGGCCGGCTGCCGTCACCGCCGAGTGCGCTCGCGTAGCGGCCGAGCGTCGCGGTGGTCGTGCCCGTGCCCATGCCCGCCACCAGCCAGGCCGGCTCGGATGCCGCCGTATCAGCGAGCTGGCCGAACAGCTCCCGGGCGAGATCCGGCAGCGGACAGCGGGCGATCGCCCGCTCCGAGTCGGCGAAGTGGTCCAGAAAGTGGCCGCCGAGGCGAGCCGCCAGCCCGCGGGCCTCTTCCTGGAGGTCGGCGGGCACCGTCGCGATACGCCAGCGGCCACCGTGACGCTCGACCGACTCCCGTACGGACGGCGGCGTCTTGGCGGGCACCAGGGCGACGAACGGCACACCGACCCGGTGCGCGCAATACGCGCCCGCCACCGCGGCGGGCCCGCCCGTCCCCATCACCACCGTCATGTCCTCGCGCACGGCGCCGTCCAGGATCGCCTCGCAGAGCAGCGCCCGCACCAGCCGATGCTTGAGGGTCCCCGAGGGGTGAGCGGACTCGTCCTTGACGTACAGCTCGGTCGTCCATCCGGGTGACCCGGTCTCGCCGGCGGTGCCGCTCGCCCGGAGTAGCGGCGTCGGTCGCGCGTCCGCGCACAACTCACGTACCGCTTCAGCCGCCCAGCCGTTCTCCGCACGCACCATGCGCCTATGATCCCCGCCCGCCCCCGGGCTCGCCTGGTCGGCTCGTCCACACGGACCTCATGCGACCCCTTGCTGAATCTATCGACTATCGATAAATTCACATCGTGATTCGATTGATGGTGAGGGAGGGGCGATGGGGAAGCTGACCGTGCTCGCACTGCGCGGTGTGATGGTGGCGCTGCTCGCCGGCTCGCTGTTCGTGCAGGCCGTGATGGTGCCGCTGCTGGCCATCGACATGGAGGAACTCGACACGGAGGTTGCCCACCTGCGCACGCCGACCCTCGTGATCACGGTCCTGGGGCTGGTGGCGGCCCAGATCGTCCTGGTCTGCGTGTGGCGTCTGGTGACGATGGTGCGTCGGGGGACCGTGTTCTCCCGCGGTGCCTTCCGGTACGTGGACGTCGTCACCGGCGCGTTCTGCGCCGCTGCTCTCCTGGTCTTCGCGTTCGGGGTGGTCCTGGCCCCGGGCGAGGCCGTCCCGCCGGGCGTCGTCCTGCTGGTCGGCGGGGTGGGGCTGGCCGTCCTCGGCGTCGCGCTCGTCGTCCTCGTGCTGAGGATGCTGCTCGCCCAGGCTGTCGCACGCGATGTCGAGGCGAAGCGGATGCAGGTCGAGCTGGACGGGGTGATCTGATGCCCATCGCGGTCGACATCGATGTGATGCTGGCCAAGCGGAAGATGTCGGTCGGCGAACTCGCGGAGCGCGTCGGCATCACGCCCGCCAATCTGGCGGTGCTCAAGAACGGCCGGGCCAAGGCCGTCCGCTTCGCGACCCTCGCCGCGCTCTGTGGGGCGCTCGAGTGTCAGCCGGGCGACCTGCTGCGCTGGGAGGCTCGGGGCGCCGAGGACACCGAAGGCGGGTGAGGGGCGGCGACGTGATGCGATGGCGCGCCGGCAGGGCCCGGCCCTGACACGCGGGCGCTCCGCCCGGGCATGGCCGCCAGGCGGAGCGCCCGGGCGTGCGGCGCGTCAGCTCACCCGAACTGGCCGGGCTGGTAGTCACCGGCGGGCATCTTGAGCATGACGTTCACGCGGTTGAAGGTGTTGATGACGGCGATGACACCCACCAGTGCGGCGAGCTGCTCCTCGTCGTAGTGCTTGGCGGCATTGGCCCAGACCTCGTCCGGGACGCCCCCGGCCGCGTCGGCGACGCGGGTGGCCTCCTCGGTGAGCTCGAGCGCCGCGCGCTCTGCCTCGCTGAACACCGTGGCCTCCCGCCAGGCGGCGACCAGGTTGAGGCGCTCCGCGGACTCCCCGGCGTGCACGGCGTCCTTGAAATGCATGTCGGTGCAGAAGCCGCAGCCGTTGATCTGACTGGCGCGGAGCTTCACCAGCTCCTGTGTCGGGAGGGGCAGGGTTGATTCCCCGAGCGCCTTGCCTGCGGCGACAATGTGCTTGACGGCCTTGCCCAGGACCGGGCTGGCGAAGGGGTTCAGACGGGCTTCCATGGTGTGCTCCTCTGCGGTGTTCGGCGGTTGCACACTTCTGACGGAACGGCTCGGGCGGTTGTGACAGGAACCCGTGTGGCGTGTGCCACTCCCGCTGCGCGAGAACACGTTGCATAGGTCTGCGAAGTTACGTATAGTCATGCCATCGAGCGCGGAGGATCCGATGGTGGTACGTACAGCAGTCGCGGGAGCGAGCGGATATGCGGGCGGAGAGCTGCTCCGGCTGCTGCTCACCCATCCCGCCGTCGAGATCGGCGCGCTCACGGGCCACTCCAACGCCGGGCAGAAGCTCGGGACCGTCCAGCCGCATCTGCTGCCGCTGGCCGACCGGGTGCTCGAACCCACCACGGCCGAGGTGCTCGCCGGACACGACGTCGTCTTTCTGGCGCTGCCGCATGGCCAGTCCGCCGCCGTGGCCGCACAGCTCGGCGACGAGGTGCTGGTCATCGACATGGGCGCCGACTTCCGGCTCAGGGACCCCGCTGACTGGGAGCGGTTCTACGGCTCGGCCCATGCGGGGACCTGGCCCTACGGCCTCCCCGAGCTGCCGGGTGCCCGGGCCGCGCTGGCGGGGTCCAAGCGCATCGCGGTTCCCGGCTGCTACCCGACGGCCGTCTCGCTCGCCCTCTTCCCGGCGTACGCGGGCGGTCTCGCCGAGCCCGAGGCGGTGATCACCGCGGCGAGCGGCACCTCGGGCGCTGGAAAGGCGCTCAAGCCGCATCTGCTCGGCTCCGAGGTGATGGGCTCCATGAGCCCGTACGGAGTCGGTGGCGGGCACCGCCACACACCCGAGATGATCCAGAACCTCAGCGCGGTCGCGGGCGAGCCGGTCACCGTGTCCTTCACCCCGACCCTCGCGCCCATGCCCCGCGGCATCCTCGCCACATGCAGCGCCAAGGCCAAGCCGGGGACCACGGCCGACGCGGTGCGCGCCGCCTACGAGAAGGCGTTCGCGGACGAACCGTTCGTCCATCTGCTCCCCGAGGGGCAGTGGCCCGCAACGGCGTCCGTCTACGGTTCCAACGCCGTTCAGATCCAGGTCGCCCATGACGCCGCCGCCGGACGCATCATCGCGATCAGCGCCATCGACAACCTCACCAAGGGCACGGCGGGCGGCGCCGTCCAGAGCATGAACACCGCCCTCGGACTCGACCAGACCACAGGCCTTTCCACGATCGGAGTCGCACCATGACGGTGACGGCAGCAAAGGGATTCACCGCCGCGGGCATCGCCGCCGGAATCAAGGAGAACGGCAACCCCGACCTCGCCCTCGTGGTCAACACCGGACCGCGCCACGCCGCCGCCGGAGTCTTCACCTCCAACCGGGTCAAGGCCGCGCCGGTCCTGTGGTCCGAGCAGGTACTCAAGGGCGGCGAGGTCTCCGCCGTCGTCCTCAACTCGGGCGGCGCCAACGCCTGCACCGGACCCAAGGGCTTCCAGGACACCCACGCCACCGCCGAGAAGGCCGCCGAGGTGCTCGAAGGCCACAGCGCGGGCGAGATCGCCGTCGCCTCCACCGGGCTCATCGGCATCCTGCTGCCGATGGACAAGCTGCTCCCCGGTATCGAGAAGGCCGCGGCCGAGCTCAGCACCCGCGGTGGCGAGAAGGCGGCGATCGCCATCAAGACCACGGACACCGTGCACAAGACCGCGGTGTACGAGGGCGACGGCTGGACCGTCGGCGGCATGGCCAAGGGCGCCGGCATGCTCGCTCCAGGCCTCGCCACCATGCTCGTCGTCCTCACCACCGACGCCGACCTCGACAGCGGGGTCCTGGACCGCGCCCTGCGCGACGCCACCCGCGTCACCTTCGACCGGGTCGACTCCGACGGCTGCATGTCCACGAACGACACCGTGCTGCTGCTGGCCTCCGGCGCCTCGGGCACCACCCCCGGCTACCACGACTTCGCCACCGCGGTACGGACCGTCTGCGACGACCTCGCCCGCCAGCTCATCGGCGACGCCGAGGGCGCGTCCAAGGACATCCGTATCGAGGTCGTCAACGCCGCGAGCGAGGACGACGCCGTCGAGGTGGGCCGCTCGATCGCCCGCAACAACCTCCTCAAGTGCGCCATCCACGGCGAGGACCCCAACTGGGGCCGTGTGCTGTCCGCGATCGGCACCACCAGTGCCGCGTTCGAACCCGACCGGCTGAACGTGGCCATCAACGGCGTCTGGGTGTGCAGGAACGGCTCCGTCGGCGAGGACCGCGAACTGGTCGACATGCGCTACCGCGAGGTGCGGATCACCGCGGACCTGGCGGCGGGCAGCGAGTCGGCCGTCATCTGGGCCAATGACCTCACCGCCGACTACGTTCACGAGAACAGCGCCTACTCATCCTGAGAACCAGGGACAAGGGATCGATGAGCACTCGCAAGCACACCGCACTTCCCAAGGCGCAGACGTTGATCGAGGCGCTGCCGTGGCTCACCCGGCACCACGGCAAGACGGTCGTCATCAAGTTCGGCGGAAACGCCATGGTGGACGACGAGCTCAAGGCGGCCTTCGCCCAGGACGTGGTCTTTTTGCGGCACGCCGGCCTCAAACCCGTCGTGGTGCACGGCGGAGGGCCCCAGATCAGCGCCCAGCTCGACAGGCACGGGCTGATCAGCGAGTTCAAGGCCGGGCTGCGGGTGACCACCCCGGAGGCGATGGACGTCGTACGGATGGTGCTCGCCGGTCAGGTCCAGCGCGAGCTGGTCGGGTTGCTCAATCAGCACGGTCCGTTCGCCGTCGGCCTCACCGGCGAGGACGCCCGCACCATCACCGCCACCAAGCACCGCCCCACCATCGACGGTGAACTCGTCGACATCGGCCGGGTCGGCGAGATCACCACGATCGACACGGGGGCGATCACGGCGCTGCTGGAGGACGGCCGGATCCCGGTGATCTCGTCCATCGCCCGCTCAGCCGACGACGGCCATGTCTACAACGTCAACGCCGACACCGCGGCGGCGGCCCTCGCCGCCGCGCTCGGCGCCGAGACCCTGATGGTCCTCACCGATGTCGAGGGCCTCTACGAGGACTGGCCCGACAGTGACGAGGTGATCAGCCGGATCACCGCGAGCGAGCTGGAGAAGCTGCTGCCGGAGCTCTCCAGCGGCATGGTGCCCAAGATGCAGGGCTGCCTGCACGCCGTGCGGAACGGGGTCAACACCGCCCGGGTGATCGACGGCCGGGTGCAGCACTCGATCCTGCTGGAGATCTTCACGGACGAAGGCATCGGCACGATGGTCGTGCCCGACGGAACCGAACCCGACGTACCCGACGCAATCGAAGGGGCAGCCGCATGACCGACGCCAAGGCCCGGGCCCAGCAGGCGGAGCAGGGGCTTTCGCAGCGCTGGCGGGGCGCGATGATGGACAACTACGGCACCCCGCAGCTCTCCCTGGTACGCGGCCGGGGCGCGAAGGTCTGGGACGCAGAAGGCACCGAGTACCTCGACTTCGTCGGCGGTATCGCCGTGAACGCACTCGGGCACGCCCACCCCGCGATCGTCGAGGCCGTCTCGCACCAGATCGCCTCCCTCGGCCATGTCTCCAACCTGTACGCCGCCGAACCGCCCATCGCCCTCGCCGAACGGCTGCTCCAGCTCTTCGGCCGCCCCGGACGCGTCCTCTTCTGCAACTCGGGAGCCGAGGCCAACGAGGGTGCGTTCAAACTGGGCAGGCTCACCGGGCGCACCCAGATGGTCGCCACCGCGGGCGGCTTCCACGGCCGCACCATGGGCGCCCTGGCGCTCACCGGCCAGCCGGGCAAGCAGCAGCCGTTCCTCCCGCTGCCCGGCGACGTGACACACGTGCCGTACGGGGACGCCGAGGCGCTGCGTGCCGCGGTCACCACCGACACCGCCCTGGTGATCATCGAGCCGGTCCAGGGCGAGAACGGTGTGGTCGTCCCGCCCGCGGACTACCTGAAGGCTGCCCGTGAGATCACCCGTGCCACCGGCACCCTGCTCGTCATCGACGAGGTCCAGACCGGCATCGGGCGCACCGGCCACTGGTTCGCCCACCAGGCGCACGGCATCGAGCCGGACATCGTCACCCTCGCCAAGGGCCTCGGCGGCGGACTGCCGCTCGGCGCGGTCGTCGCCTTCGGTGAGGCCGCCGACCTGTTCAAGCCGGGACAGCACGGCACGACCTTTGGTGGCAACCCGGTCGCCTGCGCTGCCGGACTCGCCGTGCTGACCACCCTCGACGGCAGGCTCGACGAGGTGAAGCGGACCGGTGAGCGTCTCAGGGACGGAATCGAGTCGCTGGGCCACCCTGCGGTCTCCCACGTCCGCGGTGCGGGCCTGCTGCTGGGTATCGTGCTCAACGAGCCGCTCGCGTCCTACGTGCAGCAGGCGGCTCAGGATGCCGGTCTGCTGGTCAACGCGCCCGCCCCCGATGTCGTCAGGATCATGCCGCCGCTGATCATCGGCGACGCGGAGGTCGACGCCTTCCTCCGGGTCTTCCCCGGCATCCTCGACGCAGCACGGCACGGGGATGGACGATCCGGAGAATGAGACGACGATGACCGAGCCGCAGCACACCGAGAACTGGGGTTCCCCCCAGGCGGAGTCCGGGGCAGGGCCCTCCGTGCCGCAGACCCGCACGGCCCGCCATCGCCGGATCGTGGACATCCTCAACCGGCAGCCGGTGCGCTCGCAGAGCCAGTTGGCGAAGCTCCTCGCGGACGACGGACTCAGCGTCACCCAGGCCACCCTCTCCCGGGACCTGGACGAACTCGGTGCGGTGAAGATCCGCAACACCGGCGGCGAGCTCATCTACGCGGTGCCCAGCGAGGGTGGATTCCGGACCCCGCAGGCACCGCTGGGCGAGTCCGCCAAGGAGGAGCGGATGCGCCGCCTCTCCGGGGAACTGCTGATCTCGGCGGAGGCCTCGGCGAACCTGGTGGTGCTGCGTACCCCACCGGGCGCGGCCCAGTTCCTCGCATCCGCCATCGACCAGGCCGAACTTCACGCCATCCTGGGCACGATCGCGGGCGATGACACTCTGCTGCTCATCTCACGCGATCCGGCCGGTGGGCAGGCGCTCGCCGACCATCTGCTGCGGTTGGCACAGAAGGCGCGCTAGAACCGGGGGTCGTCAGCAGGAGGTGACCGGAGTGAGCGTGACCAGCGCCCTACGCGCCACGGTACGCAGCTTCCGGTCGCCGCCGCCCTGGCCGCTGCGCACCACCATGCCCTCCCGGTCCGCGCTGACCAGCTCTCCGCAGATCTCGGCCGTCGCCGTACGCACCCGGACCAGATGGTCGGGCGGTGCCCCGGCCGCCGTCCACGTCACCCCCACCGCCGAGGCCGCCAGGACCAGGCCGGCGACACAGGACACCGCGGCCCGGCGGATGGAGCGGGTGACGCGGACGGTCTCGTCCTCGGTCCACCTCCGCAGCGCCTGACCGCCGAGCACGATCTCACTGCCGGGCCGGCCGTGGGAGGCGCGTACGGCGAGAAGGGTGCCGGTCACCAGGAGGGCGAAGGCGGTCGTCACCAGCGCGGTGGCGGCGTACCGGGCCGGAGTGCTCAACTGCGCCAGATTGTCCTGTCCCTTGAGGACCACGAGCACGGCCAGCAGAGCGGTGAGACCGCTGAGCGCCGTCCGCCACCCCTCAGCCTGTCTGCGCAACTCAGGCAGCTGATGGAACTCCAGGTCACGGGCGAGTTCGGCCCAGCGGCGCGCCGACGGCGGGGGCGTCATGAGGCACTGCCGCCGTCGGTGTTCCCTGCCCCGGTGCGGATCCGCCAGCTCGCACCGCAGCCGACGAAGACGGCGTGAGCGGGCATCGACGGGTGCGCGTGGCCGCACTCGCAGAAGTGCACCTCGCCGCCGACCAGATCGGCCCCGGCGGCCACCGCTGACGACTGCGTGGCCTGGCGACCGTTGAGCCGCGACAGCGGACCCTTGGTCCCGGCACCCGGTATGCCGCGGCGGTATTCGGTCGTGGTCTCTCCATGGCAGCGGGGGCAGCAGCCCTGCACCAGGTATCCGCGGCCGTCGGGGGAGGCCCGCTGCACGAACGGCAGGTTCACCTCGCCGAGGTCCCGCTCGGCATAGACCGCGGCGAAGTCGTGTGGCTCGAGATCGCCGTGCGGGTGTTCATTCTGAGTCACCGTCGTCCAGCTCCAGTTCGAACATGGTGGCATACAGGGACAGCCGACTCCTCACCCAGGCCTCGGGCTCGCCCAACTGGGATGCGGCGAAGGCGATGTGGCGTCGGCTCACCGTGCCGCGCAGGGAGGGCAGATGTCCATCCAGGTGCTCGGTGAGGAGCGCCAGGTCCTGCCACAGCGGAACGGCGTCCACACCATCGGGGAGGTGCTGCGACGGTTCGAAGGGCAGGTACGGGACCAGACGTTCACGTACCTCGTTGACCGTCTCACCGAGTCTGGCCGCGATGCTGACCAGATCGAGTGGTGTCCGAGGTGCCTCGCGATGAGTGACGCGATGTGAGTCGGACAGCGCCAGGGCGTCTCGGACGTCTGGTGCAAGACCACGAAGCCGCTCCAGCGATCCGGCGTCCAGGACAGGTACGAGCGCACCGATCGGGCGCAGGGCGGCCAGCCGCTCGTAGGCGAAGGCAACGCCCTTTCCCAGGGCGCTGGCATACGCGATCAGGCCGTGTGCGCGCAGGGGTGCCCAGTACGGAGCGCCGTACGCGAAGTCGTGTTCGCCGTACTTGATGAGGGTCTCGATCTCGTGACCCTTGGGAATGAATCCCGCCAGTGACACCGGCAGTTCGGGCAGCACCAACCCGTATCGGTCGGCGGCCTGCCTGGCGATGACCCAGGTCCTCCCCAGGGACTCGCTGATGCCACAGGCGGCGGCGAAGAGTACGGCCGCGGTCGGCTCAGGGGCCGGATGGTTTCCTTCCTCGACATTCGGTTCCTTGCCGGACAGCACATACCGGGCGTGGAGCGGGAGCTCGTCCCACTCCACGATGACAGCCGACTGGTCGGGGACCGTGACGCCGATGCTGCGCAGTTCCTCGACGGCGAACAGGAACTCTGTCTCGTCCACTTCGGCCGCCAGCTTCGCGAGGGCGAGTGCTTCCAGATCCAGGCCGTCTTCGAGCCGGTGGCCTTCCCTCTGCGCCTCCCACACGAGGGCACCGGTGCCCTCGCCGGGAACGAGTTCGACCAGCTGCGCCTCCGCGTCGGTGAGCCGACGACGGAAGTCGATACCCACATGGGATGTGACCTCGGCGAGCAGGTCCTCGGTCTCGCCCAGGGGCAGCGCGTGGTCGCAGGCATAGTCCACGACTGCGCCCCAGCTCAGCTCCGATTGACCGTCCTGCCGTCGGCGGCTGAAGGTCCGCAGGAGGCCGACCACACCGTCGTCCAGCGCCGTCCATTTGGCCACCTCGGCGGCGGGAGGTGCCTCCCAGCCCAGCCACGAGAAGCGGGCGAGGCACTCGAGTACGTGAGCGGGCTCTGCACTGCTGCGATGGATGGCCCGCGCGACTTCGGACGGCAGCTCCACCCGCCGGATCCGCTGGCTGTAGCCCCGCCCCTGGATACGGAAGAGCTGATTGAGGTCGTCGGCCGTACACACGGTGTCCGCATGGTGCTCCGGGACGTGGGGCACCGGGATGGCGCCCAGGTGCCTGTAGCGGGCAAGCCGCAGGGCCAGCTCGCCGAGGGTCATACCGAGTTGCGCCGATGTGATGACCAGTCTCCCGCGGTCATCCATGCCGCTGAAGAGCCTTTCACGGGTGTGGAGGTCGGAGGGGACGACGCCGAAAAGGCGGGCGACGCTCTCGTCGGGCATGGTGAAGGCATGGGCGATCGCGAGGTCGATGTCGTCCGGTATCCAGTCGAGGTCGCCGCCGACCGTCGGCGGTGGACCCTCCTTGGGGTGCACCACACGCAACCGGCGTTGCCGTCCGATGACATGGGCGACGGGGAAGCCGTGCTCCGCGGCGTGGGCTATCACGGATGCCCAGTACCTGTCGGCGGCCCGCGATATCCCCGCATCACCCGGCTGCGGCACGGGATGGCCCACCAGACTTCGAGGGGCAGTGGCCGATAGGCGACCGCCTTGCCCGCCGAGCGCCGCCGATCTCCACGGCCCGTAGCGTTCGAGGTCTCCGTGGGGTGCCATAGGGCTCCTCACGTGTGTGATCACAGACCTGTCATGGGCGCACCAGCCGAGCTCATCAAGATCATGGACGGAACCGTCGTCCTCCGATCTCACGCGGATTCCCTTACCGCTCCACTGGTCCCACACGGTCCGCGCCGCGGGGAGGCTCTCGCTCTCCAGCAGCCAGAGCCATTCAAGAGTCAGTTCAGGCCACTCGGGAAGCTCTTGCGCGCCCCGGGCCCAGTTCTCCGCCATCCATTCGGTGTCATAGGCCAGCAACTCCCTGCGGTTCACGTTCAGCGTGCCGCGGTGCTCACCGGTGAGGTTGAGGACATAGCCCCAGGGAGCCTGGTCCGTGACGATGCCGTCGCAGAGAACGGCCCCCTTTCCGTGCACCCACCACAGCACGCCGGGAACGCCTTCCTGAGCGTTTGCCCACTGCCCGGAGGGGGCTTTGTGCAGGTTGCCGGGCTCCCAGCGCTCGGGACGGCCCGTCGCGTCACGTACCTCCAGGTCGAACTCGCTGACCGCGACCACATCACGCAGCGTCCGTACGCACGAGAGGGTTTCGGGTACGTCATCGCGCAGATAGAGCCGCACCAGCGTGCCGCCCGAGCCCAGACCGTCGGGCAGGGCATCGGCGTCCTGCCGCAGCCGGAAGAGCCCTCCGCTGCTCGGGACGTCCACCTGGAGCGCGTGCGGCGCCGGGATCCCGTTCGGCGAGACCTGCCGGGTCACGATCGTCATCTCGTCCGCGAGCATGAAGTAGCTCAGCACACCGATGCCGAACCGGCTGTTGGGGTAGAGACGCAGGCTCCGGTCGTGTCGCAGCCAGCTCGCCTGCTCCTGGCGGAACGACAGGGAGCGCTCGAAGCGGCTTCCGGCTCGCGCGAAGGTGCTCTTCAGCTCCTCCATGCCCATGCCGACGCCGTTGTCCCGGCACTCGATGAATCTGCCCCTGGCGTCCTCACCCGCCACGATGGTGATCCGGCCGGTCCAGTCGGCGGGCTGCTTCCCGCGACCGCGCAGATACCTCCACCGCATCGCGCGGTAGCGGCAGGCGTCCATCGCGTTCTGGTAGAGCTCCCGCAGGGCCAGCGCGGGATCCCCGTAGAGCTGCCGGCCCATGAGCAGTTCCCTTACCTCGGCCTGGGCGAGCTGGAAGCGCAGCAGCGGGACCTCGTAGGCCCTCTTGCCGTCCGTCACCCGTGGCCGCAGCCCGCGAGCCGTGACCCGGGTGGAGGTCCCGGCGAGCAGGGCCGACTCGGGGCCCGGCAGTTCGTCCGCGAGTCTGCGGGTCGCGTCGGCGAGCCGGTCGGCCCGCTCGGCGATCTCCACGAGCGCCGCGTGGACCGACTGGTGCCCGCACAGCCCGTCCAGGTGCAGCGCACCCCGGTCGGTCTCCCAGGCCACCGCGCGGGCAGTGGAGACGAGGTCCCAGGGGAGCACCGGGTCAGGGCCGGCGAGATGGTCGGCAACGACCTCGGGAAGGGTGCGGACGTCCACGGCGAGGGTCCCCGCCAGCCGTAGCAGTGCGGCCAGCGGTCGGACGCGCAGCGGCTGACGGCCTTCCGGCAGGGCCACCTTGTGCGGGAGAGAGTCCATGGAGTCGTCGATGGGCGGCTCCGGTGTCATGGCGGCGGCGATCGCCCGCAGCGCGCCGGACAGTTCGTGCACCCGGTCGGTGTGGACGTCGGCGGCGCCGAGCAGGTCCCGGGCGAACGCGAGTGCGAGGTCGGCCGGCACCGGCTCCGCGTCGGTCTCGAACCGCTCGGCGATCCAGCGGTGCACCAGCCAGAGCTCGATGGACTGCGCCTCGTCGTGGCGACCGCGCGCCACACAGCGGGCGTGCTTCTGCACCAGATACGGATGCAGCCCGCACACCTGCTCGAAGCGGTGGCGGTGCTCCGTGCCGCAGCGGTGGCCGTCGCCGGACACCCCGCCCAGCTCGGCCGCCTCGCTCAGCCGCTGCGCCCACGCCGCCTCGCGCAGAAACGGCGCCGCGATGACAGCCGCGAGCTCCAGGGCGGACAGACCGGGCTCCGGGGGCAGCAGCCGGGGAACGACCTCCCGGAGCAGCCGTAGGGGGAAGTGGTCGTCGACCCAGGGATCCTGGAGCCGCTGCTGGGCCTGGATGACCCGCCAGGCGCAGGACTTGACGAGCTCCAGCAGGCACTTCCGTATCCGGTCCGCCCCGTCGCCACCCTCGGTGCCGTCCGCCGCCACGAGCCGCCACAGCCGCTCGTCGACCACCGCCGACTGCCAGTCCTCCAGCAGCGGCCTGCCGTCGCTGATCTCCACGAGGTGGGTTTCCCCGTAGTGGATCCACGGCCGCTGCGTCAGACCGTGGGCGTGCGCATGCCGCACGGCATCTGCCTGCGCCGCCGTGAAGACCTCCTCGACGGTCCTGGGCTGCGTCATCGGGCCCAGGGCGTGCGCGAGGCCCTTGGTGAAGAAGCTGCCCTCGGTGCTGTACCCGCAGCGCTGGCCCGGCTCGCAACCCAGGATGACGGCGAAGCCCCTGCGTGGTGACTCCCTGAGCACCCGGCTGCCGAACCCGTCGGGCCCGTCGGTGGCGGAGCGGCAGGCGTCGACGACCCAGAGCACGGTGTCCGCCCGGCACTCCTCCAGGTAGTCGCTGATGTCCGCCGGCAGCAGCGAGTCCCGGTGCGCCCGCCGCCACTCGCCGTCGTCCTTCGGCGCTCGTGCGTCCGCGGGCACCAGGTAGTCCTCGTCGCCGATCCGGACGCCGTGTCCCGTGAAGTAGAGCAGCAGCGTGCCGTGCTCGGGAGCCGAGCGGGCCGCCTCGGAGATCCGCCAGATGATGTCGTTGCGATGTGCGGCGGCGAGTGTCTCCACCTCGTAGCCGACGCCTTCCAGCGCCACGCGCATGGCCTGGAGATCTGCCGTGACCGGTTCGTCCAGCGGCTCGAACACGCCGAGCGCCTCTTCGGCGCACTCGACCCCGATCAACAGCGCCTTGCGCGAACCCACCCGCACCCCTCCCCAGCACCAGGAGCCCATGATGGCACGTCAGAACCCCTGAAGAGGGCGGGAAGAGGCGGAGACGAGGCTGCGAAGAACACAGGTGCGAAGCGATGCCGGCGATGGCTACTCTCGTCGCTTCGCCGACGGACACGTCGAGGGAAAATGAGGGGAAATCGAGGGGGAGCTGACTGTGCACAACGCCGTGGTGACACCCGAAGGCGACCGGATGCGCTGGGTCGAGCTGCCGGGGAAGGAGCCGCCCCGCGTCTACGTGCACGGGCTGGGGGCCAGCTCACCCGCCTACTTCACGCAGGTCGCGGTCCATCCTCTGCTGGCCGGGCGCCGTTCGCTGCTGATCGATCTGCTGGGGCACGGCATCAGCGACCGGCCGACGGGCTTCGACTACACGCTCGAATCGCATGCCGACGCGCTCGCCGTGGCCCTGACCCGCGCGTCCGTCAGCGGTGCGGAGCTGATCGCGCACAGCATGGGCGGCTCGGTCGCCATCGTGCTGGCCGCCCGGCACCCGCATCTGGTTTCCCGGCTGGTCCTGGTCGACGCCAATCTCGATCCGCTCCGCCCCCTGCGCGGCACCGGGGGCAGCAGCGACATCGCCTCCTATACCGAGGGGGAGTTCCTCGCGGAGGGCTGGAAGGAGTTCCGTGACCGGGCGGGCGCACACTGGTGGGCCACGATGCGCCTGACCGGTCGTGCGGCCCTGCACCGCAGCGCCGTCCATCTCGTCCGTGGCACCACTCCCACCATGCGGGAGCTGCTGCTGGACCTGAGGATTCCCCGCAGCCACCTCCTGCCCGGGGCCGACGGTCCGCTGCCCGGGGCACGCGAGCTCACCGCAGCCGGGGTGTCCGTCGTCGCGATCCCGGACTGCGGGCACAACATCATGCTGGACAATCCGGAGGCCTTCGCGAGCGCCACCGCGGCGGCGCTCGCGAACTGACTCCAGGACCGGTCAGGCGGCCTTGCCGTCCGGGCGGAGCGGGACCGCCGCCAGGTGGCGGGCGAATCCGCTGGTCTGCCAGACGGCGCCGTCGGCGGTGACGGCGAAGCCCTCCGTGTCGGGGAGCCCCTCGAGCCAGTCGCGGGCCCGCTCGCCCATGGCGTACGCCGCCGTGGCCCGGGCGTCGGCCTGGGTGAGCCCCGGGCACACCACGGTCAGGGACGCGACGGCCCCCTTGGGGGGCCTGCCGGTGCCCGGGTCCACGATGTGGCAGCCGCGTTCGGCCGGACCCGACGTCGCGACGGCGAGGGTGCGGTGCGCCTCGACCACCGCGACGAGACCGCCGGGGCCCAGCGGATCGGAGATCCCGACCCGCCACGGGCCGCCGTGGAGCTGGATGTCACCACCGCCGTTGAGGCAGACCGCCGCGGCGCCGGACGACGCGAGCATCCGCACGGCGCGTTCCACCGCCCAGCCCTTGACCAGCCCGGTCGGGTCAAGGCCGCTGCCGTAGCGCGCGGTGAAGTAGCCATCGCTGAGCCGCTCCTCGGCGGCGCAGTGCCGCAGCACCTCGGTCACATCCGCGTCGCAGTCCTCCAGCGCGATCTCACCCCGGCCCAGCCTGCTGATCTGGCTCTGCGCCCGATAGGTCGAGAACACCTCGTCCACATGGTGCAGACCCTCGAGCGCGGCGGTCAGTCCGGCCCGTACACGCTGCTCGTCAGCCGCGCCGAAGGTGCGGACATCGAACGAGAACACCGTGCCCATCGCATGCTCGACATGGCGCAGCCGCCCCTGGCCCGCCGCCGTCACAGGCCGGCCTTGTCGATCGCGCTCTGGAGGGACTCGGCGTAGCCCTGGCTGGTGTAGGTGGCGCCGGAGACGGTGTCGATCTGGGCGCTCTGGGTGGCGACGGTGGCTTTGTTGAGCTGGGGGATGGCGTTGGCGGCGATCTTGCGGCTGTTGGGGTCGGTGTCGGGGGCTTTGACGGCTTCTGCCGCGGTGATCCGGCCGCCGTTCATGGTCAGCTTGACCTGTACGGGGCCGTACTGGGTCTGCGCCTCGTCGCCGACCACCGACTGACCGCCGGCGGGCTCGACCCCGCCGCCTGCGGGTGCCGACACTCCAGGCGCTTGAGCCCCACCGGCCTGCGACGACGCGCCCGCCAGAGGTGCGCCCGGCTGTTTCATGGCGAGCAGGAGTACCACCGCGGAGGTGGTGCCGGCGACGGCGATCATGATCCGGCGCAGGGGGTGCTTCCTCTTCACGGAGGGCCTCACATCTCGAAGGACTCGTGATGGATACGGCGGGCCGGTACGCCCGCCGCGCGCAGTGCGGAGTAGGTCTCCTCGGCGAGCCCGGGCGGCCCGCAGAGGTAGACGTCGTGCTCGTCGATGTCCGGGAGGACCTGCTGGAGCCGTTCGGTGCTGATCTCGGGTCGCGCACCGTCCGGACCGTTCACGGCGTACATCAGCCTGGCGCCCCGTACTTCGGCGATCTCCCGCAGCTCGCTCCACAGCGCCAGATCCTCGGTGCGTCCGGCCCGGTAGAGCAGGGTCAGATCGCCCGGGCCCCCGGGCAGGGTCTCGAACAGGGCACGCATCGGGGTGATACCGGCACCGCCGGCGATCAGCAGCACCTTGTTGCGGCTGCGCCGAGCGGCGGTCATGGCGCCGTACGGGCCCTCCGCCCACACCCTCGTACCGGGCTCCAGCCGGGACAGTGCGGTGCTGTGGTTGCCGGCCGCCTTGACGGTGATACGCAGCAGGTCAGGGCGCGGCGGAGCGGAGAGCGAGTACGGATTGGCGCTCCAGCGGAGGCTCTTGGTGAGGAACCGCCAGCGGAAGAAGTGGCCCGCCTCCGCGCCCAGCCTGTGCAGCCGCCGCCCGGTGATCAGCACGGACACCACCCCGGGCGCCTCCTCCACGACCGCCTCCACCTCCATGCGGTGCCAGAGGTTCAGCCGGACGGGGGCGAGTACCCGGTACCAGAGCAGCAGCGCCCCGACGGTTCCGTACATCACGTACCAGACGGTGCGTGCGGTCGGACTGGCCACGAACTCGGCGCCGGTGGCGAGCTGGTGCCAGAACGTCAGGTACACGGCGACATAGGTGAGCAAATGCAGGTAGTACCAGGCCTCGTAGCTCATCCGGCGGCGCACCATGCCGGCCGAGACAAAGCCGATCAGGAGGAAGAGCCCCGTGCCGATCGCGGCCTTGACCATCTCGGGGAAGTCGACCACGACGGTGACGGACTGTTCGACGAATCCGGTACGGGCCTGGACCGCGTAACCCCAGACGGTCAGCACGACGTGGGCGACGATCAGACTGATCGCGTACCGCCCGCTCATCGCATGCCAGCGGGTGGCCCGGTCGGAGCCCACACGCCGCTCCAGCGCAGGTACACGGGCCATCTGGAGCACCACGAGCGCGATCATGTAGCCGCCGAGCAGCCCGGTGATCCGGCCTCCTCCGATCAGCCACTGCGCCGTGTCCATCCGTACGACCGCGGTGTTGTCCCACCACAGCCACAGCACGGCCAGCGCTCCCGCCCACGCCAGCCCCAGCAGCATCGCTGCCGGATTCCGGCGCGGCTGGATCGCGCGCATGGTCTGGCGCCTTGCGGCCCGACCGCTCTGAATCATCGTCGCCACGGCTGCTCCTCGGCTCCTCCGTATCGCTCACGTGAATACGGAGCAGGGCACCGAGAAGTTCAATCACGGCGGACGGGTGCCGCGAATCCCGGCCGGCCGGGCCGCGGCCGGCCGGGGAGGGTCTCAGCTGGTACGGGCCGGGAGGGGGAGCGGCAGCGCGGGCAGTCCGTCGAGGCTCACGCCGACGTGCGGCTTCTGCTCGCAGTACGCCGCGAACTCCTCGTCCGTCTTGCGTGCGAGGTGCTCCGCGTGCTGGGTGCGCTCCTCGCGGTAGTCCATGAACGGGACGGCGAAACCGCAGGCATCGCCGATCCGCAGGGCGCGTACGACGATGACCGCGCGGGCACCGGCGCCGTCGGCCTCCCCGAAGAGCGGGATCAACTCCGCCCACCGTGGATCGTCACGGAAGACCGCTTCCCCCTCGCCGTGCACCCGCAGCACCTTCGGCGCCCCGCTGAAGGCGCACCACATCAGCGTGATGCGGCCGTTCTCCCGGAGGTGTGCGATGGTCTCGGCGCCGCTGCCGCCGAAGTCCAGATAGGCCAGCGTCAGCTCGTCGATGACGACCAGGGTGCCCTTGCGGCCCTTGGGGGAGAGATTGATGTGACCGTCGCCCGTGAGCGGTGCGGTGGCGGTGAAGAACAGGGGCTGCTCTTCGATGAACGTGCGAATGCGGCCTTCTATGCGTTCATACGTCTGTCCCATGGATTCAAGTATCCGCGAGGGAAGCGCGCGGACAGGCCTAGCGGATACCGGCCTCCCGGCGCAGCCACTTCATCGCCCGATCGCTGAACAGACTCGTGCACTGGTCCAGTAGTTCGGCGATCTCGGCGCGGTCGTGACGCTCGACGGCGCCCGGTATCCACTGCTGGACGGCGGGCACCGCGAGGGCGCTGAGCCTCGGTTCGGTGTCGTTCAGCAGGCGCACCGCCGCCCGAAGGCAGGCCGCGGGACTGTGGGCGCGAAGCAGCCGGAACGCCGCGAGCCGGGTGTACACGGGCCGGTCGGCGGCGAGCCGGTGCAGTAGCCGGTCCTCGGGGAGCCCGTCCGCGAACGGAAGCAGCGCCGTGGCCGTCTCGCGTGCCACGGCGGGCGCCGGGTCATCGAGCAGCGGAAGCAGCCGTGCCGTGTGGGTCGCGTCGATGGTGAGCAGTACGCGCAGTCCGGCGACCGCGCGGGCGCGCACCGGGGCGGCGGGATGGGCGAGCAAGGGCCAGAGCAGCTCGGTGTCCTCGGGCCTGCCGCACTCGGCCAGCCCGAGTGCGGCCCAGGGCGCCGAGCCCAGGGCACGGGGGTCCGCGCAGAGCTCCCGGTACACCGCCAGCGGCTCCTGGCCGCCCTGCCGGAGTACGTAGCGGGCGCAGGCCCGCACCATCCCGGAGCGGTCGGTCAGATAGGGCGCTGCCTCGGCATGCCGCCCCGCCCGGCGCAACGCGGTGACGCCCGCGGATCGCGCCCGGGGCTGCCGCGAGGTGAGCAGGGGGCGGAGTATCTCTTCCGGCACCTCGTCCGGGGTGCCGTTCCGAATCCGGGCGAGTGCCGCCTCCGCGCAGAGGTCCTGGATCAGCACATCCGTGTCCTGGGCGGCGATGGACGCCAGCCGGGCGGGTGAGAGCAGCCCCTCATCGACTGCGAGCCGGTGGATGGTGCGGCGGGTCGCACGGTCCGGGGTGAGCAGCAGCCGCTCGACCGTGGCACGGTGCCGGGCCTGGCGCAGGTGCCGGTCGACGAGCTCCCGCGCGAACTCCCCGTGCCAGCGCCGTGCGAGGCGTACGACGAGTACGGTGAGGTTCTCCAGAGCCCCGCCTTCGACGGATTCCAGCTCATCCGTCAGCAGTGTGCGGGCTCTCTCGCGTACCGGTTCGGCCCAGTCCGAGCAGCGGACCGCCACCAGCGGCAGCAGTGCGGGCCGGCCGGCGGCCCAGTTCAGCGCGGCGTACCGGATGCGCTCCTTCGGATGGCACAGTCCGAGGACGACCTCGGACTCGCCGGGCGGGCGCGGCCTCCACAGCGGTCTGCGGCCGTCCATGCGGGCCGCCGACGGCAGCGTTCCGGGCCGGGTGATCGCGAACTCGCGCACCACACGGTCAAGCCCGGTCCAGACCCGCTGGTCGGCCACATCCAGCGCCAGCCGGACCGGGACCCCGGCCGTCAACCGCTCCACCGCCGCCCAGGCCGGATGCCTCGTCTCTGCCCTGCCCCCGTTGTGCATGCCGCGGAGCATAGGCCGGTGCGGGAGGCCCGCGCCTCCGCAATCCCGCGCAGGACCTGCCTGCATTGACAAAACATACAGAGGTCTGCATAGTTATACCCATCACGTCATGCACCGTAAGGAGAAACCCGTGACCGAGCGCGTCGTACTCGCCTACTCTGGCGGTCTGGACACCTCCGTCGCCATCGGCTGGATCGCCGAGGAGACGGGCGCCGAGGTCATCGCCGTTGCCGTGGACGTCGGCCAGGGCGGCGAGGACCTGGACGTCATCCGCAAGCGCGCGCTCGCCTGCGGTGCCGTCGAGGCGGAGGTCGCGGACGCCAGGAACGAGTTCGCCGATGAGTACTGCCTCCCGGCGATCAAGGCGAACGCCCTCTACATGGACCGCTACCCGCTGGTCTCCGCCCTCTCCCGGCCGACCATCGTCAAGCACCTCGTGGCCGCCGCGAAGAAGCACGGCGCTTCGATCGTGGCCCACGGCTGCACCGGCAAGGGCAACGACCAGGTGCGCTTCGAGGCCGGTATCGCCTCCCTCGCGCCCGACCTGAAGTGCATCGCCCCGGTCCGTGACTACGCCATGACCCGGGACAAGGCGATCGCCTTCTGCGAGGAGAAGCAGCTCCCGATCGCGACCACCAAGAAGTCCCCGTACTCCATCGACCAGAACGTCTTCGGGCGCGCCGTCGAGACCGGCTTCCTCGAGGACATCTGGAACGCGCCGATCGAGGACATCTACGAGTACACCTCCAACCCGGCAGCCCCGCGTGAGCCCGACGAGGTGATCGTCTCCTTCAAGGAGGGCGTCCCGGTCGCCATCGACGGGAAGCCCGTCACCGTGCTGCAGGCCATCCAGCAGCTCAACGAGCGTGCCGGCGCCCAGGGCATCGGCCGGATCGACATGGTCGAGGACCGTCTTGTCGGCATCAAGTCCCGCGAGGTCTACGAGGCCCCGGGCGCGATCGCGCTGATCACCGCCCACCAGGAGCTGGAGAACGTCACGGTCGAGCGGGAGCTCGCCCGCTACAAGCGGCAGGTCGAGCAGCGCTGGGGCGAGCTCGTCTACGACGGCCTGTGGTTCTCGCCGCTCAAGCGGGCCCTGGAGGGCTTCATCAACGAGGCCAACCAGCACGTCACCGGCGACATCCGGATGACCCTGCACGGTGGCCGTGCCGTTGTCACCGGCCGGAGGTCCGAGCAGTCGCTGTACGACTTCAACCTCGCCACCTACGACTCGGGCGACACTTTCGACCAGTCCAAGGCGCAGGGCTTCATCGACATCTTCGGCCTGTCGTCGAAGATCGCCGCGAAGCGCGATCTCGCCTGATTCCATACGCGTACCGCCGCCGCCTCCCCGCCGGTCAGTGGCAGGGAGGCGGCGGCATATCCAAAGCCCGGCACGGGTTCGGCACGTCTTGAGGAGCAACAGCTGTGAGCAGCAACAACGGTGACGTCCGGCTCTGGGGCGGCCGGTTCGCCGACGGTCCGTCCGAAGCGCTGGCCCTGCTGTCCGCGTCGGTTCACTTCGACTGGCGACTCGCGCCGTACGACATCGCGGGTTCCCGTGCCCACGCCCGCGTCCTCCACAAGGCGGGCCTGCTCACCGCCGACGAGCTGGAGAGCATGCTCGCCGGGCTCGACCGGCTCGAAGCGGACGTGGCATCGGGCGAGTTCACCGGCACCGTCGCCGACGAGGACGTCCACACCGCCCTGGAACGCGGGCTGCTGGAGCGGCTCGGCCCGGACCTGGGTGGCAAGCTGCGGGCCGGCCGGTCCCGCAACGACCAGGTCGCCACCCTCTTCCGGATGTATCTGCGCGACCACGCCCGGATCATCGGAGGACTGATCGCCGACCTCCAGGAAGCGCTGGTCGGGCTTGCCGAGGCACACCCGGACGTCGCCATGCCCGGCCGCACCCACCTCCAGCACGCCCAGCCCGTGCTGTTCGCCCACCATGTGCTGGCCCATGTCCAGGCACTCTCCCGGGACGCCGAGCGGTTGCGGCAGTGGGACGAGCGCACGGCGGTCTCCCCGTACGGCTCCGGCGCGCTCGCCGGGTCCTCGCTGGGGCTCGACCCCGAGGCGGTCGCCCGGGACCTCGGCTTCGAGCACGGCTCGGCCGGCAACTCGATCGACGGCACGGCATCCCGTGACTTCGTCGCCGAGTTCGCCTTCATCACGGCGATGATCGGTGTGAACCTGTCCCGTATCGCCGAGGAGATCATTATCTGGAACACGAAGGAGTTCTCCTTCGTGACCCTCCACGACGCCTTCTCCACCGGCTCGTCGATCATGCCGCAGAAGAAGAACCCGGACATCGCCGAGCTGGCACGGGGCAAGTCCGGCCGCCTCATCGGCAATCTGACCGGGCTGCTCGCCACTCTCAAGGCACTCCCGCTCGCGTACAACCGCGACCTCCAGGAGGACAAGGAGCCCGTCTTCGACTCCTGCGACCAGCTGGAAGTGCTGCTCCCCGCCTTCACCGGGATGATGGCGACGCTGACCGTCAACCGGGAGCGGATGGAAGAGCTCGCCCCCGCGGGGTTCTCGCTGGCCACCGACATCGCCGAGTGGCTGGTCAGGCAGGGTGTGCCGTTCCGGGTCGCGCACGAGGTCGCGGGCGAGTGTGTCAAGGAGTGCGAGGCGCGTGGAATCGAGCTCGACCAGCTCACCGACGACCAGTTCGCCAAGATCTCCCCGCATCTGACGCCCGAGGTCCGCACCGTGCTGAACGTCCCGGGCGCGCTGGCCTCCCGCAGCGGGCGGGGCGGCACCGCACCATCGGCCGTCGCCGTCCAGCTCGCCGAGGTCAAGGCGGACCTGGCCACTCAGCACGCCTGGGCCGCCGCCAAGCGGTAGCCGGGCTGCCCGGGCAAGCCGGCGACAGGCTGTCGACATGCCGGCGGCATGAGGTGACGCGTTCCGGCCGCATGGGCAGGGCCCTGTCGGAGAGCGGCCGGACGCGAGATATCTTGATGTCGAGCAATGTTGCAGACGTGGAGACGTGGAGCGGAGCGCACGGTGACTGACTCGACCATCATCTATACGCACACTGACGAGGCTCCGGCCCTCGCGACGTATTCGTTCCTGCCGGTGATCCAGGCGTACGCCGAGGCCGCCGGGGTCACTGTGGAGACCCGTGACATCTCCCTGGCCGGACGGATCATCGCCGCGTTCCCGGAGAGCCTCGAGGAGAGCCAGCGGATCGGCGACGCCCTCGCCGAGCTCGGTGAGCTGGCCAAGACGCCCAGTGCGAACATCATCAAGCTGCCGAACATCTCGGCATCGATCCCGCAGCTGAAGGCGGCCGTCGCCGAGCTCCAGCAGCAGGGCTACGCGCTGCCGGACTACCCGGACGACCCGAAGTCGGACGAGGAGCGCGACGTCCGCGCCCGTTACGACAAGATCAAGGGCAGCGCCGTCAACCCGGTCCTGCGCGAGGGCAACTCGGACCGCCGCGCCCCCGCGTCGGTCAAGAACTACGCCAAGGCCCACCCGCACCGCATGGGCGCCTGGACCCCCGAGTCCAAGACCAATGTCGCCACCATGGGCGTGGACGACTTCCGGTCCACCGAGAAGTCCGTGGTGATCTCCGCGGCAGGCTCGCTGCGTATCGAGCTGAAGGGCGACGACGGCTCCACCACGGTGCTGCGTGAGTCCGTGCCGGTCCAGGCGGGCGAGGTCGTGGACGCCTCCGTGATGCGGGTCGCCGCGCTGCGCGAGTTCCTCACCGCGCAGATCGCCCGGGCCAAGGCGGAGGGCGTGCTGTTCTCCGTGCACCTCAAGGCCACGATGATGAAGGTCTCCGACCCGATCGTCTTCGGCCACGTGGTGCGGGCCTTCTTCCCGAAGACCTTCGCGAAGTACGGCGAGGTGCTCGCCGCCGCGGGCCTCACCCCGAACGACGGTCTCGGCGGAATCTTCAAGGGCCTGGAGGGGCTTCCCGAGGGCGCCGAGATCAAGGCGTCCTTCGACGCCGAGCTCGCCGAGGGCCCGGAGCTGGCCATGGTCGACTCCGACCGCGGCATCACCAACCTGCATGTCCCGTCCGACGTGATCGTGGACGCCTCCATGCCGGCCATGATCCGCACCTCCGGCCACATGTGGGGCCCGGACGGTCAGGAGCACGACACCATCGCCGTCCTCCCGGACAGCAGCTACGCCGGTGTCTACCAGGTCGCCGTCGACGACTGCCGCGCCAACGGCGCCTACGACCCGTCGACCATGGGCTCGGTCCCGAACGTCGGTCTGATGGCGCAGAAGGCCGAGGAGTACGGCAGCCACGACAAGACCTTCGAGATCCCGGTGACCGGCACCGTCCGCCTGGTCGACGAGGCCGGTGACGCCGTCATCGAGCAGACGGTCTCCGCCGGCGACATCTTCCGCGCCTGCCAGACCAAGGACGCCCCGATCAAGGACTGGGTGAAGCTGGCCGTCACCCGCGCCCGTGCCACCGGCGACCCGGCGGTGTTCTGGCTGGACGAGACCCGCGCGCACGACGCCAACCTGATCGCCAAGGTCAAGCAGTACCTGACCGAGCACGACACCGAGGGCCTGGACATCAGGATCCTCTCCCCGGTCGAGGCGACCAAGCTCTCCGTGGAGCGCATCCGCCGTGGCGAGAACACCATCTCGGTAACCGGCAACGTGCTGCGTGACTACCTCACCGACCTCTTCCCGATCCTGGAGCTGGGCACCAGCGCCAAGATGCTGTCGGTCGTCCCGCTGATGGCGGGCGGCGGCCTCTTCGAGACCGGCGCCGGCGGCTCCGCCCCGAAGCACGTCCAGCAGCTGGTCAAGGAGAACTACCTGCGCTGGGACAGCCTGGGCGAGTTCTTCGCGCTCGTGCCCGCCCTGGAGCAGTACGCGAAGGCCACCGGCAACGCCCGCGCCCAGGTGCTGGCCGACACGCTCGACCGCGCCACCGGGACCTTCCTCAATGAGGACAAGTCGCCGAGTCGCCGCCTCGGTGGCATCGACAACCGCGGCAGCCACTTCTACCTGGCCCTCTACTGGGCCCAGGAGCTGGCCAGGCAGACGGACGACGCGGAGCTCGCCAAGGCGTTCGCCCCGCTCGCCCAGACGCTGACCGAGCAGGAGTCCGCGATCGTCGACGAGCTGATCGCGGTCCAGGGCTCCCCGGTCGACATCGGCGGCTACTACCAGCCCGACCCGGCCAAGGCCGCCGCCGTCATGCGCCCGTCGGCGACCTTCAACGAGGCGCTCGCCGCCCTCGTCTGACCCTGGGGCCGCGGACACCTCCGCAGCACCCGAACCGCCCCCGGCCCGGCTCTCCGCCCGGCCGGGGGCGGTCGTGTCACCGCGGGCTACAGCGCCTCAGCCCAGTCCGCCAGGGCGGCGAAGTCCGGCCGGGCAAGCCCTATGCGGTGGTCGATGTGCATCAGCAGGGCGCCGGACGGGTGGCGCTGGTCCACGTACTCCCGGTCCAGCCCGGTGATCTCGTCATCGATCCAGGCGAAGGGCCGCCCCACCGCGTAGTCGAGCACGTACTGCGTCTTCCAGAACGTGCCGCGCGGCGAGGCTCCGTGCATCACCGGCCAGTCGATGTACGGCAGCGCGGGCAGCCCGAGATGCGGCCCCACCCAGACATTCGCCTCGTCCTTCCAGGTGGTCGCCCACACCAGTTCGTACCACCGCGACAGCGCCAGCAGTTCCTCGCCGTGCCCGTGGTTGAGCCACACCCGCAGTGGCTTCGGGCCCGACCAGCCACTGGGGCGCATGCGGTGCGTCGTATAGCCATCGGGCCGTCGCTCGGGTTTCCCCCCGTACGGATTCAGCGGTCCGTCGATGTCGATCAGCAGCAGCGGTTTCATTTCCTTATGATCCTTTTCAGTCCTCTGTGAGGCGTTGAAATTTCGAGTGAGACATCAACGTCTCATTTGGTGTATGCTTGTCTCATGGCCATGGATCGTGAACAGGTGCTGCGCGCTGCCGCCGCCCTCCTCGCCCGCAAGTCGACCGCCACGATGGACGAGGTCGCACGCGCGGCGGGCATCGGGCGCGCCACCCTGCACCGGCATTTCGCTGGGCGCAGCGCCCTGGTCAAAGCCCTCGAATCGCTGGGTATCCAGGAATTCGAGGCGGCGATCGACCGGGCCGGGATCGACCGCGGCGACACGGTCGACGGGCTCCGCCGGCTGATCGCCGAGATGGAGCCGGTCGCGGACCTGCTCGCCTTCCTCGTCACCGAGAACGAGCTGTTCGAGGGGGACGAGATGGACGAAGGCTGGGCGAGGCTCGACGCCCGCGTATCCGCTCTCTTCCGGCGAGGCCAGGAGGAGGGCGCTTTCCGGATCGACCTCTCGGCCGCATGGCTCACCGAGGCGCTCTACGGCCTCATCGGCAGCTGCGCCTGGGCCGCGATGGACGGCCGGGTCGCCAAGAACGACTTCCAATTCATGATCGCCGAGCTGCTGCTCGGCGGAGCACGACGGAGTGTGCAGAAATGACCACCGGTACCGCCCAGCGCACGAGCGGGACGGACAACACCGTATACCGCCCGGGGCGTTGGCTCGCGCTGGCGGTCCTGGTGCTGGCCGTGCTGCTGGTCGCCGTCGACGCGACCGTGCTCGGTCTCGCGACCCCGTTCCTCAGCGAGGACCTCGAGCCGTCCGGCAACCAGCTCCTGTGGATCGGCGACGTCTATTCGTTCGTCATCGCCGGACTGCTGGTGTCGATGGGCAGCCTCGGCGACCGAATAGGCCGCAAGAAGCTTCTGCTGACCGGGGCCACCGCCTTCGGCGCGATTTCCGTCCTCAACGCGTACGCCGGCACCCCCGAGATGATGATCTTCGCCCGGGCGCTGCTCGGTGTCGCCGGTGCCACATTGATGCCGGCCACCCTCGCCCTGATCCGCAACATCTTCCACGACCCGCGCGAGCGCAGTATCGCCATCGGCATCTGGGGCGCCATGGCATCGGCGGGCGCCGCGGTCGGCCCCGTCGTCGGCGGATTCCTGCTGGAGCACTTCTGGTGGGGCTCGGTCTTCCTCATCAACCTTCCGGTGATGGCCGTCCTGGTCCTCGTCGGCATCAAACTCCTGCCGGAGTCCAGGAACCCGGTCGCCGGGCCCTGGGACCTGGCCAGCGTCGCGCTGTCCCTCATCGGCATCGTCGGCGTCGTGTACGCCATCAAGGAAGCCGCGAGCGAGGGCCCCACCTGGGCTGCCGGAGCCGCCCTGCTCATCGGTGCGGGCGCGCTCCACGGCTTCGTCCGCAGGCAGCTCTCCCTGCCCGCGCCGCTGCTCGACATGCGGCTGTTCCGCCACCGGGGCTTCTCCGCCGCGGTTCTCGCCGACCTGCTGACCATCCTCGGGCTGTCCGGGCTGGTCTTCTTCCTGTCCCAGTTCCTCCAGCTCGTCCAGGGCAGGCAGCCGCTCGAAGCGGGACTCGCGGAACTCCCCGCCGCGATCGGCGCGGTGGTCACCGGTCTGATCGCGGGCCGGTTCGCCCGGCGGTTCTCCGTACGGTCCGTGGTCGCCGGCGGACTCGGCGCCGTGGGCCTCGCGCTCGCCGTACTGACCGTGATCGGCCAGTCCACCGGCTACCCGGTGCTCGGTGCCGCCCTGCTCGTGGTGGGTGCCGGCGCGGGATTCTCCTTCACCGTCACGGCCGACGTCATCCTCTCGGCCGTACCCAAGGAGCAGGCCGGAGCCGCGTCCGCGGTCTCCGAGACGGCGTACGAACTCGGTGCCGCACTCGGTATCGCGCTGCTCGGCTCGATCGTGACGGGCGTCTACCGCGGCTTCACCGTTCCGGCCGGAGTGCCGTCGGACGCGGCGTCCGCGGCTCATGAGTCGCTCGGCGGCGCCGTCGAGACCGCGGCCTCGCTGCCGCACGAGCAGGGCGCCGCGCTGGTCGGTGCCGCCCAGGACGCGTTCGTGGAGGGGCTCAGGCTCGCCTCGGGCGTGGGCGCGGCGGTCCTGGTGGCCACCGCGGTCGCGGCGTGGTTCCTGCTGCGCGGCCAGAAGCTGTCCGACGGCGTCGAGCACTGACGCCCGGTCGTATACGAGAGCGGAACGAGACGCACGGACACACGGGGCACACGGCTCTGCTCGACGC
>NZ_JBHWIW010000031.1:0-87334 GCF_042731955.1 Streptomyces sp. NPDC059828 | reverse complement strand
TCGCCGCCTGTGCCCGCGAAAGCCGGCGTGCTGTTGGTGAGTGTCGTTCCGTCCGCTGGGGATGTGATGACCGGCGTCGTGGGAGGCACGGTGTCGATGGTGATGGTGATCGGGTCACCCTCGGCGGTGTTGCCTGCGGCGTCTCGCGCGGTGGGGAGGATGGTGTGTTGGCCGTCCGCGAGGGCTGTTGTCGGGGTGCAGGTCCACTCGCCGCTGGCGTCGACGGTTGCGGTGCAGATGGTGGTGCCGGACTCGGTCAGCGTGACGGTGTCTCCCTCGCCGCCCGTGCCCGCGAAAGCCGGCGTGCTGTCAGCCAGGACGCTGCCGTCGGACGGACTGATGATAACCGGGGTGGTGGGCAGATCGCGGACGATGATGGGAGCGGTGTCGATTGCCGGAGTTACCTCTTCGGTCGTGGTCGTCGCGTTCACATCGATCGTGTACGTGCCGGGAGTGGCCGCAACCCTGCTGTCGAAGTGGAGCGTGATGCTAGCTCCGCCGCCTACCGTAAAGGGGCCCGACCAGGTCAGAGTCTGGCCGGAAATGACCGGGTCATTCGTCGTCGCACCGGTTGTCGTCCCGGTTTGGTAAGAGAAGCCTGATGGAAGGACTACCTCGATGGTGCTGATGTCCGCACTGAAGTTGTTGGGATTCTCGATCTCGACGGTGTAGCCGTTGATGGCGCTGGGCGGTGATTCCGATTCGTCAGCTGACGCGGTCGCCGCAAGCGGCAGGGTACCTGTGGGGGATAGGGCTGTCGTCCACTCGAAGGTGGCGTTTTCGCTGCTCGGGAGGTTCACCGGCCAACTGAGCCCCACACCGTTGTCGATGAGCTGGCCGCAGCGGCAGGTGTTCGGCAGCGGCTGCCCCGCCGTAGCCAGGTCGTATCCCTCGAAGTAATAGCCTTCGATGTATGAGTTGCCACCTGTGCGTGGCAGCAGGGCTTCAATACGGCTGCCAGGATCCGGCGACGTGCTGCAAGCCGCGCCGGAGCCGATGACTCGGCCATACCCGGCGTCGCTGTCCCCCAAGTAGCAGTCCCCTACGGTGTAGATGTAGCCGACTTGCTGGATTCCCGAGTTGTTCTGGACGGCAACGCTCGTGTCGTAGCTTTCCTCGCCCACCACGTACGTGTCGGTCTGGGTGAGAGTGACGCCTGAGCCGGCTCCGACGACGGTCACCAGACGGTACGGATCCGCCTCGGTGCCTGTGCCCGTGGGTCCAGTTTGGCTCACCTCTGTGTAGGGGGTACTGAGGAATCCGTACGAGATCCCGTTTAGGGCGATCACCGTTCCGCAACTGTCGCCGCCGTACCATGCGGGGTTGGTGTCGTCACGATGCTTGACGAAACACTGCAGTTGAGAATTGGTGTCGATACGCGTCAGCGGACCACTTGAGTCGATGGGTGCTGCTTGTGCGGTGGAAATCTGCGGAAGCAGGAACAAGAGGATGGTGTAGATAAGTACATGACAAACTCTTGACCAACTCGCAGGCTGCTGTGAGGCAATCGGGAGATTGGTATGTCTGGGGGGACGCAATGCACTTCCTCTCCGTGGCGCGGTTGATCCATCGTTATACGGTGAAGGGGCAGTGATTACGGTCCTACATAACGAGCCGCAGCGGATGTTGTCTACATTCCCCTAATTCGCCCTAAAGAGGAAAAATAGGGTAGTAAGTAGACCTCGGCGGCTCCGCCTGGACCCGTGTCACCGACCCGGACGGAACACCGGGACAGTGGTACCTCCACCTCTTCGCACCCGAACAGGCCGACCTCGACTGGGAGAACGCCGAGGTCCGTACCGAATTCGAGTCGATCCTGCGCTTCTGGTTCGACCGCGGAGTGGATGGCGTACGCATCGACGTAGCCCACGGACTCGTCAAGGAGCCCGGGCTGCCCGACCTCGCCCCCGCCGACATCGAACGCATCGGCATGGCGGCGACGACGGCCACCCGCACTGGGACAGCGAAGGGGTGCACGAGATGCTCCGCGGCTGGCGCGCCGTCGCCGACTCCTACCCCGATCCGCGCGTCTTCGTCGCAGAGGCATGGACTGGCGCGCCCGAACGTCTGGCCAGTTACATGAGGCCCGACGAACTCCACACCACCTTCAACTTCGACTACCTCACGGCCCCCTGGAACGCACGCCCCCTACGGATGGCGATCGACACCAGCCTCACCGCTCTCGAGTCTGTCGGAGCCCCTGCCACCTGGGTGCTCTCCAACCATGATGTGCCCCGTCACGTCTCACGTTACGGCTGCCCTCAGTCCGAAGAGCCGCTCCAGCGGTTGTCGGATCTCCTCGGCAGGGGACCCATCGACTTGGAACTGGGCACCCGGCGTGCCCGGGAGACGGCTCTGCCGACCCTTGCTCTGCCCGAGGCGCCTACATCTACCAGGGGGAGGAACTGGGTCTGGCGGGGGTCGAGGATCTGCCCGAGGACCTGCTCCAGGACCCGACGTGGGAGCGTTCGGGACACACCGATCGCGGTCGTGACGGCTGCCGCGTCCCCCTACCTGGGCCGGCGACCACCCCCCATTCGCCTACAGTCCGCCGGGTGCCGGAAGCGCACAGTGGCTCCCGCAGCCTGCCGCTTGGAAGCACCTCACCGTGCAGACGCAATTGGGTGACACCGACTCCATGCTGGAGCTCTACCGCCACGCCCTGCGTCTGCGCCGCGACCATCCGGCGCTTGGCGCCGGCAACATGACCTGAAGCGACCGGGCACGGACGCCTTCACCCGGGGCCCCGGCTTCCAGTGCCTGGTCAACCTGTCCGACGCCCCCACTCCGCTGCCTGACCACGACCGGGTACTGCTGTCCTGCATCCCATCCGGGACGGACCCCTGCCGCACGACGCCGCGGTGTGGCTCGCGGACCGATGACGGTGTTCCCGGTGCCCCGACTCTGTGCGCCGGTCAGGGGACCGAGCGCGGGTCTGGCGTCCGGAACGCCCGTCCCGGCCCGAGCCGCGGTCAGAATGCCGCACAGAGCAGCCGGTGGACGGGGAGGGAGTATGACCGACACATCCGAGGCGGCCCCGTCGCCCGGTCGTACCTTCTTCGGGCATCCGCGGGGCCTGTCCACTCTCTTCCTGACCGAGATGTGGGAGCGGTTCAGCTACTACGGCATGCGCGCCCTGCTCGCCGTCTATCTCGCCGCACCGGTGAGCGAGGGCGGCCTCGGTTTCCCGGAGAACACAGCCATCGCGATCTTCAGTGTCTATCTCTCGATGGTCTATCTGCTGACGCTCCCCGGCGGCTGGGTGTCCGACCGCTTCCTCGGCCCGCGGAAGTCGGTGACCATCGCCTGCGTCATCATCATGGTGGGCCACTTCCTCCTCGCCGTGCCCACCGAGGGATTCTTCTTCGCCGGACTCTTCTTCGTCGCCATCGGCTCCGGCCTCGTCAAGGCGAACATCTCCACCATGGTGGGCCACCTCTACGTGGGCGCACTGGAATGGCGCCGTGACAGCGCCTTCACCATCTTCTACATGGGCATCAACCTCGGTGCCTTCTTCGCCCCGCTGGTCATCGGCACCATCGGTCAGAAGGTCGGCTACCACCTCGGGTTCGCGGTCGCCGGCGTCGGCATGGCCATCGGTTTGGTGCAGTACCTCGTCGGACGCCGCTCACTGAGTCCGCACAGCGATGTCGTCCCGGCACCCATGGACGCGGCACACCGTTCCGCCTTGGTGAGGAAGGGGTTGTTGTGGCTGCTTGTGCCCGTCGTCTTCTACGCCGTGGTCGGGCTCTCAGGCCACTACACGATCGACTGGGTGGTCGTGCCACTGACGGTCATCGGCCTGGTTTTCCCCGCGTGGACGCTGATCCGTATCCGCAGGGACCCGGAACTGACTCCCCCGGAGCAGCAGCGGATGACGGCGTACGTATGGCTGTTCGTCGCCGCGGCGATCTTCTGGATGATCTACGACCAGGGCGGCTCGACGCTCAACATCTTCGCGGACCGCAACACCGACACCGAGTTCGCCGGGATCGACTTCCCGTCCAGCTGGTTCCAGTCGCTGAACCCCCTGTTCATCATGGCTCTGGGCCCGGTCTTCGCCTGGCTCTGGCAGTGGCTCGCGAGACGTCACAAAGAACCCTCCACACCGGCCAAGTTCGCCGTGGGTCTCATCCTGGTCGGACTGTCCTTCGCCGTCTTCCTCCCGGCGCTGGCGGCGGCCACGGACGGCAGCCTTGTTTCCCCGATGTGGCTGGTCGCCATCTACCTGGTGCAGACGGTCGGTGAACTGTGCGTGTCACCCGTCGGCCTGTCCGTCACCACCAAGCTCGCACCGGAGAAGTACGGCAGCCAGATGATGGGCGTGTGGTTCCTCGCGGTGACCGCGGGCGATTGCGTGACCTCGCTCGCCTCGCTCGCCGGCGCCAACCTGAACGGCCGCCCGTTCGTCGTCGCGGAGGTCGTCGTGGCGGTGCTGGTCGGCGTGCTCATCCTGCTCTTCCGCAAGAGGATCAGCCGGATGTTCGTAGGACACCACTGAACGAGTCCGACACGAAGGAGAGCTGACCAGAGTGCTGAACGGTGGTGGGTACTCGGCCAGGCCCAGAGGCGCCTTCGCGCCCGCGCTGCTGCTCGCCGGCTTGGCGGTCACCGCATGCGGCGGTGAGGGCAGGGCCGACACGGGCGGAAAGGTCACGGTCGTCTACGACGATTCCGCGAGCCCCCCGAAGGACCGGCAGGCAGTAGCCGTGATCCGGAAATCGCGCGTGCTCGAGCAGGTCGCCGACTGGGTGAGCACCGCAGTCGCCCTCCCTCATGACCTGGCCGTGAAAGTCACCGGCCAGGTCCCACCGGGAGTCACGGACGCGGTCACCCAGCCCGACGGCAGGACGATCTACGTCCCTCCGCGGTTCCTGCGGCAGATCCAGGAGGTCCTCGGCAATGTGGTCAAGACCGTCAAGCGCCCGGCGCTCCTCCCCGAAGCCGAGTACAACGCCGACGACCTGACCGCCCTGTCGACCCAGTTCGTCTTCGGCCACGAGATGGGCCATGCCCTGCAACGCCAGCTCCTGCTCGCGAACCTCGGCCTCGAGGAAGACGCCGCCGACGGGTTCGCGTCCTTCTACACCGTCAACGAGGTGGGCCCGGGCCCCTCGCTGGCAGCCGCGCTGCTCTTCGACCAGCTCGCCCGCGATGAGGGCGAACTGACCCTGGAAGGGCTCTCGAGCGACCATCCCGTCACCCAGCAACGCGTCTTCCACTTCCTCTGCTACCTCCAGGGGAGCGACCCCGGGAAGTACCAGGGTCCGCTCGTCGGCACCGGATATCTGCCGAAGACCCGCGCCCCGTTGTGCCCGCAGGCGTGGGCGATGCTGGACTACGGCTGGTGGACCCAACTCGCGCCGCACTTCAGCAGGGCGTTCAAGGGCGAGGGTGACGAGGAGCAGCAGGACGCGCAGGAGCATCTGATCGCAGAGACCAAAGCCTTCGCGGAGCAACTCGACAAGCTCCGCACCGGGCAGGCACAGGCCGGTTAGGCGAGCCCACGTCGAGCCCGGGCAGAAAAGATGAGTACGACTACTCAAGCTCGGCAGCGCCCGGCCACCGACGATGAAGTCACCATCGTCCGGACCGGAGATCGCTCGTGCTCAGCAGCATTGCCAACGTTCTGGTGCCCGCTTTCGGCCGCCTGTCGGTGACGGCCGATTCCTACGGCGCTGTCGCCCCGGGCAGCATTGTCGCCGCGAACCACACATCGCTCGCCGACCCTGCCGTCGTGCTCGCCGCGCTGCACCGTCTCGGCACCGAACCGGTCGTCATGGCGACCGCGGGCCTGTGGCGTGTCCCCGGGCTCGGCCGCGCCCTCGTGCGTGAAGGACACATCCCGGTGCACCGGGGCGACCGTCGAGCCGCTGCCTCGCTCGCCCTGGCCGTACGGGCCGTCGAGCGGGGGCGGTGCCTCCTCATCTACGCCGAGGGCGGTCTGCCGCACCGGAAGGACGCCGCAGAGGCGGCTCCCGGCGACTTCCGCAGTGGTCTGGCCAGGCTCGCTGAGCTCACCGGCGCACCGGTCGTGCCGGTGGGCCAGGCCGGCGCCCGCCGGATCACCTCAGGCAGCCTGCTGAAGCAGCTCTCCGGTCTGGCCACGGCCCCCGTCCGCCGGCCGGACCTGCACGTCCACGTCGGCGCGCCGCTCACACTGACCGGCAGCCGCGCCGCCTGCACTTCTCAAGCCCGCACCGCGGTGACCACTGCCTGGCGCACGGCGGCCGCACACCTTGGCGAGCGTGCCGCGCGCGCCGCGTAATTGGGCGCCCCCGGCGGACAGCCGGCTCCGTGGGACACCACTGAGCCTTCGACTGCGCCGCCCTCGCACTCCGGTCCGGACTCAGACCGCCGCGGCTTCGGGGTCCCCCGGCCCCTCCCCGCGACGCCTCGGCAGCACCACCCGGAACACGGTGCGGCCCGGGCGGCTGGTGAGCTCCACCCGGCCCCCGTGCGCCAGGGCCACCGCGTGGGCGATGGCGAGGCCCAGCCCGGTGCCGCCGGTGCTCCGCGAGCGGCCGTCGCCGCCGGAGCGTACGAAACGCTCGAAGATCTCCGTCCGTAGTTCCTGGGGCACACCGGGGCCGTCGTCCGCCACCAGGAACTCCACCTCGCGCCCGGCGCCTTCCCGGACGCCGAGCCGGACCGTGACCTCGGTGCCGGCGGGGGTGTGGGTCCTGGCGTTGGCGAGGAGATTGGTCAGCACCTGCTGCAACCTCCGCTCATCACCGCGTACCACCACGGGCTCCTCCGGTAGGTCCAGCACCCAGCGGTGGCGCGGTCCTGCGGCCTGGGCGTCGCTCATCGCGTCCAGCACCAGCCGGGTCAGGTCCACCGACTCGTCCGCGAGCGGCCGTCCCGCGTCCAGCCTGGCGAGCAGCAGCAGGTCGTCGACCAGCTCACCCATCCTCGCCGCCTCGCAGCGCACCCGGTCGAGCGAGTGGCGCACCTTCTCCGGCACCGGCTCCGGATGCCGCAGGGCGAGCTCCGCGTGCCCGCGGATCGAGGCGACGGGCGTACGCAGCTCGTGACTGGCGTCGGCCGCGAACCTCCGCAGCCGTTCCTCGCTCGCGTGCCTGCGGGCCAGGGACTCCTCGACATGCCGGAGCATCCGGTTGAACGCGTCCCCGACCCGGCCCACCTCGGTACGCGGATCGCTGTCGGGGACCTTCGGCGGCATGGCCACCTCACCCCCCGCGAGCGGCAGCTGGGCAACGCGGGAGGCCGTGGCCGCCACGCGGTGCAGGGGGCGCAGAGAGAGCCGCACCCATGCGGCACCGGCGAACCCGGTGAGCAGCAGGGCCGCACCGAACACGATCGCCTCCACGAGCCGGAGCCGGTCCACGGTGTCCTGGACGGGCTCCACCGGCAGCCCCGTGATCAGCACGTCTCCCGCAGGCCCGGGCACACCGATCACCCGGTACTCCCGCAGCGCGGACAGGTGGATCGTGCGCCCCTTGCCGTCGCCGGGTACAGCCACCAGTGCACGCCGGTCGTCCGCGGTGAGGGACACCTGGCTCTCGGTCTGGTCGCCGACCACGGCTGCCTGGGTCACCGTCCCGCGCAGCACGCAGGCGCCGAAGGTGCCGGTGGCCTGCCCCCGGGTGTCCGGCCCGCCGCCGTCGCCGCGCAGTTTCCGCGCGGGGTCGAGGCTCGCGGGGAAGTGGTTGCCCACGGCCGAGAGCTGCTGGTCCAGCCGCCGGACGAGGAACCCCTCAAGAGCCGTGGTGGTCGCCAGCCCCACCGCGGCGCAGCAGAGCGCGAGCAGGATGACCAGACCGACCGTGAGCCTGGCTCGGAGGCTGCGGACCGCCAGCGCCGCGAGGGGGCGGCGTGCGGGCATCAGGAAGGCTCCTGTTTGAGCACATAGCCGACACCCCGCACCGTGTGAATCAGCGGGCTGTGACCGGCGTCGACCTTCTTGCGCAGATAGCTGATGTAGAGCTCGACCACATGCGCCTTGCCGCCGAAGTCGTAGCTCCACACACGATCGAGGATCTGCGCCTTGCTCAGCACCCGTCGCGGATTGCGCATCAGGAAGCGCAGCAGCTCGAACTCGGTCCGCGTCAGTTCCACCGGACGACCCGCGCGCGTCACCTCGCGGACCTCCTCGTCCAGCAGCAGATCGCCGATGGCCAGCAGGGTCGTCTCGTCCGTCGCGCGCGTCATCCCGGCCCGGCGCAGCAGGCCCCGCACCCGGGCCAGCACCTCTTCGAGGCTGAAGGGCTTGGTCACGTAGTCGTCCCCGCCGGCGGTGATCCCCGCGATACGGTCCTCCACCGCGTCACGCGCCGTGAGGAACAGCACACACACGTCCGGCGCATGCGCTCTCAGCCGCCGGAGCACATCGAGCCCCCCGATGTCCGGCAGCATCACATCCAGCACCACGGCGTCAGGACCGAAGTCCCGGGCCGCGGCGACTGCCTCCTCGCCCGTGGCCGCGGTGCGCACCTCCCACCCCTCGTAGCGCAGGGCATCGGAGAGGATGCCCGCCAGATCAGGCTCGTCGTCCACGACGAGCACGCGCACGGGCGAGCCATCGGGGCGGCGCAGACCGGCCGTCGTGGGGTGCGGGGCGTTGTGCGGATTACTCATGGCCCCGGCAGTATCACCGGCCTACTTCTGAATTTCCTATGAGTCCGCTCTGTGGACACCTTTCGGCAGCCGTTTCAGAGGAAACACAGAGATTCCACTGCCACGGTGTGCCGCACCCCGGCCTCGCGCAGCGCATGGCCAGGGCTGGGACGACCGTCCGCCGAGAGGAGCCCCCATGGCCACCGTCCAGCATGCCCACGCCACCAGCGGCCACCAAGACAACGGCCCGCATCCTTCCCTGCACGCGCCGCCCAGGCCTTGGCGCCCCTGGCGTTCTCCGGCAGCAGGGCTCCTGCTGCTCATACACGCAGGAGCCGCGGCGGTACTCGGTCTGTGGTGGAGCAACACGGGGACGGTGGCGGGTCTGGACGGCTGGCTGACCAACGCGGGCCGGATCACGGGGCTGCTGGCCGGGTACGGCTGTGCGGTGCTGCTCGCCCTGATGGCGCGGGTGCCGGTGGTCGACCGGACCGTGGGAAGTGACCGACTGGCCCGCTGGCACGCGATGGGCGGGCGTTACACGGTGTCGCTGGTGATCGCCCACACGATGTTCATCGTCTGGGGCTATGCGGTCACGTCGGGGACGGGTGTCATCGACCAGACGGTCACGCTGGTCCTCGACTATGACGACATGCTCATGGCCACGATCGGCATGCTGCTGTTCGTGCTGGTGGGAGTGGTCTCGGCGCGTGCCGCCCGGCGCAGGGTGTCCTACGAGACCTGGTACTACCTGCACTTCGTCACTTACCTCGCGGTGTTCCTCGCCTTCTTCCACCAACTGGCCTACGGCGCCGACTTCCTTGCCGAGCCGGTGGCGCGGACGCTCTGGTACGGGCTGTATCTCGGGGTGGCGGGGCTGCTGTTGTGGTACCGGTTCCTCACTCCTGCCCGGCGGGTGCTGCGGCACCGCCTGCGGGTGGCGGAGGTGCACCGGGAGGCGCCGGGGGTGGTGTCGGTCTACATCACCGGCCGGCACCTGGGCGAGCTCGGCGCCCGGCCCGGCCAGTTCTTCCGGTGGCGGTTCCTGACCCGGGGAATGTGGTGGACGGCCAATCCGTACTCGCTGTCCGCACCCGCGGACGAGCGATATCTGCGGATCACGGTGAAGGCGTCCGGCGGCCACAGCACCGCACTGGCCCACCTCGCCCCGGGGACCCGGGTGTGGGCGGAAGGCCCCTACGGCGCGTTCACCGCCGCCCGGCAGTCCAGCTCCAAGGTCCTGCTGCTCGCCGGCGGCGTCGGGATCACCCCGCTGCGGGCCCTGTTCGAAACGCTGCCCGGCTCGGTGACGCTCGTGTACTACGCGCGCAGTGTCCAGGACCTGGCGCTGCGGTCCGAGCTTGACGAGATCGCGGCGATGCGGGGCGCGGCCGTGCATTACGCCGTGGACGGCCCGGAGGGTACGGCCATCCCGCTGACGGGTGAGGCCCTCGGCGGACTCGTCGCCGAGCTGCCTGCGCATGACGTGTATCTGTGCGGCCCACCCGGGATGACCGCCGCCGCCAGGACGGCACTGCGCGAGGCCGGTGTCCCCGGGCACCGTGTCCACCACGAGACCTTCGCCTTCTGAGCCCCGACCGCCGAGACCACCACACGCCACGAGGAGAGTCCCATGATCCGACCTGTTGCGGTAACCGCCGCGTCCGCCGCGGGAATCGTCCTGCTGCTGTCCCTCAAGCCACACGACGACCCGTCGGCGACTGCGACCAGCGCCCCGTCGGCATCCACACCCACACCCGCACCCACAACCGGGACCTCACCCTCCGGCAGTGCCACAGCCGCACCCGAAGGCACCGGAGGCACGGCGGTGTCGGGCACCTTCGAGGGAGACACCGCCCAGACCCAGCAGGGCCCCGTCCAGGTGAGCGTGACCTTGGCGGAAGGGGAGATCACCGGCATCGAGGTGCTCCAGGGCGTTCACGGCCAGGGCCCGAGCGCGACGGCCGTGCCCGTGCTCACCGAGCGGGCCATCGCCGCGCAGAGCGCCGACATCGACGCCGTCTCCGGCGCCACGTACACCAGCGAGGGCTATGTCTCCTCGCTCCAGAGCGCACTGGACCAGGCCGGTGTCTGAGCTTGTGGGGCGGCGGCTGCGCCATGTCGAGCGGGTGATGGGCACGGTGTTCTCGTTCGACGTCCGGGGCGAACCGGCGCCCGAGGTCGGCCAGGCGCTCGCAGGTGCGGTCGAGTGGCTGCACCGCGTGGATGCGGTGTTCTCCACCTATCGTCGGGACAGCCAGATCAGCCGCCTCGACCGCGGAGAGACCACACTGTCCGACTGCGACCCCGAAGTCCGTGCGGTCCTGGAGTTGTGCGGGGAGGCAGCGCGAACCACGGGGGGCTGGTTCACCGCATATCCGGGCGGACGTCTCGACCCCTCCGCGATGGTCAAGGGCTGGGCGGTGGAACGGGCCTCGCAGCTGCTGTACGAGGCGGGCGCACGCGACCACATGGTCAACGGCGGCGGTGACATCCAGTGCCGGGGCGAGTCAGTCCCGGGCCGCCCCTGGCGCATCGGCATCGCCCACCCCTTCCACCCTGAAGGTCTCGCCGTCGTGGTCGACGGCACCGACCTGGCTGTGGCGACCTCGGGCACCGCCGAACGCGGCCACCACATCGTCAACCCCACCACCGGGGCACCCGCGGCCGAGCTCGCCTCGCTCACCCTGGTGGGACGGCACCTCACCGAGGTCGACGCCCTGGCGACGGCCGCGTTCGCGATGGGGGACGCGGCCCGCGCCTTCGCCGGGGCACAAGACGGCGTCGAGGCCTACGCCGTGACGGCCGGCGGCCGCGTCTGGTGGACCTCCGGCTTCACGGCGCACTGCCCGGGCCTCCGCCTGGAAGCCGGGGGGCGGGCTGCGTCGGCATAGCGGCCGCGGATGCCGAACACGCCGTCGCGCGTGCCCGTGGTCGCGTGAGGCCCACTGGGATACTCAGCCGCATGAGAAAAGGCCACGGGGCGAGGAACCACCTCGCCGACGCGCGGCGCGGCCTCCTGGTCTCCGGCGTCTCCCTGTCTCTCTTCGTCGTCCTCACCGCGCTCGTCGTCTTCCGGGCGCGTGACGGAATCCAGACCCTTGACTCCGCGTGGCTGTCCTTCATGACCGCGATCGAGAACCCGGTCTTCACGGCTGTGGGGGACGCGATCGGCCACGCGGTCGATCCGGTCCTCGTCCTCGGCGCCACCGTGGTGCTGGTGATCGTTCTCCTCGTGATGAGACGCGGGCGCGACGCGGCCCTCCTCGCGGTCGTCACCGTCATCGGCTTCGTCTCCGTCTACTGGATCCAGCACTCCGTCGGCCGACCCGGGCCGCCCCGTCCGCTCGATCCCACCACCCACGTCGGTGCGTCCGTGTCGGATGGGTTCGAGCGCTGGCTGAGCCAACTGGGGACGTACCCGTCGGGGCACGTCGGCTGTAACACGGTTTTCTGGCTGACCTTGGCCCTCATCTTCACGGCCCCCCTCTCACGTGCCCGGCGCGGGGCTCTCACAGCCGTCGCGCTGTTCATCGCCCTGGTGGCCCTGACGCGCACGTACATGCACGACCACTGGCTGACCGACACCGTGGGAGGCGTACTGCTCGGAGTCGGCATCGCAGTGGGCACTGCCGCTCTCTTCGACCTGGTGGGGGATCAGGGCCGACGGCGGCTGCCGGCTCTGGAGGTCGTGGAGAGGACGCCCTGAGTTCCCGCTCGTGACGGACGCTCACCCGCTCTCCACTCCCACCAAGCCGCTGCCGGGCATTCTGTGCCTCCCGCGCGGAACCCGAGTCGACGACGGGAGACGAAGGCCCCGAGGCCGTGTGTGACGCCCCTCGCCGGGTTGGCTCCGACCGGTGTCACGGCGCCGGGGCCGCGTTCTCGTCGGCCGGGACGGGCGCCGGATTGTGCAACGGCCGACCGGTTTCGGCGGCCTCCCCGTCAGCCGGCTCCACGGCCGCCCGCCAGCGGCGCAGCATCAGGTGAATCACCAGCATCAGTACGCATGTCACCGCGGCGCTCTGCCACAACAGCGCGTCCAACCGGCCGGCTGCCAGATAGGCGCCCACGGCGACGGCCGCGAGGGCGCACACGCCGCGGTCCACGATGCTCTCCACCGACAGCAGGGTGGCGCGGGGAGCTGCCTTGGGGATGGCGTCGTTGACCAGGCTGCGCTGGAGCGGATAGACGAAGCCCGTGATGGCCGCGAACACGCAGAGCAGTACGACGGCGGACCACGGCCCCCCGGCGGCGACACCCACGAGGGTCACGGCGAGGGCCACACTCAGCACCGACACCCACGCTGCGGGCGACAGGCGGCGGCTCAGCCACTGCGGGCGTGCCGAGGCCACGGCTTCGGCGACCGTCATCGCCGCAAGCACACTGCCGTGGGAGCCCTCGGCGATGCCGTGGTCCAGCAGCACGGGCTGGAACAGATTGACCTGGCAGATCCTCGACAGCGTGAACACGGCCACTCCCTGCACCATGACCAGCATGAGCCAGGGCGACCCCGCCACACAGCGCAGCGCCGTGCCCGCGTCGCGCAGGAACGCGGTTCTCCGTCCCTTCTCCGCCTGCCGCCGCTCACGGGTCCCGAGCGGTGCGAGCCGGGGCAGCGCCAGGGCGCAGCCGAGCGAACCGGCGGCACTCGCGGCACTCAGCACGTAGGGGGTCTGCGGCGCCAGCATCATCAGCGGCCCGACGAGTGGCCAGCAGACGACCTTGGCGGCAAGGCCGAGGGCACGGGCCGTGCCCTCCGCCCTGACGTAATGAGCCCCCGAGCCCTCCGCGTGGAGCCCGTCGTAGAGGTACGCGCTCGCTGCCCCAGAGGTCAGGGACCGACCGGCGGCGATCGCGAGGAAGTGAACCAGGAAGCCGCCGTATGACGGGGCGAGTACGGGGGCCAGGTTCGCCGCCGTCATCACCACGGCCCCCGCTCGCAGGCAGTTGCGGGCGCCGATGCGGTCGGCGATGACGCCGGTGGGGATCTCGAAGAGACAGAAGGCGATGTAGTAGATGCTCTGGATTCCGAAGATCTGTCCGTCCGACAGGCCCGCGTCACGCTGGTAGGCGTAGAAGACGGGCATCCACCAGAGCAGGTTGAACAGCAGCTGGAAGCCGTTGTTGAGCCGGATGATCCGCCGGGCGGCGGGACTCGCGACCGGACCGGACGAGCGGAAGGGCCATCGGGACGGCATACGGCGCATCACTGTGCGTACGGCCGGATCTGGACAAGGTGAAACGTTCCCTCCGCGCTCAGCAACCACTCGATGTCCAGCGCGTCGTCCGGGTCGTCCTCGCTGAAGTGGGACTGGAGCAGACGGCCCGTCAGGGCCAGCTCCGCGAGGGCCTCCCGGGTCGCCGCCGGGAGGTCTTCGCCGGCGGTCCCGACGGCGACCGTCCGCCCGCCGCCCTCGACGGTGTTGTAGAGGTACTGCTGCGGCAGGACCGTGCCGTCGACCACGTGCTCCGGCGACCCCGGGGTGCAGTTGAGGTAGACGTTGCGGAAGTCCTCACGCCGTGTCGGATTGCACGTCACCAGCACCCCGCCGAGATCGGCGGACACGTACTCCTGGACGATCACCCCCATGTACGTGTCGTCGAGCGAGATGCCGACCTGGTGCCGCAGCCGCACACTGCGCGGGGAGACCAGCGAGGCCCACACCTGCCGTACCGCGTCCAGGAGTTCCCCCGCGCCGCGCACGGTGGTCACGGAATCGTAGATCCCGGCGGCGGAGAAGCCCGGAAGGTCTTCGGCGTTCGACGAGGAGCGGACCACCAACCGGCTCCCGGAGTCCAGCGCGTCGGGTACGGCCCCGGTGATCTGCCGGGCCACATCGTCCGGCACCGGCGTGTGGCGCACCAGGTGCTGAAGGTGCAGGCACAGCGGGTCGACGACGTCGAACGCCTCCAGCTCCAGGGCCATCTTCAGCTTGCCGATGCCCTGCTGCACCGCGGGGGAGGACGCGAGGAACGCCTGGTGGAAGGAGAACGGCAGCGCCACACCCTCGGGTGCCCGGACCGTGCGCGCCACCCGCTCGGCCGCGGCCAGGCGCAGCCGGGCACGGTCAGCGCCCCGCTCGCCCAGACGGGCCGCCAGATGGGCGAACAGGTCGCTGCGCGGTGGGCGCGGCCGGGCGTAGAACACGGTCAGGTCGGTGGTGCGGCTGTCCAGGACATGGTGCAGCTCTCCGAGATTCGCCGCCTTGGTGCCGTAGCAGTCCCGGTCGGTGCTCCGCAGCCGGTGCAGCGCGAGCACCGGTGCGTCCTCCAGCAGCGGAGACCCGAGGCGTATGCGCTGCTGGTGCCACGTGGGCTGCTCCAGGACGGGCTTCGACGCGAGGGGCACCAGGGCGATGCCCTCCTCCTGGACGCGGTAGTGCACCCACGCCCCGTCCAGGTTCTCCTTGCCGACGAGTTCGTCGAGATCGCGCACGATGGCGTTGGGTATGCCCCAGCCCGAGGCCAGCACATTGGTGTGTGACAGCGGTGTGATGGGCGCGGTGTTGATGAACCCCGCCACCCGGGGCACATCGTCGGGCAGGCACCGCATGGCGACGATGTCCGACCAGCCGAGATCCGCCGCGGCAGCCTCGTACTCCCGCGCGGTGCGGAAGTAGCGCAGCCGGCCGCGTGCCTCACCGGGATTGAGGCAGGTACGGGTGCGGTTCCCGAAGAGCTCATGGCTGAGGATCCGGGGCACCCGCACGTCGCTGACCGAGGCCAGTGCATGCTCCTGTCCGTGGTTGGCGGGCTTGAGCAGCAACGGAAGCCTTCCGTCCACCCTCCCCCGCACGAATGCGTAGAACTCCTCCAGCAGGGCACCGCTCATGGTGTCCGCCTCGGTCGTCTCCAGGACGAGGAAGGGGCGTTCACGGCTCTCGGCGTCCTCGTCGCTGTGCAGGGACAGCACCCCCAGCAGGAACCGGCGGTCGGGATCCATGTACACCGACGCGTTGAACCCGTCCAGATCGGCGTCGAGCTCGGCCAGACTCATCCCGAGCACACGCGTCGCGATGTAGTTGACGTGGAACGGGTGCACGCGGGTGTCCAGGATGTGCCAGGTGTCCCTGGCGCGGTCCACGACGACCTTGAGATACGGATGACCCGCCAGCACCCCGGACAGTGTGCGGAACAGCGGCAGGGACAGATTGGCGCCGACCACGGTGCCGTCACCCGCGACCCCGGGTGCGCCCGCCTCGCCCGGCGCGGTGGTCATACGACCGCCCCCTCTGCGGCGGGCAGCAGCTCCGGCAGCGCGTCGACGAGCGCGCCGAAGTCGCGGACGACCGTCTGCGGGTCGTCGGCGGACAGCAGACACAGTGCCGCCATCGTGTTCGCCCCGGCAGCCGGGTCGTAGACCGGCACCGTCGCACCGTCGGGGAGGGAACTCTCGGAGACGACGGACAGCCGGCTGCCGCCACTCAGCGGAGCGGAACGCACCACCGTGGGCGAGTCCCACACATGCCGGCGCTCCCACGGTTCGCCGTCGCCGCCCACGGCGAGCACCACGAGGGAACCGGCCGCTCCCTCGGCGTCCTCCGGCCGCAAGGCGCCCACGGGCCAGGCCACCGGCCGGCCGAGGAGCTGGTCGGTGAACATCCCTACCAGGTCGAGGCCGAAGACCTCCTCGATCTGCGGCACCGTCATCGCCCCGCCGAACCGCGCGGCGGTCTCGATCACCCACATGCGTCCGCCGGACCCCAGCTTGATCTCCGTGTGGGTGCCGCAGTTCTCGAGCCCGAGCGCCTCCACGGCACTCCTGGCGAGTTCCACGACCCGTTCCTGAGCATCGGCGTCGAGCGCGGCCGGGGTGATCCCGGCGCGCTCGGTGAACGGCGCGACGGTCGGCATCCGGCCGCTCAGGCAGACCGGCCGGAACGCGCCGCCGACGACCACGCCCTCGACGCTGACGTAGTCACCCCAGCCTGAGCCGTCGAACCACTCCTCGGCACAACCGGTGACGATCTCCTCGACGATGAAGTCCCCACCCGCGCCCGCGACATGCAGCTCCGCATAGCCGAGCCGCGCCGAATCGGCCATGACGGCGCGCGAACGCTCCCACGACGATTCGAGCTCCGCGACCGACCGGATGATCTGGTGCGCCGTGGAACCCGCACTCCAAGCGGCCTTGAGCAGCAGCGGGAAGGACAGCTCCCCCGCCGCGCGCCGCAGGTCGCCCGCCGAACCGACGGCACGGAATCGGGGCTGGGGAATGCCGTGCCGCTCCCAGACACCGCGCATCAGCCGTTTGTCCCGGGCCAGCGCGGCGCTCTCCCCGGCGCCGGGGAGACCGAGCCGCCGGGAAGCCTCGGCGACCGCGACCACCGCGTACTCGGAGAAGGTGACCACGGCGTCCGCACCGACCTCGCCCGCCCGTTGGGCGATGAGGTCCACGAGGTCCCCGCGCTGCCCGGCGCCGGGCACGACGACCGATGCGCACAGCCGTCCCGTCTCCGCCGCGACGGCCGGGGGCAGTTCGCTGAGAGCCAGCAGGTGCACCTCAGACCTCGCGGCCACCCGCGTCAGGGCGTGGCCCAGCGGCGGGCCGCCCTTGGCATGTACGTACAGCACCTTGCTCACGAACACCCAACTCCTCCGGTAGCGCGGACTGGTTCCTGCACCTCTCTTCCAGCGAAACATCCGCCGACCGGTCGACCGGACGTCTCGGGTACCGGCGCATCAGGCAAATGCCATAACGGCAAAGGCGATTGAGGGGCCGGAAAGAGACCGTGATGCGCTACGGGCACACCAGGGCGGCGGTCACGCTCGGCATGATGAAAGGCTTACGGGATACGCATGAAGTGTCACTCAAGGTGATGTGGTGGCAGAATTGAAGGAGTTGGGTCGTGGACGAGACCGATTTCAAGGCGCTCCTCGCACAACTGCCGGTCTTCTGGTGGGAGGCTGACAGCGACCTGAGAGTGGTCGACAGCGGTGGCGGCGCCTTCGACGACCAGGACACCACCCAGCGCTTCCTGGACGCCCTGGCCGCCGACCCCGGCGATATGCCCCGGCCTCCCGGCAAGGACCCGCTACAGGCCCGCTTCGACGGCAGGGCCTTCGACGTGACCTGGCTCGCAGGGCCGCTCGGTGCCCACCACCACAGCAGGGGGGTGGCAGTCGAGACACGTGAAGGAGCGGACCCGTTCGCCTCGTTCGCCGACCTCACCCCCGCCGCCGCGTTCGTCCGTGACGCGGCGGGCCGCTATCTCTGGACCAATCACGCCTACGCCCACCTCTACGGCACGACACGCGACAAGCTGGTCGGCAGACACCTCACCGACGTCGACGCGCCCGACGACGCCGTACGGTTCCTCGCCCTCGACCACGACGTCCTGTCCGGCAACACCCCGGTGCGCCACACGCTCACCTACCGGCGGCCGGACGGGACCTCCGCGCACGCCGCGGGCTACCGCTTCCCGGTCCGCTGGGGAGCACGCCGCTGCGTGGCGGGAATCTACGTCGACATCACGGACTACACCCACGCACTCGACCAGCGCCGACAGGCGGAGGACGACCTGCGTGCCCTGCGCGACCACAGCGGGCTGCCCTGCCTGCGGATTTCCGCCGACGGCCTGGTCACGGAAGCCAGCACCGCCGTCTCGGAGCTGTTACGCGTCCGCCTCTCCGACCTCGTCGGCAGGCCCGCCGACGCCCTGCTCGCCGACACACCCGAACGTGCCGTGCTGCGCGAGATCTGGAACGACCTCGTCGACGGGCGGCGCAGAAGCGCCGAGACATCCGCCGTGCTCCTCGACCACGAGCACGGGCGGCGCCGGGCACGGCTGCACCTCACCACGACCGGCCGCAGCGCGGGCCGCGCGACGAGCGTGTGGACCGTCGTCACACAGGCCGGTCTGCGCCACGAGAGCCACACCACGCTCACGGCCAGTCAGATACGCATACTCGCCCTGCTCGCCGCAGGGCGCAGCAACGCGGAGATCGCCGGATCCCTGCGTCTGTCCCGGCAGACGGTCGACTACCACCTCAGCCGGCTGCGTGAACTCCTGGACGCCCCGACCCGGCCCGCCCTCGTCGCCCGCGCGTATGTCCTCGGCATCCTCTCCCCGCACACCTGGCCACCACGGTCCGCCACGGCCACCCATCCGCGGAGCCCTGCCTGAACACAGGGCGTAGCCGCCGCGGCGGAAGGGTCTTGCGCGTCCACACGCCCCGGCCGCTCAGTGAGCGCGATTGAGAGCGAGTGGAGCCATACCGGCCCCGTCATGGCTGACTGCCTGTGGACGGGGGTACCCCCGTTCCTGCAGTCGCTGGGTCACCTCGCGGTACAGCAGCTCCGCGGTGATGAGCTCAGGGCCCTGCGCCAGGCCGTTGCGCAGCACGTGAATGAGCTCCCCGGTGAACGGGGTGTACTGGTCACCGGCCGGGGCCAGAGCCCGCCCCGCCGCTCCGGACGCGGCCATCACGAAGCCGGTGCCGATGTCTGTCCGGATACCGGTGTCGTCGGGACGGAGGCTGCTGAGGATCGCGCGACCTGAATAGCAGCAGTCGAGGATGACCACCTTGTAGCGGGCACGGCTCCGCAGCAGCAGGCTCCGCAGATGCCGGTATGCCAACGCCGAATACGGATCCTGCGCGCGGGTTTGCCCCACGGCCAGCATCAGCTCTCCCGTCTCGGGATCGAGAAGGCTGTGCCCTGCGAAGTACACCAGCAGGGTGTGCTGTGCGGATTCGACCGCCTGACCGACGGCGTCCAGGATCTCTTCCAGGCCCATCGGATCAGCCAGCACGGTCGTCAGCTGATCGGCGAAGGCTCCCCCCGCGGGGTCCGTCAGCAGCGCCGCCAGGTCGTGCACACCTGTGAGGACCGAGGGGAGGGGGTCGAGGTGCTGGTAGGCGCCGACTCCCACCAGCACGGCGTTCGAGCGGTCCGTGGCGGGGCGTACCGGAGGCCGCACGACTTCGGGGAGTGCCGGATACATGCGGGCCCAGGCTCGATAGCCCTTGAGGTCCACTCGTACGCGCTGGAAGCGCCCATGAAGTGCGGGCAGGCTCTCGTAGAGCTCCTCGCCCATGATGAGCGCGTGGGTGGCCCGCGGCTGGACCTCCAGCGATTCCCGGAGCACGGCAGAGTCGACGAGGCGGCTCGCGCGAAGCACCGCGTCCCCGGCGAACCCGTACTCCTCCGTGGCCACGGCGCCGTGTTCGACAGCCAGGCGCAGACGTGGGTACTGCCGCTGGGCGTAGGCATCCTTCAGCGCTGCGACGATGCCGTCGATGAACGCGGGGACAGCCGCCGTCTCGTCCACGCCGCGGGGCAGAAGCAGCAACGTGGCATCGCCCCGGTCCTCGAAGAGGCATGCGTCGAGGTCCACGCCGGCCGCCCGTACCGCCTGAGCGAGGATGTGGGAGGTGATCTCTCGCTCCGCCCGTTGTACCTCCGCGCTCATCTCGCCGTACCCGACGGCCTCCACGGCGATGCACACCCGGCGGGACGCCGCCGCTTGACCCGCCCCCTCCGTGTCCGGATCCCGCAACGGCAGGACCGGTGCGGGCGGTCCGTTGCGAAGGAGCGCCGTCGGCAAGCGCAGGCCGACGACGACCCCCGGCGACAGAGGGCGGGTGCGCCAGGCGACACAGTCATCGAGGAGGAGCGGTCCGTCCGGTTCGTCGTCGTCGAGCATCACGAGGAAGGCCGCGGGGTCGGACTCGTCAGGATCACCGGTAGTGTGCGCGAGCCACGCGAAGTCCTCCCATGAGAAGGGGGAGGCCATGCGGCGCACGTTCACGGGAAGGCAGTGCTCGGAGGTGAGCCACGCCAGGTCGTGCCGGGTGCGCCTCGTGCCCCTCCGCCGCAGTTGCCGCGAGAGAGGGACGCCTTCCGCCGCGATGCACTGCGCCAACTCCTCGACGAATTCCCGCTCCGTGATCGGTGGTGCCCCGGGGGATCCCGGCGGTACCGAGGACGGGGTGCCGGAATCGAGCGGCGCGGGAAGCCGTGCGTGGAGATATGTGAGCAGGTGCAGCAGCAGCAGCAGCGCTTCGCGCGGGACCTGCCGTGCATGGAGGTCACCGCTGAGACGGGCGAACGTCGCGCGTACCGCCGCGGGCCGAAGGGCCACGGCGGCGTCGATGTACTGCGCCAGCAGAACATCCGCCATCTCGGTCGGTGGGCCACCCCGTACGCGTGGGCGGGAGGCCTCGGTCAGGAGGGTCACCGCGAAACTCCACGGAGGAACGCGCCGCCCGGCGGCGTAGTCGGCGAGCTGTGCCGACGACACACCGGCAGCAGTGGCGAGAGCGCCACCCTTGCTGCCGAGGGTCGCGAACAGCAGCCTGAGGGACGCGTCCAGGCCGTCCGTCGACAGCCACAGGGATGCCATGTCGGCCGTATCGGCGGTACCACCGGAGTGAGGCCCCGCTCCCGGGCCGGATCCGGCTGCCGGGTCCGTGCGGGAGGGAGACAACACGATCGTGCCGGGTGCCGTGTTCTGCGTCATCGTGACAACCGACCCGAGGCGCGCCCGCATGTCCGGGCCGAGGTACGCGAACGGTGCGCCGGCCCCTGGCCCGTGGTCGTCCAGAAGCCAGGCGGGAAAGTCGGAGGAGCGGCCGACGAGGGTTTCGAGGCGTTCTCCGACCCGGCGGCCGCACTCGATGAGGTCGGCCGTCGGAACGGAGTCGAGCAGCAGGTCCTTCGCATCGGAAGCGAAGTCGAACAGCCGGTTCCGCCCGCCGGGCCGCGCGGCCTCGGAGTCGGCGAGCGGTTGGACCAGCCCACCGAGCAGCACCTCGGCGAGCGGCGCCATGCCTTCCTGCGCGGAGAGACAGGAGTGGACCAGCTGCATCACCGGCACACTGACCGGAGCCATGGCCGCCAGGTGTGCGGCGAGACGCAAGGCCTCGGGTGAGGCAGCGTGGCTGAAGTCCACGACGCTCACCCGGCCCGGCCTTTCGGTGTGCGCCGTGCCCCCGTCCGTCGCCCACAGCTGCACGGGAACGGGCCGCCCCACCACGGTGTTCACGGCGGCCCAGCCGGCGAAGCCCGCTGCGGAGAGCTCCAGGACGGGGATGGGGATCTCCGGCGGCGGAGCGACGCTCGGCGGGAGGACCAGGTCCGTCGCCTGCCAGGCCTGGTTCGGCGCGCCCGGCCGTGGCGATGCCACGTGCCAGGTGTCCGCCCGCACACCGGAGCCCGGCCACAGACGCCGTGGCAACATGTGGACCACGGCAGTCGGCCCTTTGCGAGCCCATGACTCGAGTACCCGACGCAGCCGCCCGTCCCGCCACGCGGCTGCCGCCCCGTCGGTCACCACCAGGACCATGCTCTGCCCGGAGGCGTCCGCGAGGGAACCGGGCGCACACGTGACCGAAGAGGCGCACCAAGGGCGCCCGAGCCGTACGCCGGCCTCTCCGGACCCGTAGCGGAGCTGGTACGTCTCCACCTGCCGGAAAGCCCCGCTGCGCTCGAACAGCCCCTTGAGCCCGGAGCAATGACGCTCCCACAGGGCCATGGACACACCGCTGTCGAGCACCAGCGCAAGGCGCATCCACCGCTCGGGACGTGGCCGCAGGACCACCTGCGGTGTGCGCGTGTCCGCCTGTACGGCCGCCGTCGCCGCTTCGTCGAGTGCGTACTCCTGGTGGCTTCGAACCTGGCGCTTCAGCGGGCGCAGGGCCCGGCCTAGGCGCAGTTCCGTCCCGAGTGCCCGGGCCCCGGGGACGAGCAGGGCCCGCCTCGCCGCATCACCGGGCGGTGGCGGCCCGGCATGCACGCCGACGCGGTCTGCCCGGTCCTGTGCCGTTTCTGCCGTCCGCGTGGGAGACCCGCCACCAGGGTCCCGGTCATGGGAACCCGGGTCGCCGGTATCCGTACCGGGAGCGTGCGTCGGGTCGCCCGGTCCCGGGGCTCCCGCGGCCGCCTCCTCCGCGGCGAGCACGGCGAGGGGGGCCGCAGGTCCGGACGGGACGCGTGCGGCCAGCCACAGGATGTCCAGCAGATCCCCCTCTCCTGCCGGCACACCAGCGGCACCGAGGACCTCCCGCAGCTCCCGGAACATGCCTCATCCGTCCGCGTTGAGCCGGTGCAGCACGGTGTTCAGCAAACCGCCGGCCTCCAGCCGGGCCCCTCCGTGCCTGAGGAACACGGCGTTCAGGAGCTGATCGGTGGCCAGCTCTCCCATGGCGCGCTGCGCCAGGAACGCCTGCACCAGATCCCCGGCGTCGGCGAGCGCCTCCGGGCCGAGGTGACCCGTGATGATCTCCCGCAGGCGCGCTTCGTCCGGGTCGTCGAGGTGCAACGGCACGCACCTGCGGCGGAACGCCGGAGGAAAGTCCCGCTCCCCGTTGCTGGTGATGACCACGACGGGGAACTCGCTGCACTGCACCATCCCCCTGACCACCCTCGCCCGCTGGTGCGGATCAGCGGTGAGGACATCGACGTCCGCCTGCTCTTCGGGCAGCCGGGAGAGCTCCGGGATCTCGAAGCTGCCTTCCTCGAACACGGTGAGAAGGTCGTTCGGCAGATCGACGTCACCCTTGTCGAGCTCGTCCACCAGCAGCACCCTTGGTCGCGACGCGGGGACCAGCGCCGTGCCCACCGGGCCCAGTCGGAGAAACGTACCGATGTCGGGCTGGGTCTTCTCCCCGTCCTCCAGGAGATTGCTCTCCTGGAGGCGGCCGATGGCGTCATAGCGGTACAGCGCGCCCTGGAGGGTGGAGCGGCTGTTGACGGACCAGCGCAGCACGGGGCCCAGCCCCAGCTCATGGGCGATCGCGGCCGCGAGTGACGACTTGCCGGTGCCCGGATGGCCGGTGACGAGCAGCGGCCGCCGCAGATGGAGGGCGGCGTTGACCACATCCGTCTCAGCACGGCCGATGACGTAGCGGGGCACTTCGGCACCCCGTGCGTCACTGCCGCGGGTGCCGGCGAAACTCCGCCAGGGCGGAGCCTCGGGGACCGGCGTGTCCCGTCGGTGCCCGTCTCCACGGAAGATCTGCCAGTCCGCGTTCTCGGGGTTGGCCGTGGTGGAGGCGTCCGCCTCGGGCTGGTGCGTCATCAAGAACTCTCTCCTCGGGAGCCGGACGGTTCGGTGAGCGACAGCACAGGCGGCAGGGGACGGTCCGCGTCCTCCAGCAGCACCGCGGGACGCAGGGTATGTGCCAGAGGAGCTCCGCAGACCCGAGCACGGTGGTCGCGTACGCGCCAAGGCAGCCCGTCCACATCCGCATCGGGCTGCACAGGGGCGAAATGACCGTCCGGAACCGGACCCGTGGCCTGCCGGTCCCACAGAATGACCGGATAGCCGAGCAGCAGCGCGGCCTGAACCAGACGGTTCCGGCCGGACGGGCCCGCCCTCACCACCGCGCGGGCCGCGCCCGTGTCCTGCTTGAGAGCCCCGTACGCGGCATGGCCCTCGCAATGGCTGTCATCGAGATAGACGACCGAAGTGTTGTGCCGCCCCGCCCAGCGGCGCTCCAGCTCTGCCCGCCGCTGCTCCTCACGCTCGGCGGACGCCAGCGGCGCACAGCGCAGCACCGCTGCGCGCTCCACGCCGAGCAGTGTGGGCAGAGGGTCCTCGTCGTCGGCGCCGTCCCAGGAGTCCACGGGCAGATGCAGGGAGTCCGCTCGCAACAGGATCTCCACGACCGGGGTTTCGTGGGTCATCGCGCGCAGGCGCGCCAGGGTTCGCTCGATCCGGCGGACCACCTGCTGCGGGGACAAGGGCTCACGGCATTGTTCGGCAGCCTGCACAAGCTCACCAGTGCCCGTGTCCGTCCACATCACGCAGCTGAAGCACTGCCCTTCGTCGCTTCCGACCGGTGTCTCCGCTTCCAGCTGCGCCACGACACGGGGCGGCTTTCCGGGTCGGCCGAGTCCGCCTGCCCAGTTCGCCGCATCCGCGCGCCGCTCGGCCAGCCCGCCGGCATGCACACCCAGTCTCCTGGCCACGCGATCACCCCAGTCGTGCAGCCGCGCCCGGTCCTCGGGCGCGGGCGTTGCCGCCGCGAGGAGCTCGGTGAAGCGAACGACCACGGGAACCAGCGGCAAGCCCCGGTCCACGAGGCTCATGCCCCCGGCATGCTCCTCGAAATGCTCGACACACGCCATGAGCTGATCGACCGCGCTCGCCCCATGGGGGGTGCCGGCCAGCGGCGGCAGCCACGTCCTCTCCAAGGGCAGCGCTGCTCGCACCGCGGCGATCATGTGTGCCACGGTCGGCCGGCGCGAAGTCTGCGAGAGCACCTCATGCAGGGTCGAGAACTCCAGCGGAGACAGCAGCCCCGGCATCCCCAGGGAGCGTGCCAGCGACAGCAGCTGATCGGCAGCCTCTCTGTCCCGCGGATGCACCACCTCCACCAGGGCGGCCATCGCCCGCCTCACCGTGAGCAGCGCATGCGCGAGGTGACCGTCCGTGGATCCGGGCTCCAGCCGGGCCTCCGGACACGCGGATGCGAGGTGATCGAGACACCGCGCCCGCAGGTCCGCTTCCGACAGCACGTGGCGCAGGACGAGGGTGACGTGGTCCCGCTCGGGTGACGGCGGCAAGGGCCGCCGGACCGGTAGTACCGTCCGCCGCTCCGAGCCGTCCAGAGACCGGATCTGCAGGCTCACGGGTGTCTGCAACGGTGCGCCCGTGGCGTGCAGTTCCTGGAATCGCTCGTCGACGTGCTCGGCCAGCAGGCCCAGGTCCGGCCGCAGGTCTACGGCGTGTGCCTCCAGCCAGTCGAGTGCCGTGCGGGAGAACACTCCGCCGCGCTGAGCGGCGTCGTTCTCCGCGACCTGGCCGGCACCGGCGGAGTACAGCAGGAACTGCTCGACGCGGCGCCGGGGAGCCGGGGGAAATGCGGCCACTGCGGGGCCCGCCTGCTGGTGGTGGTGCTCCAGGAACGTCGCACACGTGTCGAAGAGCAGAACCTGCTGGCCCAGGCCCGGTAAGTCCGCCCGGGCGAGGTGCTCACGCAGGTTGGTGATGCCGATGCAGCGCTTGTCGCTCAGGGAGGCGTCGGGACACAGCAGCAGGCGCCGGTCGTCGTGGTCCAGCACACCGTGACTGCCCCAGTAGACGTACAGCACATCGCCGGCGCACCCGTCGAGCCCGCTCGTGAAGGCGTCCATGAGCTCGTCCCGCGACCAGGTCGGACACCAGGTGAGCTCCGCGGCGTGAGCCTGCGCCTCCAGCATCCGCCGGCTCTCCTCGCCCGGCGCGACCAGAAGCCGGATGTTGGCACCCGGAACGCCGCCCTTGCGCAGCCACCGCGCGAAGCGCAGCGCGTCATGGGCAGCACCGGGCAGATCCCAGTCCGGCTGCCGGGGATACCGCTCGAGACCGACGACGACGGCGTGCACGCGGTCCGGGTCGACGATGTTCAGCCCATCCATGTGCCGATGGCGTCCCAGACTCTGCGGTTGGACCAGTAGGCACTGTGCGCGAACGGAAACGGCTGCCGGTTGTCGACTTCGTGATCAAAGGCGTGCTTGGGGAACACCTCGGCGGCGCGGAACGACAACAGGTCGCGTCGGTCGTACAGATTGAGCCAGCGCCTCGGGAAGTGATCGGGAGGCACCTGCGGGTGCTCGAGCGAGACCAGGGCCCCCGCTTCGTAGAAGAACGGCGCCTGTGAGCCGACGGTGACCAGCTGGTCGACCCGGTCCAGCTCCTCCTGCACCAGCAGATCGACGCAGGCCACACCGCCCAGACTGTGGGCGATCACGGTCACGGCATCGCCCGGAGCGTGCTCGACGGTGCGCTTGATCAGCTCGCGTAATCCCTGTCCGCGGGCCTGATAGCGCAGGATGTCCCCGACAGCGGGCAGCAGAAGGCCGTCGTTGAGCACACCCCGACGACGCCGGGCATGCCAGGTCAGCGCAAGCAACGCGGGCGTCGCCGCCGCCTTGGCCACGGACCCGGCGAGAGAGCGCCCCTGCGTGTGGAGATCGGCACTGAGCACGGACAGCAGAACGTCCCGCTCGACACCGTCCACGGAGTCCGCCCCGCGCTCCGCCGCCTCCGAAAGCGCCGTCGCCACCACGGCACGCGCGAACGCGTGCCGGTGCTCGTAGCCGCCGTCGCCTGCCGTGGCCACCGCATCACGCAGCTCCGGAGAATCGGCCACGGTCCGCACGGCACCCTCGAGGAGACCGTCAAGCCCACGCTTCGCGAAAGCGTCCCGCACCTCGGGGGAGGGGGCGTAGGACGTCAGCTCGGCATGCAGCTTCTGAGCCGGGCTCTGCGCCCGCCCCATCCCCGACGCGACCGGTGGGCGAAGTCCAAGAAGCCGCAGCTCATAGCCGGGGTCGAGATAGAGCACGCCCCACACGGCCACGTCCGCGTCCTCCTGCCGCCCCCCACCGGTGCGGGCATAGCCCGGGATGCTGACACCGTCGAGAGCCAGACCCGCTCCGGCGTCACGCCCCCAGAAGCACCCCCGCACGTCGGCCTCGGGCCGCAGTCTGAGCAGAGCGGCCCGCACCGTTCCGAAGGTGTCGCCGTACGACTCCTCCCGCACGCCGGTGCCGTGCACGAAAACCACTGACCGCTGCACGTTTCCCCAACTCCCGGACATCGCATGGACGGTGGCATGGCGCGCCCCGACTTCGATGCTAGTGCGGCCGAGCGCCCCGAGCCTGCCGTTCCGCCCAATCCGGCTTGCCCGCCACCCTGGATGCGCGCCGTGCGGGACCTCCGCAGCGGTGTGCGCGCCAAGGCCGTTCTCGTTGGCGACGTGGGGAGTCCTGATGGCCTCTCCGCCAGGTTGTGCCCACACTGCCACGCCAGGCCGTGCTGCCTCCGCAGCGCAACCACTGGTGCTGGTGGACTGGTTCGGACAGGCTGCGGCACATGAACTGGATGCCTCTGCTCTCCACCCTGGCCGGTGCCGTCATCGGCATCTCCGCCACGCTCATCGCGGATCGCAATCGGTGGCGTCGGGAGGAAGCCAGGCACGCGCTGGAGGTACGACGCGAGGTGTACAGCGAGTTCGTCTCCGCCCTCAAAACCGCAGGAGAAGAGATACGCGCCGTCGCCTTGGGTGATCACATGTCCGACTCGGCGCGTGATGCCGCCGTGCGGGAAGCTTTCCGTGGCACCGGGATCTACACAGCAAGTGAGCGCCTCTGGCTCGTGGGCCCGCCCCAGGTCGTGTCGGCAGCGAATGAGGCGTTTCACAGCTGGCGCGCCATACGTGATGCCTACGCCCACGGGCTGACTGTCGGATCCGCCGAGGAAGCACCCCTGATAGCGCAGCGGCGCACGACCATGGCTCGAATGCGTCATCTCATGCGTGAGGATCTAGGCGTCGGGCCCCTCGAGATTGAGTGAAAACCGCTGGGGTCGCGGGGCAGCCGAGTAGCCAAGATGCCTCGGCACCGTGATCACGCCGCCCACGATGAGATCACCTCATCGTTGGTCGGCAGTTCAAACGAAAGGCCCTATTCGTCGAGTTCCGTGAAGAGCGTCAGCTGAAGAGCCCCCGGCGCATCGAGGCGGGAGTTCAGCGAGTTCCAGGGGGTGCGCGTCGGCTCGGCGACCACCTGGGCTCCGGCGGCGGCCAGCTTCGCCGTGGTCGCGACGGAGTCGTCGACCTGGAAGGCGACCCGGACGTGACCGGCCACTCGCCGCCCGACCTCGACGTCGTCGATGAAGGCGGCGTGGGGTGGATCGGCCAGCTCCAAGGTGGCCCGGCCGGCGTCGAGGATGGTGACCCGCCCATCGGCGGAGGCGAAGGCACCCCGTTCGGTCAGACCGAGAACGTCGCGGTAGAAGTGCAACGCGGCATCGTAGTCGGCTGCCGTGACCACCAGGCGGAGTTCGCGGACGGCGGGTTCGTCGGACATATCGGCTCCTTGAAGACCTCGAGTACCGATTCGTCAACCTGGTGCCCGGCCGGATGATTCCCCCTGCCGGGGGTGCCGGGAAGGCCGGTCCAATAGGACAGCCGGTCCAAAAGGAAGGCCGGTAAGGGGGAAGGCCGGTGCCGACATTCCTGCCTCTTCGGTGGCACCGCGCTCCGAGTCATGGCTGACCACTCCGTGCCCTTGCCGGGCTTGCTCCCTCGGGCAGTTCGCCCTCCGCAGCTTCCCACCACCCGGTCCCTGACCATGCGCGCCCGTATGTGCCTGCCCGGCCGCGGATCCTGGCGGGCCGATCGGCGTGTGAACCGACTCCGGCCGTCACACTGGCCGTGACGAGAACCGCATCGACGACAGGACGGCAAGAGCACATGGCGACAACAGGCCGGGTGGGACATCCGCTCCCGTATGACGTGTACCGCCAGGCGATCGAGCGGGAGACGCTGCGGTTCGCCGAGGTGGTCAGGGACGTGGACCCTGGGACGGCGGTGCCTTCCTGCCCCGCCTGGACACTGGCCGACCTCATGCGGCACGTGGGGACGCTCCAGCGCTGGTTCAGCGCGTTGCTGACCGCGCGCGTGCGGGAGCGACCGAGCAGCCGGAACGTGGACCCCGGGCCTGACGACGCGCGGGAGCGTGCCGACTGGGTGGCGGCAGGCGTGCCCGCCGTAGCGGCGGTGCTGCGGGACACGGATCCCGGAACGCCCATGTGGGCCTGGGGTGAAGACCAGTACGCGCGGTTCTGGGCCCGGCGCATGCTGTTCGAGACACTGGTGCACCGAGTGGACGCGGAACGCGCTGTCGGTCGGCGGTCAGGGGTCGATCCCGTGCTGGCCGCGGATGGCGTGGACGAGTTCCTCGTCAATCTGCCCCACGCGGGCTCCTTCGCCCCGGCCGTGACCGAACTGCGCGGCAGCGGCGAGACCATCGCCTTCCGGTGCGCCGACCCCGGCGACGGCGAGTGGCGGGTGCGGTTGGATCCCGATGGGCTGCGCCCTTTGACACCGACGGACGCCGACCGAGCCGGCCGGCCCGAATCGCAGGCTGCGGTGCGTGCATCCGCGGCCGACCTCCTGCTGCTCCTTTACGGGCGGCGGCAGTACCACGAGGACGGATACGAGGTGACGGGAGACACCGTGCTTCTCGATCGCTGGTTCGCCCACACGGCGTTCTGAACCCGAGTTCCGAGGCGGGTAGGTCGGATCGTTCAGTCGGGGCGGTGCGGTGATGGTCATCGCCCTGTCCCGCGAAATCTCAGACCCCGACGGAAGGATAGGTCTCCGTGTAGCTGTCGCCGCCGGCGCCGTAGTAGGTGCAGGTGCGCGCGTCCAGGTCGACGTCGTACCAGAGGATGCCGGCTTTCCAGCAGCCCTGAACGAACTCGGGGAACGCGGTCTCGCCGGCTTGGTCGGCGCGCAGTGCCGCGATGAGCGCCGCACGGTCGAACGGCGGCACGTCGACTGCGCCGGTGACCAGCGGCTCACCCGGAACGGCCACGGGACCCGTGTCGGTGAGGTAGAGCATCGCGTTGGACGGCACGGCCATCCGGCAGCGCGTGACCCCGGCCTGGCGCAGTGTCTCGGCGAGATAGGGGAAGCCGCCGACGGCCGGGCGGATGGCGGCCGCACGCGCGAGGGCGGCCTTCAGGTTGGTTGTCGCCGTGCTCATAAGGGGTCTCCGTCGTGGGTGGGTGCCGAGGGCCGGCGTGGGTCCGTCCGGACGCTATAATGACAACATATTCACGTAGTGACATCATGTTGTCAATTTGGAGGATTGAATGTCCGACGAGATGGCCCTGCTTGTCGCAGATGTGTATGAGGCGGCGGGCGCACTGCGCCGGTCCGGCGAAGCGATCGCCGCATCCCAGGGGCAGACACAGGCCCGGTGGCAACTCCTCAGCGTCGCATCCGGTACCCCGCTCTCCGTGGCACAGGCGGCCCGCCGGCTGGGGGTTGCCCGTCAGGGCGTGCAGCGCATCGCCAACGACCTCGTGAGCGAGGGCCTGGCTGCCTTCGGGACCAATCCTGACCACCGGAGCTCACCGCTTCTGGAGCTCACCTCCGCCGGGCGCCAGGTCCTGAGTGAGATCACAGCCCGCGCCACCGAGGTCCACCGCCTGCTGGCCGTGGACCTTCCGGTCAGTGAGATCACCAGCGCCCGGGACTTGCTCCGCCGCCTCATCGACCAGGTGCGCCGGCATCAGGACGGTCCGGCCCACCCGAGGGCGTAGGGATCCATCACGCGCTCGACGGCCCCAACGAGTCGACCGGCGTCGCCTGCGCATGGACGCCGCCCCCGTGTCCGGATGAGAAGGGACGGATACGAGCGCTGAGGTCCGCTGCCCGGCATACCGGCGTCCGGCTCGAAGCAGAACCGGACGGCTGCCTCGTCCAGAAGCAGCGAACCCAGTGCATCAGCGGTTTGCCGCGTCGAAGGGCTCGCCGTGCCAGCGCCAGCCGGCGGTGCCGTCGTCGTGGATGTGCAGCATGAACTCAGCGACAGGGCTGCCGTCGGGAAACGTCATGGTGAGCGCACTGCGGATCCGGGTGGAGCAGGCATCGGCCCGCTCCCAGTCCTCCACGCCGAGGGCCCGCTCCTGTTCTGCGAAGACAGGACGCCACTCTTCGAATCCAGGAAGCGTCTCGACCTCGGCATGGGTCCACGGCATGTCGGCGCCGGTCACGGTCAACCGGGCAACTACCTGGTCGCCGTGGTGCAGTCGCCACATGCGACCGGTGGTCAGGTTCTGATTGGCCATGGCTTCATGATGACGATCACCACTGACAGGCACGGCGCGGGTCGTGGCGCCGAGCCCCTTCAGCCCGCCATCGTCGAGCGACGGAACCGGACGACGAAGCCGGGTCGGGAAGTATCGGTCGGGTATTGGGTATGTCGTCGTGGTCGAGTCGGTCAGTGGGCGCGCACCGCCGTGATGGTGAATCGTTCGACATCGGAGACGTGGCCACCGGTGGAGGCGACAACTGTGAGCACGGGGTCCCGGGCGCCCTGGAACGGCACTGTCACGCGCCAGGGCTGCTTGTCGCCGCCCGCCGACGTGCAGCACGGTGAGGTGCCGAGCGGCGCGGTCGACGACGGCTGGCGCACCTGCACGCGGATGCTCTCGTCGACTCCGGTGATCCGCCCGCCCGTCTCCAACGGCGAGCGCGCGAGCGATCCGTACGCGGGTGTGGTGAGGGAGAACGTCGTGTCGTCGGTGCCCACGACCTCCCATGGGGCATTCGGGCCGCCGCCGAACCGCACGAGATGGATCACCGCCGCGGTACCGCCTTCACTCCCCGTTGGTGCGACGCCGATGCGGGCGTGCCGACCGCTCACGGCGCGCGAGGTGATCCGGTCGATTCCCGTGAAGTCCAGGTAGTCACGGGTGAAGGACAGTGCGGTCCCGGCCGGGTCGAGATGCCAGGGCTGGTGGCCGCCCGAGCGGTAGGCACGCTCCCACGCCTGGGCTTGGGCGAGCGTGGTGAACGGCCACACGGGCTGGAGGCTCCAGGAGCCCAGTGGGGGTGTGCCGCTGGCACTGGGCGTGCCCGACGGGGCCTGCGTGCCCGATGGGGTGACCTGCGGCGTGGGCGTGGGCGGCGCTGTGCCCGTCGGTTCTGGCGTTGCCGGTGCCGATGCGGCGGGCGACGATCCTGATGTCCGCGTGGACCCGCCGGAACCGCTGCAGGAGGTGAGCATCAGACCGGCCAGGGTGGCTGCGGCGAGAAGACGGAACGGGAGCTGGATGTTCATGGGTGCCCCAGGAGAGGTGAAACCGACCACTGATCGGTCTGTCCGGCCATCGTCCCACCAGCCCGGCCCGTGTCACAGAGGCTGCGTCATGGTTCGCCGGATCAGCTGCACACCCGATCGGGCGTGCGAGCACGTGGCCTCGCCGCCCCCGGCTCGCAAAGTAGCCGGGGCAGGCCTCCAGGGATCTCGTCCGGGCGAATGCGTACTCGGCCGGGCGCGGTGGCGGGAAGTGCGGACATCCGCAAGTCGGCGACCAGGTCACAAGGAACGACCCGTTCCGCGGCGCTGGGTCCTGCCTGGACACCTGGGGGATACCGCCGAACGCCACCGGGCCGCCACCGACCAGGCCGGGGGAGCACCCGTTTCGGCCAGCCCGACCGAGTGGAACCACTTCGTCCGTTATGTGCCCGGCCGCGCCGTCGACGGCACTTGGGACACCCGCCGATCCGGCGACGGGAGCGACGACCAGTGGCTCCGGACCGCCCTCCGGTCCACCGCCGGGACGGCTACATCGCCCTCGACAGGGAGCGGGCGCTCGCCGATTCGTACCGCGGCGGACTCTCCGCTCGGCCACCGCACCTGGCAAACCGTCTGATCCACGACGCTCGGTCGCGACGGACAGGACCCCCACCGCTTCCACGGCATACGCGCCGCCACGTCCGCGTCCACGGACGTGAGCGGGGCACCGGGCCGGGACGCTCGCTCCATGACGCCAACGTCCACGGCGACTGATCGCCCGGCCGGACCGGGATCCCACCCGTCCCAGGGATGTCCGTGCGCCCCGTTGGCACCACACGACTGTGGCCGGATTCGTCATCTGACGGGTGTTCGAACACGGTGATACTCAGGGCTGGGCAATCCGCCCGAACCCCTACGTCCGGAGGACATCCATGCCCCAGTCCAGTGTGCACATCGCAGCCGTGCTCGACGCGTGGCTGACCGGTGCCGACACCGCGTACGGCCTGTCGAACCCGGCCGGACCGCTCTACGTCGGCGGCGCCGCCGCCGAGGCCGCACTCACCGACCCGAGTGACTCCCTCTACGGCTTCTGTTCCAGCCCGAGCGGCTCGCGCGGCAGCTGGTGCTGCTGACACCGTGATCACGGGGAACCGCGCGCTCATCGGCGCGGTTCCCTCGCTATGTCCAGGCGCCCGCGGGGCGCACGCGCGGCGGAGAGGGAGACGGCGGACGGTGAGCGGATCGATGACGGAGAAGCCGGAAGAACCGACGGCGAAGGAACCGGAATCCCGGGACGGGATCGAGTGGTTCGACCCGCCCGTACGGTCCATCGCCCGGCCCTGGCGGGAGGAACTGGCCCGGCGGCTCGCCACCGTGGGCACGCTGGACCCTGATGAGCGGAACACGCTCCTGGAAGCCGGCCACACCGCCCTGCTGAGGTCCCTGCACGCGAAACTGTCCCGGCTCTTCCTCATCGAACTGCACGCCCTGCGCATGACCGCGGGCAAGAGCCCCACCGCCGAGGGGACCTCGCGGACCTGGGCCGAGTTCATCGAGCAGGCGGGCGAGGACGGCTATCTCGAGTGGCTGGCCGTCGAGCGGTACCCGACCCTCGCCCGGCGCGTCACCTCGGTGGCACAGTTGTCGGTCGCGGCCACCACCACCTTCGCCGAACGGCTCGCCGCGGACCGCGAACTGCTCACGACACTACTGGGAGCGGCACCCGGCCGACTGCAGGCCGTCGCCTTCGGCGAGGGCGACAGCCACCGGGGCGGCCAGTCGGTCAGCCGCGCCGAATTCACCAGCGGGACCGTCATGTACAAACCCCGCCCGTCCCAGGCCGACATCGCGCTCGGCGAGCTGCTGGACGACATCTACGCGGACTTCCCCGCCTCCCCGACACCGCACGAACGCATCCGGGTGCCGCGGATTCTGGCCCGCGACGGCTACGGCTGGGCCGAGTTCGTCGCCCACCGCTACTGCGCCGACGACGCCGAACTCGCCGTGTTCTACCGCAACATCGGCCACTGGCTGGCCGTGCTCCGCCTCACCGGCGGCACCGACATGCACGCCGAGAACATGATCGCGGCCGGGCCGGTACCGGTCATCGTGGACGCCGAGACACTCTTCGACGCCCCTGCCCCGTTCCCGCCCAGCGGCCAGGGCGACGCCGTGGACGTGGCCGCGGCCGCCATCCGGCGCACCGTGCTGCGCACCGGACTGCTGCCCGTGCGCGGCACCGGATTCGCGCTCGGCGGGGTCGACATCTCCGGGATCGGCGCGCTCCCCGGCCAGCAGCCGCTCATCCCCAACCCGGTGATCGCCGACGGCGGCACCGGCGCGGCCAGCTTCCAGGTGGACCTCGTCGCGATGCCCATCGCGGGCAACCACCCCAGCCCCACCCCGGTACTCAGCACCTACTGGGACCGGATCCTGGCCGGCTTCCGCGAGATGACCGCGCATCTGCGCCGCCCCGGCACCGACCCGTACCGGCTGCTGCGCCGCTTCGAGGGTGCCCAGGCGCGGCGGATCCTGCGGCCCACTCAGGCGTACGTCGACATCGGCCGCATGCTGTGGCACCCGGCGTCCCTGCACAACGAGCCGGCCGCGGTCGAACGTGCCCGGGACATCCTGCGCCGCAACGCCGAAGTGCTGCCCGGCGCGCCCCGCGACCCGGCGACCATCGACGGGGAGGTCGCGGAGCTCCTGGCCGGAGACGTGCCGATGTTCGGCTTCACCGTGGACAAGGCCGCCGTACGTGCCACGGTCGAGGACTGGAGCTCCGCCGACCTGGCGTTCGAGGAGTCGGTGATCCAGGACGCGCTGGTCGGCGCCTACCTCAACGAACGCACCCTGCCGGGCCGGGTGCGAGCCCCTGCATGGGACCCGCATGCCCGGGACCGGGACCGGCGCCGCCGTGACCTGGCCGCGCAGATGGTACGGCGGCTGTGCGACGGCGCGGTGCGCGGCGAGGACGGCACCGTCACCTGGATCAGCCCCGTCTTCACCCCCGCCGGCTGGTCCATCAGAGTGCTGCCCGCCGATCTCTACACCGGGCAGGGCGGTGTGGCGCTGACCCTCGCCGAGTATCTGACCGAGGTGCGCGCCGGGCGGGCCGACGAGGTGCCCGGCGTCGCCGAGACCTACGAGGGCGCCCTGCGCGTGCTGATCAGCACCGAGAACCACACACCGGCACCGTCCGCCGGGGCGTTCAGCGGCGCCGCGTCACAGGTGTGGACGTGGATGGCCCTGCACCGCGTGCTCGGCGAACAACGGCTGCTGGAGCGGGCCACCGACCGGGCCCCGCTCCTCGTGGAGAGCCCTCTGGTCGAGAACGACGTCGAGGTGGACCTCCTCAACGGCGCGGCCGGCGGCATCGTCCCCCTGCTCGGCCTGGCCAAGGCGACCGGTCAGGACCGCTGGCTGGACGCCGCCGCACACATCGGCCGCCGACTCACCGGCCTGGCCACCGTCGACGCGAGCGGCGCCCGCTGGACGACCCGGCTCAACCCGGAGGGCATCGGAGGCTTCGCGCACGGCGCCACCGGCATCGGCTGGGCACTGGCCCGGCTCGCCCTCGACGGGGCCGGTTCCGCGGCCGACCGGCGCGACTGGATCCACATCGCCGAACTGGCCTTCGCCTACCAGGAGTCCCTGTACCGGCCGGAGCACGGAAACTGGCTGGACGTACGGATCGGTGCGGAGGAGGACTTCTTCACCAGTTGGTGTCACGGCAGCGCGGGCATCGGCATCGGCATGCTCGACCTCCACCGTCGTACCGGCGAAGCGGCCCACCTCGAGATGGCCCGCCGCGCCGCGCACGCCTGCGCCGCTGAGGGATTCGGCTGGAGCCACACCCTGTGCCACGGCGACCTTGGTTCCTGGGAGTTGCTCACCGCCCTGGACTTCGCCGACCGCGCCGGCCTGGACGCCGAGATCCTCACCGGCCTCGAACAGCGCGGCCCGGTCGGGGGCTTGGCCCGAGAGGCCTTTTCGCCCAGCCTGATGTCCGGCCTCGCGGGAGTCGTGCACACCCTGCTGCGGATGCACCCCGACTCCGGTCTGCCCAACCCGCTCCTGCTCGACTGAAGGCCTTGGGATCCGACCACGTCGACCTGCTCTGCCGCCGCAGACCGTGCTGTTGTGACAGCGGCGCCGTGTGTCACACTCCGCAGCATGACACATGATCACGCCGACGGGACGTTGCGTGTGGTCGGCGTGACACGGAGCTCAACGAGCGCTTGTCGCAAGGCCTGGACGAGATCAACTTCCCTGCCACGGGAACCACTGCGGCAGACCAGAGGAACCCTGGGTATCCCAGGCGGTGCTGAGGACGTCCACATGTTCAAGGACCTGGTGTAGGCCTCCGCTGGCCACCGGCGGCGCTGCCCGCAGCCGGGTGAACGACCACCAGCGCCGTTCACCGGCCAGCTCAGTCCCGCCGGCCGAGGGCACCGTCATGCCCGGCCATGCGCCATCAGTGCTGTGTGAGGCAACGTCAATGTGCGGTCGGGGCCGACGAACTCCGCGCTCAGCGACTCGAAGTGGTTTTTGATCTCCGCAATGACCGACGGGTCCTGGCTCGTCACCATCTGGCCGATCGTTGCCACTCCGGCGGCCGGTCCGCTCCACCATTCCTCGGTGGTTGTCCGGTGGTCCCAGGACAGGGTGCCGCAGATGACATCCATCAGGCCCGCGTCGCGCAGCAACGTGGCGAGGCCTTGTTCGGTGCGCGGAAAGTCGTCATCGGCCGCAAGAGCCGGCAGGTGAGCGGGACGCGTGACGCCCGCAGCCTGAACGGCCCTCCCCAACAGGGCCTGCCCCGCGGCCGCGGGAACCGTCCAGATGGTGACGGCTGTCCGCCCGCCCGGCCGCGTCACGCGGCGCAGTTCCCTCAGGGCTTCCCGGGGCTGTCCGACATGATTGAGGACGAAGTTGCCGACCACGGCGTCGAACTCATCGTCTGCGAACGGCAGACGGGGCAGAGCGGCAAGACGCACGTCGGCCGACGGGGCCGCCAGCGCTGCCCGTACGAGCATGCCGGGTTCGGCATCGACCGCCGTCACCTTCGCTCCCCGCTCACACGCAGCCGCGGCGGCAGTGCCCGTGCCCGTACCCACGTCGAGGACCCGCGTACCCTCCCGGACATCGGCAGCGTCGAGGAGCCCGGGCACGGGATACGCGCAGAGTCCGGCAAAGCTCGCAGCGTAGGCATCGGCCTGCCCCGCCCACGCACGTCGCTCGGACTCGTCAAACGCCGTCTGCACGACCCATCCCCTCCCCGACAACAACCACCCACCGAGACAGCAACACGGCAGGTCCTGACGCTAACGCATTCTCGAATCGGTGCTTCTTGGGGTGGGGGCGGGGCGAGTGAGGACATTCACCGTGGCGAGGACGCGGCTCGCGTCATACCGAAGCGAGTCCGTGAGGTCACCTGCGGTTGCCCGGAGGTCTGCCCGAGCAGCTCCTCTCGGGGCGCGCGTACTGCGGTAGAACGGGCGGCGTGCGGTGGGGCGGGGGACTCCGGTCCTGTTCGACCTCTGCCGCAGGAGCCCAAGGGAAGGGAGCAGGCCGGGTGCGCGCACGCGGGGACAAGAACGAGATGCACGGCTCGTATGCCGCGAGCAGGCCGGCCAGGCCCATCACCGCGGGGCCGCTTGCCGAGCTCCAGCGCATGGCCGGGAACGCGGCCGTGACACGCGCGCTGCGGACGGGCTCCTTGCCGCACTCCGCCGGACTCGGGCACACGGCCGCAGTCACTTCCGCGACCTGCCCCGTTCAGCGGGTCGCGGAAGCGGACGCCGGAGCCTCCGCCGCGGCGCCCGCCACCACCTACCGCCTGCAGATCCAGGTCTCCAAAGCCACCAACAGCTACGACCCCACCTACTGGGCGGGACGGTTCGGACACGCCTGGGTGGCTCTGTACACGACGGAGAACGGAGCGGAACGGGTCAAGACGTTCGGCTTCTTCCCGGCGGAAGACGTACGGGACGGCAATCCTCTCAGGACGGTGAAGGGATGCGTCTACAAGAACCTTGACAAGCCGGAGAAGGCGAGCAGCAAGTACACCGCCGATCTCACTCAGGACCAGTATCGCCAGGCGATGGCCTACATCGACGAGAACCACGATCACCCCTACAGCCTGACCAGGTACAACTGCACCAGTTTCGCCCGCGGCGTCTACGCGGCGGCCACGGGAGGAACGGCACCGAACCGGTTCGGCATCCCCCTGGACAACCCGAACCTCCTGCAGGACGGGATCAAGAAGAACAATCAGTCGGCCGGCAAACCCAGGAAGGGCGAGCACATCGACGCCCCTCTGGTGGACAGCAGCGCCGCCGAGTCGGACTCCGAGGAGATCGCTCCGCGCCCTCCTGAGGGCGGGCTCGTGGCGATTCCCGGGATGATGCTGCCGCAGGCGGCTCCCCGCGAGGACCGCCCCGTCATCGACTGAGCCTGCCGAGTGAACCGGGGCCGCCCATCTGCTCGCGGCGTGCTCGGTGTTCGAACCGAGACCCGTCACAACAAGGATCGCCGGGTCGGTCCGGGCCCTCCAGCGCACGAGGCGGCGGCGCCGTCCTAGGCGCCGACTTCGACGAGGTGCGGAGTTGTCCGGGCCTTGTCGCGGCTCGCTCCGCGATTCTCACCGTAAGGAGCAACCCCATCTCGCTTCTTGCGCTCCTACCTCCCGTGATGAAAGCAAGGAAAGCTGAGGCCCCGTGAACGGACTGCTCCGCGCCGCCCGGCAGTACCCGCGCCGTGCACCGCTCACCCTTGCCTATGTCTGCCTGCTCCTGGTCGGCCACGCCTGGGTCGCCCACGGGATGCCTGCCGAGCGGGCGGCCTCCCTGTTGGGCTTCCTCAGCACCAACCTGGAGAACCTTCAAGACCATCCGGTGGCCGCCCTGTTCGGCAGTGTGCTGTTCTTCGACGGTACGCTCACGGATGTCGCATCACCCGAGTTCGTGGGCACGTTGATCACCTTGGGCCTCGGTGTGTGCGGTTTCCTGGCCTGGGCGGAGCACCGGTGGGGCAGGCCACGCGCCGTGGCTGTGTTCCTTGGCGGACATATCGCGGCCACTCTGCTCACCGCTGTCGTCATCACCGTCGCACTGCGGCACGGCTGGTATCCGGCGGCCGTGCGTCAGGCCACGGACTACGGCGTCAGCTACGGCGCGCAGACCGTGATGGCGGCCGGCACACTGGCCCTGCCTCGCCGGGGCCGCCTCCTCTGGGCGTTCTTCGTGCTCGCCTGGCCCCTCGGCGGTGCCGAGTGGACAGGGCCGCTCCCTGACTTCACCACGGTGGGCCATCTCATCGCGGCGGCTCTGGGCTTCGGGATCGTGGCTGTCTCGGTGTTCGGTCGGCACCGGAGCCGGGTCGCCGAGCCGCCGGCTGTTCACGGCGCCGGGCCCAACAGAGGCAGCCTTCCGGAATCGGCGTCACCGGCAGTCGAAACAGCGCTCGAATCCAGCGGCAGCACCCCCGCGCCGTGATGGACGGTGACAACAGCCCCTGGAGCCGGGGAGACATCGCTTCCACGGCACCGAGCTGCTGACCCCTTGGGTCGAAGGGGCGCTCCGGTGGTCAGACGTGCGAGGTCCCCACAGGGTCGGTCTTCGGACGCTCCGGGACTGAAGACCGGGACCAGGACCGGGCCCGCACACCCGTCCGGAGCACACAATTCCTTCAAACTTTCCACATCTTATGATTACTTCTCGATATGCTCCGCGAGCATCATTGGTACCACTGAGGGGGGTTCCTCATGCGCGTCCGCCGCGCTCTGACCGCCGCATCGGCCGTGGCCTTCGTCGCCGCGCTCGGGCTTGCCGCCGCCCTTCCGGCGCAGGCCGCCGAGTACGCGTCAGCGCTGAAGATCAAGGGCGTCCAGTACGACGCCCCGGGCACGGACTCCAACAAGTGCTCGGGCGGGAACACCAAGAACGAGTACCTGACGATCAAGAACTACTCCCGGTCGAACGTGAACCTCAAGGGTTACGTCGTCAAGGACGCCGCCGGCAACACGTTCACCTTCCGGGCCAGCCATGTCCTGGAACCAGGCGACTACGTTCACCTGCGGGGCGGCAGGGGCACCGACTCCGATGCGGGAAACGTCGTGTACCGGCAGAACTGCAACTTCCTGTGGAACAACGACAAGGACACCATCTACTTCAACAAGCCCTCCGGTGCCCGTGCCGACGTCCACGCCTACACCAAGAAGGCCAACGACCGGGACGGCAACGGATACATCACCTACCACGGCTGACCCAGTCGGCGCCCGCCTGAACCGGGCCCAGAGGTGAAAGCGGTGAGTGGCTTCGCCGGCCCGGCAGGGGGCACTCACCGCACTCTCGGTTGATCTTCGGGGGTCCGGGAAACGCCGCGTCGTGCTCCACCGATTCGTGACGTGCGCGAAGCCGAAACCGGCACCGCTCCCGCCGACGTGTCTTCCTCAGCCTTCCGCCGACCACGCCGCGAGCTCGTCGCGTGCTGCGCGCAGCAGGTCGCCGGACGGCGCCGTCGCCCCGTTGGTGACCAGGGCGAAGTGCGGCCCCTCGGCGCCGCGAGCGGTGAGCAGGAGGCGCTGACTGCCCGTTCCGCCCGGTTCGGTTGCCACGGCGATCGGCGCGCCGTCGGCGTACCCGCCGGGCGAGTGCACGCTGCCGAGGTCGGAGACGACGGTGGTGCGCGACGGTGTGAACGAAGCGGGCAGATGCAGTTCCGTGGGTGCCGCGGACCCGTCCGAGTGCCACAGCAGAAGACCGTACTGACCGGTGCCGACGAGTTCGCGCGTCCGCGGCAGGTGTGGCGGTACGGGGTTCCAGGTGAGAGTGGTGGAGCCGTCGCGGGAGCGGTCCTCGTAGGTGAAGGCGACGGTGCGGCCGGCGGTGGCACTCGGGTAGAGACGGTCGAGGAGACGGCCGTCCTGACGCAGCATCGGGGTCCCGGAGTCGTCGGTACGCACCGCCGACAGGTCCTCGTCGTTCCAGGCGTCCGCCGCGGTGAGCACCTTGTCCGGGTTGCCGTTCATCCGCTCGTGGTGGCGTCCGTGGTAGATGTCCCACTGCCATTGGGTGCCCGACAGCACCGGCCCCGAGTCGCGGGGCCGTGACCACCATGCCGCGCCGGGAAGCCGCGAGTCGAGCGCCTGGTACATCGCCTTCATCACGGTCGGCGCCTTGTCGGAGACGGATCCGCTCAGCGGATGCCCGAACTCGCTGACGACCGCCGCCGTCCCCGCGGTGGCGGCCCGATCGCGGACGGTGCCGAAGTCGCCTGCGTACTGCCCGTCCTTCGCCTTGCCCCACATGAAGATGCCGGAGATCGCCTTCTGATCGTAGAAGTGGGTGTTGAAGACATAGCGGGGGCCGATCCGGCCGGCGTCGAGCAGACCGCCTTCCTGCCGCTGGAAGTCCAGGTTGGCGTTCCAGAAGAGATTCGGCTCGACGAACGCGGGCTTGTCCCGCCATCCCGCCGCGTCCATCCGGGCACGGAACCTTTCGTAGAACGGCCATAGCAGCTCGCGTTCCCAGGACCGGCTGTTCTGGCCGCTCTCGTACGCGCCCGCATGCGGCTCGTTGTACGGGTCGAACCCGACGACACCGGCGAACTCGGCTGTGGTCAGGTGGCCAGCGAGATACTCCATGGTGGTCTGCGCGGTGGACAGGAACGCGTCCTGGATGCCACCTCTGTTGTGCCAGAAGTCGTACGTCGCCTTCGTCACGGCCTGGTTCTGTGTGATGTTCTGGCCCCAGAAGAGACAGACCCCGCAGAACTCGGCAGGGTACCCCCCGGCGTCCACGACCCACTTGGGTGCTCCGTCACCGGTGTACCAACTGCCTTCGTTGAAGAGGTACCGGGAGAACAGATCCTGGTGGAAGTCCGGGTAGACGCGGATCCCGGCACGCAGGAAGGCCCGCATCTGCGCGGTCGCCGCAGCGAGATACGCGGTGTCGACCCGACCGCGCACGGGTTCGGCGTATGCCCAGGACAGCAGGAACCGCACGGAGTTGCCCCCGCCGACCGCCCGCAGCGCAGCCGCCGACTTCTCGGCATCGGCGACGGAGGCGAAGGGCAGCCCCCTGTTCTCCTCCAGCTTGGTCTCGCCGGACACGTTGTACCCGCGCAGGACGACCTCACGGCCCAGCCCGTCGACGAAGTGGCCGTCCCTGACCGTGAACGACGCTGCGGCGGCATCGTCGAACCACAGGGAGCCGGCCTGGGGTGCCGCGGAGGAAGGGGTGCCCGACCCGATGAGAGAGGTGGCCACGAGGACCAGCACACCCATGAGACGCACGCGCATCGTCGGCATGCTCTCACATTCCTGATGAACCGTCAGTTTGTCAATGGCGGCGCTCACCGGATCTCGGACCCCCCGTGCCGACTCTCGGTAGGTTCCGGCCATGGCCGTGCCTGGCCGTGCATGGCCGCGAGAGCACGAGGGGCGCGCGTGGCCAGGTGTCGCGTCTGCATGGCCGTGGGGCCCTGGGAGTCGTGCCGTCTTCCCAGGGCCCACAAAGCCGTCCCCCGGCGGGCGTTAGCTCGCGCGGTAGGTGTCGGTCAGGGTCTGGGCCGCCGTGACGGCTTCCAGCGCGTGCTGGAGCGCTCGCGTAAGTCCCTGTGGCTGTGTCGGCGTCGGTGCAGGCCCGGCCGCGACCACGGTCCTGAGGTAAAGGCGGACACCGTCTGCGGCAGCCGCGACGGACCCGGGAAGCTGCGCGAGCGCAGGCACCGGCATGCACGTGAGACTCGCCCAGCTCATCCGCAGCATGCCGACATCGGGGATGGCGGCGGCTGCGTCATGGTCGCCACGAAGGACGAGAAGTGCCTCTACTTCCCGAAGCTGGCCGCTGAGAGCGTCCAGGTCCACCAGCTTGCGGCGCATTCGCTGGTTGCGCCGGCCGACGTGCCAGCCCAGGACCGCGACGGCGACGGGGATCAGAGGGGTGAGCAAAGGCAAGGTGCCGGTAATCGCCACCACCCCATCGTGCGTGAATGCCAGCGACGCCTCGCACAGGGGGTTTCCCGCGCACGCGCTCGCCGTCAACTCGGAGGCAGTCCTGCTGAAATTGCTTGTCATGGCCCGGTCTCTCTGTCCTCGTGGCCCATTGGCAGGGCCGCTCGGAACGGCAGGGTTGCTGTCCACCAGCGTGTCCATCAGCTTCGCTCGACGTGATTGGACGAACGGAACGTGCAGGCCCATGTGGGGGCACTAGCCTTTTCCGGTGGGCGATGAAGCGGATGGCCGCCGTTGGACATGGCGTGACGTGTGGGGAGCGACGTGTGGGACGTGCGGAGGACTTCCTTCAGGAGCTGCAGCGGGTCGGCAACCTGAAAAGGAACCGACTCGCCGGACAGCCCGCTGACAATGCACTGGCAGACACGATCGGAGTGCAGCGGCAGACCGTCGGCAACTGGTTGAAGGGCTCGGTCTCTCCTTCGGACAGGCAAAAGCTGCTGAGTGTGATCGACGAGATCCGCGCCACGGCCAAGCGCCTGAGAATGCTTTCGGACCGGGTGGGGGACGAGTTCGGCGGGACGGTAGGCGAGCTGCTCGACAGGCACTGGTGGGACGCCCGGTACACGGGCGAGCTGGAACTGCGCAGTACAAGTGACGCCGTGAGCGCAGGAGTCCGTCGCCAGCAGGCAGAGGTTGCTTTGGCGACCGTGGCGCAGGTCCGCGTCTCCGCGCCAGTAGGCCGACTCATCGCCGAGTACGACGACCGGCTCGTCCTGGACGATCTCGAGGTGCACACTGCCGTCGACTCCGAAGGGGCAAACGACCGTCTCAGCCTTTTGCCACCCTACGTGCCACGAGATCCGGACGATCGGCTGCGCGCCGTCGTCACGGGCGCGGTCCGCGGCTACAGCAACATCGCCATCCTGATCGGTGGATCCTCCACCGGCAAGTCCCGGGCGGCCTGGGAAGCTGTCGCCGTCCTGCCTCCACATTGGCGGCTGTGGCATCCGATCGTGCCCGATCGGGCATCAGCACTCATCGAGGGTCTTGACCGGGTACTGCCATGCACCGTGATCTGGCTCAATGAGAGCCAGCAGTAGAGCTCGTTCGGTGGGCTCACCCGCTAGAGGCTTCCTCATCGAAGGTGAGAAGCAGGGAGCGCTGGTTCCTCCGGCCCGGCGGGTCGCGTACGGGGTGGAGTGACGTGTCACGAAAACGCACTTCTGACAGCCCCCCGGTGTCAGCGGGGGGCCGGTCGTCCGTCTGTGCGAACCGGGCCGGCTCTACGCGTAGCAGCCGTTGACAGTGGCCGCGAGGTCGTCCATGGCGTCCTTGATGGAGTTCTGGTCTGCCGTGGCGCCGTTCTCGATGAAGGAGAACACCTTCCACTTGCCGTCCTTGCCCTGGGTCAGACCGCTGAGCGCGATAGCGCCGGTGAGAGTGCCCGTCTTCGCGTGTACCTTGCCCACCGCGCACTTGGAGTTCTCGCCGTCGAAGCGGCCGTACTCCGAGCCGAGCGTGCTCCCGGTCTCGCCGGAGACGGGCAGACCCTCGAGCATGGAGCCGAGGGTGTGCGCGTAGCGGGGCTGCGTCAGCAGGTCGAGGATCTGCGCGAGGGTGGCGGCCGGGATGCGGTCCTTCCGGGACAGGCCGCTGCCGTCGTGGAGCTCGAAGTTGTCGAGCGAGACGCCGTACACTCCGCTCAGCACCTGGCGCAGGACCTCGGTGCCGCCCTCGAAGGTGGCGGGGCGGCCGGCGCCCAGCGCGGTCATCCGCAGAAGGCTCTCGGCGATGTTGTTGTCGCTGCGCTTGAGCATTGACTTGACGATGTCCGACAGCGGCGCCGACTTGTGCCGGGCCACCGGCACGTCCTGCGCACCCGCGGTGGAGCGTGTGACGTCGCCGGTGACGGTGACGCCCCCTGCGGCGAGTTGCTTGGCGAAGGCCTGCCCGGCATCGATGGAGGTGTCCTGGACGGCGTGCTTGTCAACGACCAGCGCGCGGACCGGGGCGACGGTGTCGGGGTAGTAGCCGTTGTTCCAGCCGTCGGCCAGCGTGGGCTCGGGGAACAGGCTGTCGTCGACGGCGACCTTCACGGTGGTCAGACCGGCGGCCTTGAGCCCGGCGACCGCGGCTTTCGCCAAGTCGGTGAGGTCGGCGGTGGTCAGGGTACGGTCACCGCCTCCGACGAGGGTCAGGGTGCCGTCGCCGTAGACGACCTTGGTGGTGAACCGGTGGTCAGGGCCGAGCACGGTCAGGGCGGCGGCCGACGTGGCGAGCTTGGCGTTGGACGCCGGCATCAGCGCGGTCGAGGCGTTGTGGCCCCAGATGGTCGTGTCGGAGTCCGCGTCGATGACCACGCCGCTCACGTTGGAGCCGAGTCGCGTGTCCTGTACGCGAGTCTCCAGATTCGCGGCGATCTGCTGGTCGTCGGGGTCCGGGAGGTCGCTCTTGGCCGTTGCACCGACACCCTTGTCGGCAGCGAAGGCGTTCGGTCCCGCCAGGGCGGCGGAAGCCACGGGCACGGCCATGGCGAGGACGAGAGCCCTCTGCAGACCGGTTCCCGTGCCGCTCCGTCTGGGCTTGCGATGCCGGCGTCGGCCACCCGGAAGGAAGGCGTTCTCGGGTGTCTCGACAGCTATTTCATTCATGGGGGGTTCAAGGCTTTCAGGAGTGGGGTCCCTATGACGGAAAACAAGCGCACGTTATCAGCCGTCACACAAGCAATCAGCCCAAGATCGTCATTCTGGCCGATACGGGCAAAGGCTGTGCACGAAAGGTCATGTGACCGGGTGTCCGGCTGGACATCGGGTGCCCGGCACGCATGGTGTGGTGAACCGCGGTGGGAAAGTCCGGTGACGCATCTCGGTTCGGTGGAAAGGGAGTTCAAGGGCTGTTAACGAGTTGCCTTAAATCCGGCTCGTGAAGTGGTGAGGGGCCCGTGGGCTGCATCTGCCCTTCACCTTGCCCACCAGTCGGTCAACGCGGCGATCGGCCACGGCTCGTGTGTCCGTTCGAGCGGGCAACCGCGGCGCAGCCGCCGCAGACACGTGGGCGCGTACGTGTCGCCTCGGGCCCACAGCTCGGCCCCTTCAAGACGCCCGCACCAGGTCATGCGCTTCACACCACCGGGCGTACCAACGACGGCCATCCTTCCGGATCGACCGGCTGCCGCCGCGTGACAAGAAGCGCTGTACGGCAGAGGTAGCCGGTCCCCGGGCGTCCCGCCGCGGGGACCGGCTAATGATCCGGTGCCACGTTCCCCAGCCTCCCCGCCGGACGTGGCTCAGCCGGCGCGGCGTTCCTCTTCGTCCCGCACCACGGGGGGACCCGCGGGAGCGGGCAGGAATCCGGACCGGACGAAGTAGCCCAGGTAGACGGCGAACAGCTTCTCGTCCACGACCGGGCAGTCGATCCCCGTGCCCTCCAGGGCGCTCTGAGTGGCCGTCGTGTCGAAGACGAGTCCTCCCTCGGAACCTGCCCCTTCGGTCTCCGCCCTGAGGGTGCTCAGCAACGGGAAGGCCGCGTTGCCGGGGTGTGCCTGGATACGGTCCAGCCAGTCCGCCGGGCCGACGTCCGTGATGTGGTAGCCGGCGCGGCGTAGCCAGCCCACGGCCGTGTCGAGGCGGGTCAGCCGTCCGGCGGCCAGGTGGAAGGTGCCGGATGTGGCCTGAGGCTGCTGGGAGAGGGCGACGATCGCGTCGCTGACGTAGTCCACCGGGGCCAGGTCGAAGGCGGTCTCCACTCCGGCGGGCGCTGCCTGTGCCTGGACGCAGGCCTTGAGGATCAGCCAGGTGAAGTCGCCGGTCTGGCAGGCGCCCGCCACTGAGTCCCCGAAGATCCGGGTGGGCCGGTAGACGGAGACGGGCAGCCCGCGCGAGCGGGCCAGTCCGATCAGTCCCTCGGCCACCCATTTGCTCTGGGTGTACCCGTGCTCGAGGACGGTGGCCGGGCCGGTCGGGTGCCCGGCGTCGATCACCCGGCCGGGCTCGCCGGAGGTGAACACGCCGACGGTGGAGACGTGGTGGACCGGCACCGTGCGGTGCAGGGCGGCCAGCCGCAGAATCTCTTCGGTGCCCCGGACGTTGGCGTCGCGCAACTGGGCGTAGGAGAAGACCAGGTTGACCGCGGCTCCTGGGTGGTAGACCGCGTCCATGGTGCGAGCGAGACGGTCGAAGTCCGACTCCGAAAGACCCAGCCGGGGTTCTGCGAGGTCGCCGGCGAGGACGGTGATCCGCTCCCGCGGCACCCGGTCCCACAGTCCGTACAGCTCCAGGGTGGCCCGCAGTCGTTCAGCGGCGTGTGCCTGGTCGCGTCCGCGGACCAGGCAGTGCACGGTGGCCCGGGTACGGCGCAGCAGGTCACGCAGCATAAAGGCGCCCAGGAACCCCGTGGCTCCCGTGAGCAGCACGTGCCGGGGTGCCTTGGCCACGGTGGTGACGTCAGCCGCGAGGCCGATGCCGGGGTCCAGCCGCACTTCCGCGGACAGGTCCCGGTCGGCCGGGGTGCTCGGGTCGGTGCCGTCGAGAATGAGCGCGAGTCCGGAGACGGTCGGCGCGGTGAATACCGCCTGCAGCGGCACGGACGCGCCTAGTTCCGTACGCAGTGCCAGGACCAGGCGGGTGGCAAGCAGTGAGTTGCCGCCGAGGGCGAAGAAGTCGTCCTTGACGCCGATGCCGTCGAGGCCCAGCAGCCCGGACCAGATCAGGGCGATCGCCTTCTCCATGGCGGTGCCGGGGGGCGCTGAGGACGTGGCGGTGCCGGCCGGGTCCTTGGGCTGCCGAAGGGCCAGAGTCCTGCGGTCGACCTTCCCGCTGGAGGTCAGCGGGAAGGCGTCCAGCGCGATGCAGCGGGCCGGGACCATGTAGTCGGGCAGGCGCCGGCGCAGCAGCGAGGAGAGTGCGTCCGCCGTCGGGGGCTCGGAACCGGCGAGGTAGTAGGCGATCAGGTGCTTGCCCGCCGCGGCACCCGGATCACGTGTCACCACTACCGCGTCGGCGACGCCGGGTACGTCCCGCAGCGCCGCCTCGACCTCGCCGATCTCCACCCGTTGGCCGCGTATCTTGACCTGGTCGTCGCCGCGGCCCAGGCACTGAATGCGGCCGTCCGGCAGGAACCGCGCCAGGTCCCCCGTGCGGTACAGCCTGCCTTCGGAGGTATGGACGAACTTCTCCTCCGTCAGCTCGGGCCGGCCCGGATAGCCCCGGGCCAGTACCGGGCCGGATACGCACAGCTCTCCCACCGCGCCCACGGGGACCGGCCGCAGCCGTCCGTCGAGCAGTCGTATGCGTGCGCCGTCGACGGGCCGTCCTATGGGGGGCAGGTCCGGCCAGGCGTACGGGTCGCCGGTCAGCATCTCGGCGGTGACCACGTGGGTCTCAGACGGCCCGTACTGGTTGTCCAGGGTGGCCGTGCACAGCGTGGAGAAGAACCGGCGCAGGGCCGGAGTCGTCTGCAACTGCTCGCCCGCGGTGACGATCTCGGTGAGTGAAGGGCACCGGCGGTCGGTGGCGCAGGCGTGTTCCACCAGCTGCTGGAGGGCCACGAAGGGCAGGAAAAGCCGCTGGACGTGCTCGGCCTCGATGAGGTCGAGCAGCTTCTCGGGGTCCTTGCGGATGTCGTCGTCGACCAGGACCAGCGTGCCACCGGTGGACCAGGTGCTGAAGAGTTCCTGGAAGGCGACGTCGAAGCTGAGGGAGGTGAACTGCAGCGTGCGGACGCCGGGGGCGGCGGTGGAGCGGCGGGACTGCCAGTCCAGCAGGTTGGCCAGCGGTCCGTGCGGCATGGCGACGCCCTTGGGGCGGCCGGTCGAGCCGGAAGTGTAGATCAGGTAGGCGAGGTCGTCGCCGGTGATGGGGGCGCGGACGTCGCGGTCCGTGTCGGGGACTTCGTCCAGGAAGCAGCGTCCGACACCGGCCGGGAGAGCTGCGCGGTCGGCCAGGGCCCGCTGGGTGAGCACCATGCCGACGCCGCTGTCCTCGACCATGAAGGCGATCCGGTCGGCCGGATGGGCCGGGTCGATGGGTACGTACGCACCGCCGGCCTTGAGCACGCCGAGTACGGCCACCGGCAGGTCCAGGGAGCGTTCCACGCAGACGGCGACCGGGGTGCGCTCCAGTCCCCGATCGACCAGGTGCGCGGCGATGGCGTCGGACCGGCGGTTCAGTTCGCCGTACGTCAGCTCCTGTCCCCGCCAGCGGACCGCCACGGACTGCGGCTGCTGCCGGGCTCGCCGCCGGAACGCCTCGGGTGCCAAGGCCGCGGCTTGGACGGCCTCCGCGTCCTGCGCCCAGCGGTTGAGCTGGTCCCGCTCCTCCCGGGGCAGGACGTCCAGTGCGCACACCGGGCGATCGGGGTCGGCGACGACTTCCTCCAGGAGGGAGAGCAGGCGTGCGGCGAGCTGGTGTGCGGTGGCCGCGTCGAACAGGTCGGTCGAGAACTCCCAGAGCCCGCGGTAGCCGTCCCCGGCGGGAATCATGTGCAGGAACGAGTCGTACTTGGCGGTCCCGGAGTGGGCGTACAGCCGTTCGGCGTCCACGCCCGGCAGATCGAGGTTCGGAACGGGAGCGTCGTCGATCGCGAAGACGACCTGGAACAGCGGGAAGCGGCCCAGCGTGCGTTCCACGCCCAGCTCGCGCACCAGGTGGCTGTACGGCAGGTCCTTGTGCCGCACGGCCGACCAGATCGACTCCTTTGCGACGTCCACGAGCTCATGGAAGGACAGGTGGGCGGTGGGGTGCAGGCGCAGGGGCATGACGTCGGTCAGGCAGGCGATCATGCCTGCTGTCTCGGGGGTGTCCCGGCGGGAGACCGGGGTTCCGATGACCACGTCGTCCTGTCCGCTGTGCCGGCTGATCAGCACGGCCAGCGCGGCGGTCATGACTGCGAACGAGGTGGTCCGCAGCCGTCGGCTCAGCCTCCGGATGCCCTGGCCGAGCAGGGCGCCGACGGTGAACTCGATCCGGTCGCCGCCGGCGCCGAGCACGGCCGGTCGGGCACGGTCGGCGGGGAAGGTGGATTCCTCGGGGGCGTCCGCGAGGTTGTGCTTCCAGAACGCGAGGGCTTCCGCCCGGGCCGCTTCGCCGTCCTCCCGTTGGGCGGCTGCGTAGGGGCCGAACTGGAGGGGCAGTCCGGGCAGAGGCGGGCGGGCCTCGCCCAGCGCCTTCCGGTACAGCTCGCTGAACTCGTGGTCGAACAGGCTGAAGCACCAGCCGTCGACCACCGCGTGATGCACGCAGACCGCGAGTACCGCCTCGTCCTCGGCGATGCGCAGCAACGTCGCCTTCAGCAGAGGTGGTTCGGACAGCACCACCGGCTCGGACACAGCCTCGCGCAGCGCGGCGTCCAGGCCCTCATCCGTGACATCCCGGATGGTGAGCGGGACAGACATGTGGGGGAGGACCTGCTGGACGGGCCTGCCCTCCGCCAGGACCAGCCGGCTGCGCAGACTCTCGTGACGGCCCACGATTCCGTTCAGCGCGCTTCGCACGGCATCGATGTCCACCGTCCCCCGCAGTCGGTTGACCCAGGATTCCAGGTAGCGTGAAGTACCTTCTTGGAGCTGGTCGTTGAGCCAGATCGACTCCTGCTCGTACGACATGGGAAGGCGGGAGGTCGCGTCGTCCGCCCGGCGCTCGCCGTCAGCGCCCGGAGCGGTGAGGTCGCCCAGCAGGGTGGCGCGGTCGAGCTTGCCGTTCAAGGTGCGGGGGAGCGCCGGACGCCGGTGGACGCTCGTCGGGACCAGGTAGCGGGGCAGTACGGCTGCCAGGGACGCGCGCACCGTCTCGGGGCCGTCGTCGCCTTCCGGGTCGGCAGGGGTGTAGAAGAGGGCCAGACGGTCGTATCCGCCACCGTCGGGCCTGGGCACGGGGATCACCGCGCAGTCCCGCACGGCCGGAAGCCGCCGGGCGGCGGCTTCCGCCTCGGCGGGCTCGACGCGGTGACCGGCGATCTTCACCTGCCGGTCCGTACGGCCCCGGAAGTGCAGCACCCCGTTCTCGTCCAGCGTGCCCCGGTCGCCGGTGCGGTACAGCCGGGTGGGTCTGCCGTCGATGTCGACGGTCACGAACGAGGCTGCCGTGGCCCGCTCGTTGTCCAGGTAGCCGTCCGCGAGGCCGGCCCCCGCCGCGCAGATCTCCCCCTCCGCACCGGGCTCCAGCGGCGTGGTCCCGTCGAGGATGTGCACGCTCGTACCGGGCACGGGACTGCCGATGGGGACACCGCCCGGACGGTCGCAGTCCCGCGCGGTCACGGTGTGCGCGGTGACGAAGACGCAGCTCTCGACCGGACCGTATCCGTTGATGAGGGTCACGCCCGGGTGGGTCGACAGGAAGGTGCGGGCGTGCACGGCCGAGAGGCGTTCACCGCCGGTGAGGACCTGAGTCAGACCGTTGAAGCAGTCCACGTTCTCGTCGACGAAGAGGTTGAACAGGCTGGCGGTGAGCCAGAGGGAGTTCACGCCCTCGTTCTTGATCAGGTCCAGGAGGTCGTTCGGGAGCAGGTAGTCGCTCTCCACGATCACGGAGGTGCCGCCGTTGGTGAGCATCCCCCACAGCTCCAGGCTGAACGCGTCCCAGGAGGGGGGTGCCGCCTGGGGCATGACCCGTCCCGGGCCGAAGTCGGCGAAACCGTCCGGTGCGAAGAGCCGGGTGGTGGCCCGGTGCGGGGAGACCACGCCCTTGGGCACCCCGGTGGTGCCCGAGGTGAAGAACACCGCGGCCGGCGCGGTGTGCGGCACGGCGGTCGCCGCCGCACGGACACCCTCCTGCGGGGCCTCGTCCGGCCGGAGAGCGTCCGGGTCCCAGCTGTACGGACCCGGAGTACGGGTCACCACCACCGGAGCGCCAAGGCCCCCGGTGACTGCGGCGATTCGCTCCGCGGGCCAGCGGTGGTCGAGAGCCGCGTAGGCGGCGCCGCACTTGAGGATCGCCAGCAGCGCAACGACCAGGCTCCGCGAGCGCGGCAGGACCACCGGCACCACATGTCCGGGCCGCACACCCAGGCGGACCAACTCGAGGGCACAGGCATCGGCGAGGGCGTCCAGCCGCCGGTAGCTGACCCGCTCGGCCCCGCAGACCAGGGCGACGGCATCCGGCCGCATCAGTGCCTGATGTGTCACGGCCTCGTGGATGAGGCGTAGATCGAGCGGCTCGCCCCCGGTCCGGACGGCGGACGGCAGCGGCTGCTCGGTGGGCCGCGGGGGCTGTGCAGAGCCGGGGCCGTCCGCGCCGGCGCTGTCGGCGGAGGGAGCCGGTGCGCCGAGGGGGTTGTGACGAGCGCCGACGACGGAGGCGCAGAATCCGCCGACCGTGTCCTGGTCGAAGATCACCTGCGGATCGATCAGGACGCCCAGCTCTCTGCGTATCCGGGCGCAGATTCGCATGGCGTGCAGGGAAGTGCCCCCGAGGTCGTAGAAGCTGTCCGCGGCCGTCAGGCTGTCGGCCCTGAGAACGGACGCAATGATCCGGACGACGGCCCCGTCCAGGGCAAGGGGGTCTCCGGAGGAATGAGTTGACATGAGAGAAGAGCCTTCGGTTCGTTCGCGATGTACACCGGCTAAGAGTGGGAAGGCAGGTGGGACGTCACACCCGCCGTGGTCGAAGCCCTCGTCGTCGCAAAACCCATCGCCGTCCCCGGCAATCGCGCGAGCGTTCACGGTGCGGTCCGGCCCAGTACTGGACCGCCGAGTCCGCCACCCGCTGGGGCACACGGCGGCGACCGATCCGGCAACCGGGGCCGAGTCGCTGGAGACCGCGCCGGCTGAGGGCTCGTGGCACGCTTGTTCGGCGCACCCACCTGTGGGCAGTGGTGCGGGACACGCCCGTCTCGGACGCGGCGATGCCACCGGACTCGGACCGCACGGGGGCCTTCGCCACCGATCAAGCCCAGCGAGCGTCGGCAAGGGTCGTGGTCGACGTCCGGTCCGGAGCAGGGTGCCGGCGAGGGTGCGTGCCGACGGGTGGTGGACGACGGGTTCCCTGGTGCCGGCGCGGGTGTGCGCCGAGGGGGCCCCGTGAGCGCCGCGTCCGCCCATCAGGGGGCGATCCCTCATGCTGCGGCCCCGTGAACCCTGTCAGATTCGTTGCCGAGGCCGCCGCCTGGCGACGGATCGTCGGGAGGAGACACGGCCGAATGCGGGAATGTCTAGCGTTGTGGAGATGGATCATGCGCATACCTGCCCTGTCTGCCGCCGTCGCGGTGGTGGCCGCCACGCTTGCGGGAGGAGCAGCCCCAGCCGCTGCCACCACCGCGGCCAGCTCAGTCGACCTGGAGGCCGGTGCCGGGCTTCACCACAGTTCCGCGACGGTGACCTATGAGCGCGTCGACGGCGCGGCGAACGCGGTCAAGGTCCTCTTGGTGGAGGCCAACGCCGGTGAACATGACTGCGTCTGGGTGGAGTGGAACGACCCGGATGACGGTTGGACCAGCCTCAACAGTGAGCCTCCGTGTAACGGTGGCGGCCTGGTGGAGGCGCCCAACCTGACCATCAAGGCGCCGAAGGGCCATCCGCTCAAGGTGCGCCTGGCGGCTTTCCACGGCTCCGAACTGGTCCACAAGGACATCGAAAAGCTCTAGTCGGACAGCGCGGCGACCTGGATTGCCTGAGGTGATCCGGTGTCGCCGCGCTACCCGCGTGATCGAGTACGACGCACCGTTCGGCGTCGGACGTCAGAGATCAAGCTGGGTTTCGTCGGGAAAGCTGAGCGGCCATTGGACCTTCACGACACGGATACACGTCATCAGGCAGTCGGTTCGCGGAAGGTGTCCGCCTGAGGAACGGCGGGCGGTTCGTGCCATCGGGCCCTTCGCCCCAAGACCCGTCGAGGAGCACTCACCTGCCGACGAAACGGCCTGGGTGCGGCAACGGCGAGAGGTGTGGGCCGCGAGGAAGGTCCCGGCGCCGGCCTGCATCGCGATGCAGGCCGGCGCGGATGCGGGCGATGCTGTGACCAGCCCTGTTGAGTCGTGAGCCCTCAACTGCCACATCAAGACCCCCGTAGCCTGACGTGACGGCTTCCAGCAGAATCGCCCGCGGCACTGCGGCATACGGTGACGGAGTGAACGAACCTCCGGCCGATGCGCATACGTACTGACGGCGGCTTGTTCAGGCGCCATCAGGCGATCTACGACGTAAGTGATCCTGCTCCACCGGACTCACGTTGTCAACAATTGTGGCGGCGAAGTCGGTTGGGACATCCTGACCCCCCACCTGTCCACACATGGCCACCATTATTGTGGTGGGGTGCGTGACTTGGCTGTGCGCGCCGGGTAGCCTCGGAGTGGCCGCGCATATGCGGTCTTCGCCGCCCACAAACCAGGAGACAGTACGGCCATGGATGCCGCCCCTGATGCAGCGCAGGCGGATGATCTTGCAGAGGTCATTGCATCGATCGACGAACTACTCGCACTTCTGGGCCTGGACAGCGACGTCATTGAGCTCGACGACATCTCCTACAGGACGGGCATACCGGTTGATCGAGTGCAGGCGATGATCCGTGGCGCGGAGGCGGAGCCAAGAAGCCTGCCGGAAATCTTCCAACAGCGGCTTGTCTTCCTACGGGAGACGCGCCTCAAATCGGGGGGCAAACAGTTCAGCCATGACGAGATCGCCGCCGGCGCGGGGATCTCGCACGGTCAGGTCGGTTACATGCTGCGAGGCGAGCGCATGCCGGGCCTCAAAGTCCTCGGAGGCCTGGAAAGGTTCTTTGAGGTGCCGCCCGGCTTCTTCACTGCCAGCGACCGCGATGCCCTTTGCAGGGCGCTGCGACCTGTGCATGACAGTCTCACCCACACGGCGCTGCTCAAAGGCAAGGGCATCACACAGCTGGCCATGCGCAGCAGTGCGTCCAGTGACATGTCCGGCAGGCTCGGCGACGAGCTGCGCGCGGCGCTCACCTTTGCGCTGAACCAACCGGCGCCCGAACGGGACGACCCGGAGGTCCGCGAGCTCACCGACACGATGCTCGCCCTCACACCGAAGAGCAGGCGTCGGATCATTCCGTTGATCCAGGGCTTGTTGGGGCTTGTGCGATCGGACTCCGAGCACCCTGGCGAAGGCTCCTCCCCTGGGGCACCCTGACCTTCCCCTGCGGAAGCCGTGCCCCCGCGGTGGGCCGGGCACGTGCCTGAGGCGCCTGCTGGTCACTCGACGGGTCGCTGCGTGGCGCGGCTCTTCTTGTTGATGCGGGCAGAGCGGTATTCCCCTGCCAGCAGGCGAAGCGCTCCGGCGACCGGTGTCCGGGGAGATTTGCGGAGCAGCGCGGGCCCAGCTGTCTCCACCATGCGCAGTCGCAGCTCCTGAAGGGACACCAGCGCTCTCATGAACGGCTTGTTGGGCGGTTCCACCAGTTCGATGAGGTGACGCGACGCCGCAAAGCGCGGGCGAGCCCATGCAACCTGGTGCTCGACGAGCTCACGAACGCGGTGGGGGGCGGGCTCCTGGTCCAATCCGGCGCGCGACAGGCCGCACTGTGCGAGAGCCGTCTGCGGAATGCCGAGCCGGCCGCCGCTCAGATCCTCGGCAAGGTCCTCCAGGAAGTCGAGACGCTGGCTCGCCTCGATGAACGTTCGGCAGGCGCCTGCGTAGGCGTCCTGCGCTGACGGCGGCTCGATCAGGCAGGCGATGACCATGAAGGCGGGATGCGAGTAGGCGTCGACGTAGTGCTGAAAGGCGTCCTCGTCTTCGAAGCCCTCCCATTGCACCTCCGCGGGCGCACCGGCGAGGAAGTCCTGGGCATGTGCACGGAGTTGGGGGCGGCGTTCGGCGGCGTGCAGAAGCGCTCGCAGAACGGGCTCGCCGGCCGAACCGGTGTCCAGGGCCGCACGCACCTGCCGGTCCCAGTGCACGAGGGAAGCGAGACGCTCGACCAGGGGGCCCTGGTCGATGAGATTGTCGGTGTGGTGCATGAACGCCGTGGCGGCGATGACATCAGGGATGAGCGAAGCGGGTAGCAGCAGCCGCACCGCAACGTACTCGGCTCGGGCAAAGCGGGCTACCAGCCGGCGCTGATCGGTGTAGTCGCGGCGAAGCCGGGATTCCGTGATCCCTGCCTGGTCGAGGGTGCTGGACCACGTTGGCACGACGAACTCGCTTCCTTCGTGAGGGTGTGCGGTGCGGGGCTGCTGCCGGGTCTCAACGGCCGAGCATGACCCGCGCGACTTCGAGGAGGAGGGAGGGCCGGGTGAGAGCCCTCGGATGTCTGTGCATGTGCACCACGTCCATGAAGGCCCTGTTGACGAGCGGATCGATCACAGAGGCTTCTGCGATCCTGTCACCCGCCCAGCGGATGAGCCGGTAGCCGCGAGGGTACGGGCCCATGACGTGAGGCTGGGCGAGGTCGGCAGTCGCGGACACCTGCCAGGCCGCGTTCACGATCACACCGGCCCTGCGGAAGTAGCCCCACGCGGGGTCACGAAGCGGCGCGCCGGTCCGCAGATACGCGGACAGTGCCGATGCCTGCAGGGCGGCCAGCGTGAGGCCTTGTCCGTAGATCGGATTCACCGAGGCCACCGAGTCACCGACCGCCACCAGGCCGCCTGGGAACCGATCCAGGAGCGCGAAGTTCCGCCGCTGGCTGTCGCGGAAGTGGAACGTGCGGACATCCCCGTCCATCGAACACCGCTCGGCCACTTCCCGCAGAGGAGCGACACACCGGCGCATGCGTGCACGAAACTCATCCGGGTCGCGTCCGGGCCGGTGGTCCGTGTATCCGGCCAGCACCACGGTCCAGCGGTTGCCCTCGACCGAGGCAAGCGCCCCCGGCTCGCAGACAGTCGGCTGATACCCGCTGGCCGGTCCAGGGGCGGAGTGAGCGATGACCGTGTCCGGGAGCTCGTCGCCACGATGGAAGGCCGCTGTCGCGTACCCGAGGTCGATCCTCATACGCTCGAGCGGCGGTGCGGCCCAGCCCCTCCGTTCCAGCCACGTGCCCAGTCGACTGGTCCGGCCCATCGCGTCGACGACGAGGTCCGCGTCCATGTCGTCGCTGACGGCAGTGGCGGGGGAGAGGGAGCCCTCCGAGGTGAACCGCACGCCGCACACTCGGCTTCCGTGGAACACGAGATCTCCGACCCGGCCGTGACGGAGGACGACATTGGCGAGAGCCAGGACGCGTCTGCGCACGTGGCTCTCCAACAGAGTGCGTGTTGCGCCCATCATCCGGCTGTGGGCCAGCGGCGGCTTGAGGACCCCGTCGACGTAGAACTGGACCTCCGGCCCGGTGCCCAGACGGGCCCCGGCGCCGATGAGTTCCTCGGTGATGCCAGGAAACCACCGTTCCAGCTGCACGTGCCCCATCGACAGCAACGCATGGAGTTGCTGTCGATGGGGAGCTCCGCGGCCGGTGCCGTCCTGGACGAGGTCGTCCTGCTCGACGACGACGACCTCGTCAGCATGATCGCTGAGGACGCGGGCAGCCAGCAGCCCGGCAATGCTCCCACCCAAGACGACCGCTCGTCGCACACAAGCCCCCACACGTGCCCATGACTCGACACCGAATCGCGCCAAGCCCCCCCGCCACTCTCATGAACAGCGCCACGGGGACACTATCGTGCGGTGCTCATCCCGAACGTCCGGCACCTGGTGCGCCGGACGAGTGTTGGCATCGCGACGGCTATGGCGTTGTCCGGCCTGGTGTCGCGGTGTCGACGGCACGTTCCCGAACATTCTGCAGAGCCGCAGTGACCAGGGGATGTGTGAGGACTCGGGCGATCTGCAGGAGACGGTCGCGTTCGTCCGCGGCCGGGGTGTCCTCCCCAAGCAGGGACCTGGCAGGGGTATCTGGCGCTTGAGGCCGGCCGGAGTTGCCGCGCAGGGCTTCCTCGCGCTGTGCGGCCTGGAGACGCTCAGCCGCATCACGCAGCGCGGCAGCGGTGGCGATGGCTCGGAGTTCCCGCTCCGGGATCGGCTGGACGGGGTAGATGCCCCCGCGGAGTGGCCGCTCGTACAAGGTGTACACGGCTTCCACGGCTTCCGCCCTCACCCAAGGGCGAAGAGCGCGCATACCGTCAAGGATCTCGATCACCCGGCGGTGGAGGTTGAAGGTCACATTCGCCGCCTGCCGGTGGCTCCGGTCGCTGGTCGCGCTGAAGGCGAGTTCCGGATCGACATCCGCCACCACGATGTCCCACAACGGCTGCAACGCCCTGATGTCGCGCCGCTCCTTCATCCACGCGCTGACCGCCGCGCCGCACAGTCCGTAGCTGGCGATCAAGGTACCCAGGACACCGAAGGATGATCCCCAGACGCCCACCTCGTCGAGCGCATGACTGCCCAGTGCGGCGAACGCGATCGCCGGCACGCCACACACCACGTAGCCGAACACGAACAGCATCGCGATCCCGAAGGAACTCACGGCGTGCTGCATTCGCTGGTCGTCGAGCCGTGTCCTGCGACACTGCCGGAAGGTGTTCAAGGTCGAACACGTCAGAGCGGACAGGAAGACGGCCAGGAAAAGCAGGATGACAGGATCGTGCGCGTTGTTCGTGTTGAACTTGAGCGGATCCGCCGGCTCCGACAGCTCGGCCGAGCAGAAGGTGGCGATCATCAGGAGTGCGGCCACTCCGTAGAACGCTGCCCACCGGGTCACCCGTCGACGGAGAGCGCCTGGGCACTTCTGCTGCAGCGGACTCCACAGCAGTGTGAGGACATGGAGGTGCGCGAAGCAGACCAGGATGCCGATGTAGACCGGAAGGGTCGCGAAGCTGGGGTTGCCGGTTGCCTCACCTATCGCCAGATACACCGAGGGGGCGGCCATCACGTAGATGGCCGTGGAGCACAGAAAGTTCGTCGTGATCAGGCTCAGGGTGGGTGTCGGATCACGGAACAGCGCCATGCCCTTCCAGAGGGCGATCGCGAGACTTGCCGCCGCCATGATCAGGTACACGAGCGTGGAGGTCTGCTCAGACACCCGATCTCCTGTGTGTGAGAGCCGAGGCGAGGAAGCCGGTGCTCTTCTGATCACCCCTCAGCTGAAGGTGCCGCTGCAGCATCACGGTGGCGAACGCCTCTGCTCGCCGCTCATGAGCACTGTCGTAGTGCGATCGAGTCAGGACCTGGAGCACCGGGCCGGGCTTCAGCCCGGGCAGCAGCTGACGCACGGTGGCCTCGCTCATCGGCTGGCCGGTGGTGTCGTCGTCAGGATGGTCCTCCCACAGATGCCAGAGCTCGTGCAACTCCGCGTGGAGGCGCGTGAGTTCGTTCGCGTTCGAGTCGACCACGATGTAGTCGCGATCCCTGCCCCGTGCGCAGAACGCCGAGACCTCGGGCGGCAGAGGCGTCTCCGTGACGGTGATCGGCTTGTTGCGCTTCACGGCGATGGCGTCGACGAGCCCTTGCATGTCACGAACGCCGGAGAGACCCAGGTCGCGCCGGATCAGCCGTGTCGTCGACCAGGTGGCGAAGAGGATCGCCACCTGCTCCCTGAGCGAGACCCACAGCGAGCCGGCGCCACGGCGCCGATCGCTCCGGTCCAGCGGTCCGGGCTCCTGACGGGGCGTCCGCTTGTCGGTGTCGGGGTGGGTGTGGGGGTGGGGGTTCTCAAGCATGACTCAGTCGATGGCCAATCTCCGCAGCATGCAGCGCCGAAGGTGATCCGGTCATACGCGTGAATCCAGGTCTCTGCACGGTGATACGGACGTTGGCGATGACCGCGGTCGTCCTCATCACGGCCGCGATGATGCCGCTCAGTCTCCTCATGCCGTACCTTTCGCCACGCGTTCGCAAGTACGTGTGCATCGTGTCCTGTTCAGTCCGTCTGCCGACGGCTCAGCGCTCAGGGAGCAATTCCACGCAGTGGCAGCCCTCCCAACGGAGGGGCCATCACCCTCGTGAGCTCCTTACTCACGATCCGTAGCCTCCATTGGTCCCGGACGTCCCGCGAGCCAAAACAGTTGCGTTCAGGCGAGGTTTCGCAAACCGCAGGGTCGCAAGAGGGGAAGCGTGACGAAGTAGCGGGACCTGAGCGCCGGGGATCCGCTTCACGTCACTCGGTGCCCCCCCGATCCCGGACGCGGCACCGAGGGCAGCCGGACAGGGCGGGGAAGGCGGAGGGGCAGGAGCCGGCTTCGGTCCGCGACTTGGCACCCTGCGCTCGATCGCGTGATCCTGTCCGACGATCGAAGTCGACCGGCACAGCAGCAGGGCAACGGAATCCAGGCCCGGCAGCACTTCTTGGTCGTGCGGGAGTCCCGCAGACGGCCGACCGGTACGGGCAGGAGACCCGGCGGCCCGCGACGAGTTGTGGAGGCGGTCCCAACGGGGGTATCCCCGTGCGGCCGTGCCGTACACGGCTGAGAACGCTGCCGACCTGGTCGGCGACCGGTGAGGCCCCGATGTCACCGCCGGGCATCGTCCTGACACCTTCACGGCCTCCGGCAGCTATGGGACGAGCCAGGCCGGCGCCCACGGGGGGAGGCGCCGACCCGGCATATGATCACGATAACTGGTCTCGGAGGGGAAGTGGGACGCATCCGTCACGGCATTGGCCGGATTCTTTCCCTTGGCCGTGTGCGCGGGGGCCGCCTGCCAACTCTGCGGTGAGAACGTCCTGTTCGTCCTGCTGAGAATGCGCACAGGGCTGTCCCCTGTCTCAGGGCGGGGTGATCCGGGTGGTGCGGAGTGGGAACGTCTGCGGCCATTGCTGCCTGTCAGTGACAGGTGTTGTGGCTGGTGGCGGGATTGTCGACAGGTGATCGACGGGATTCCGCACCGGGTGCGGAGCGTCGTGCAGTGGCGAGACCGTCGTGGACGTCGGCATCATCGGACAGGCAGCCGGACTGTTCGCGGTCACCCATCCGCACCGCCCTGGCCGTCGCCGTCGAGGCGGGCTGCGACGACCTGACCGCATGCGCTTCCAGCGCCTGCAGCCCCATCCCCTTGACCGACCTCGCTGAGGACAACCGCCATGCCGGACCCTGCTGCTGACCTGCGCCCTCACCGCGCCCCGAAGGCGCTCGGGGTCAGGCCGCCCTGGCCTGGACGTGCAGGGTCTTCGCGATCCGCCCGTGATCCTGCTGCTCGTATCACCCGTCCGCGCCCTGCGGACCATGCCCACCACGCCCGCCGCCACGACCGTGCCGCCGCCCCGGAAAGGCTCACCATGACCACCACCGCATCCACCGCGAGCGCCGCCTACTGGGAACCGCTCTGGGCCGAAGGCCGCCAGTACCGGCAAGTGAGCAACGCTGAAAAGCAGCTGATGGATCAGCACTTGGGCCCTAGCCACGGCTGCCCCGCCCTCGACATCGGCAGCGGCGAGGGCACCCTGGCCCGCCACCTGCACCACGAGCTCGGCTACCGCACGACCGGCGTCGACTGCTCACCCAGCGCCCTCGCCCTCGCCGCCACCCACGACAGCGCCCCCGGGCCGGCCTGGCAGTGCCTGAACATCACCACCGACGACCTCACCGCCCTGCCGGACCCGGCCTACGCGCTCATCACCTGCCGCCTGGTCTACCGGTGGATGGACAACAAGCCGTTCTTCCTCGACCGCGTCCGCCAACTCCTCGCGCCCGGCGGTACCTTCTGGTGCGTCGCCGAGATCACCGGCCGCCGCGCTACCAGCGACCCGGTCCTCCAGGGGCTCGGGATCACCCCTGCGGACGCTGAGCTGCTCACGCACGGGTGGTCCGTCATCCGCACCGCCGACCTCGACGTCCTGCGCTGCTACGCGCTGCGTCCGTAACCACCTCTCCCGCTCCCGTCGTCGCCGACGCTCTCAACTACCACGACAAGCCCACCAGCCGCCTCATCAGAGAGACCGGCGGGACATGGAACCGATACGCCGCTGGCGATCACACAAGGTCACCAACAAGCCGGCCTCCTTGGGGGAGCCGGCGACAGTTGCATACGAGAGCCCACCGTAGAGAGCCATGCTCTATCGGAGACGGGCCAGCAAGTGGGCGTCCAGGAAGCCCCGCTCGGAGGCCGGGTCGTGGAGCAGCCGCGCGAATGTGACCAGCCCGGCCCCGGCCAGCAACTCGGCGAACCGGTCCGACGGCCAGCTATAGGCGGGTGTCACCTTGTGGTCGAAGCGGACCGGCTCGGGCGCGTCGGTCCCGAAGAACGAGACCAGGAGAAGGCCCCCTGGCGCCAGGACACGCGCCTGCTCGGCGAGCAGCGCGGGTAGTTCCCCAGGAGGGGTGTGGATGACCGAGTAGTGGGCCAGCACGCCGCCGAGCGCGTTGTCCTCAATTGGGAGGGCCTCCATCCGGGCCTCGTCGAACTTCAGCGCCGGATGGGCCCGCCGGGCGTGGTCGACCATGGCCGGGGAGAGGTCGAGCCCGAAGGCATCCAACCCCAGGTCGTGCAGTATGGCCGTCAGATGTCCAGGCCCGCAGCCGACGTCGGCCACCCGCGAATTCCCCGTCTCACGCACCATCTCGGCGAAGGTGCCGATCATGTTCCGCGTGAACGGCTGCGTCTCCAGTCGATTGGCGAACATCGACGCATACAGATCGACGACCTTGTTGTAAGCCGCCCTGGTCTCGTCCTGGTGCTCCGCCACGGGAAGGAAGTTAACACCCCCATGCGCAGCCGTTCTCCGGCCCCGTGCCGAATGCCGCGCCGTAGTAGCGGACTCGCTTGGTTACGACGACAAGGCCACCACTCGGCGGCGCGATACGCCGACCACAGTCGGTCACCAGCTGGCTGGTTTCCCGGGGGAAATGGCGTCAGCTGATTATGCGAGCCCACCAGGACCAAGCCCCCAGAGTCCCGCGGGTTCAGGGAGACCGAAGCACGTTCAGGGGGGGCGATCGTGCATCAGCTGGGCGTGCCCGTGGGTTCGGCGGGAACCGTGGGGCAGCTCGCGAGGCGGTGAGCTTCGGCCGCGATCTCGGCATCGACCTGGTCCACGGTTCGGTCGCCGTACTCGAGGATGTCGTACGCGTCGTCGAGTTCGGCCAGCCGCTCAGTCAGGGGCAGCTCATGGCGGCCTGACGTCGCGCAGGTCCCGTACGACAGCCAGCGCCAACCCGAGCCGCCTCACCTTCACCCCGATCGTGAGCCGATCAGGGGGCTCGGCGAGGCTCAAGGCAACCCACGGGATGTCGCACATCCGCCGTTGTCCCGCCACTGCCCCGCAAGTCCTCACGGCTCACCGCGGATTGAGCAGTCGCTACTCATGCTCGCGACCACCGCCGGTGGAATCCTTCCCTGCATCCCGTTCCACCGGCGCTCCGGAGGGCGCCCCGCTCGTCGGTCGGTGAGCACCGAGACCGGCAGACCGGCAGTCCTCGGACCGGACCAACCGGACGGAACGGGAAGGGCCCGGGCCGGCCGGAAGGGACACCGGGCAGTCGCCGTGTCCCTCGCACGCAGCGTCCGGCCGGACTGCCCACCGCGTGTGCCCGCACCATGCCACCGAAGGAGTCACCGGAATTGCCAGGTCTGTACGCTCACATGGATGTCGCCCGCAAGGCGCTGTCCGATCTCAGCAGCAACAAGGGCGCCGAGGCTCTGTTCGCCGAGGACGGCCCCTCCGCAGCGGCGCTGGAGGCGATCGCGAAGGCCCATCCCGCCTACACGGCGCTGGGCGCGATCGGTCCCGACATGTTCTTCCTCCTCCCGGACTTCAAGAAGGGCGCCGCCGAGGGGCTGTGGGGCGCCGCCCAGACCATCAAGGACCTCTATACCTGGTGGGACGACAACTTCCTGGAGCCCTGGGAGGAGACCCTCGGCCCGATCGCGATGAACAACGCCGACACCCTGGGGGCCCTCACCGGCGGTGTCACCACCCAGACCGGTGAGATCGCGTCCCGGGCCATCTCCTACCTGATCACCTTCGTCGAGAACCTCGTCATCCGGCAGTTCGACGCCTTCGGCCTGCTCAGCAGTGGAGTCCAGGCCGGCTGTGACGAACAGACCTTCATGTGGAGCGACATGTTCCACTACCGGAAGACCTTCGAGTTCGGGCACCACCTGTTCCGTACCGCCCAGAAGGACGGCGACGAGGCCCACATGGCCTTCGCTCTCGGCTGGATGAGCCACCTGGCCACGGACGTCACCGGACACGCCTTCACCAACGAGAAGTGCGGCGGCCCCTACCGGCTGCACTGGCAGCGCCACCACCTCGTCGAGAACCATATGGACGCCCGGCTCATCGACAGCGAGCGCGGCGACCGTGACCACTACAACATGCTGAACAACTCAGCCCAGCACCTCTGGATCGCCTTCCACGGTGACGGCACCTCACGGCACGACTTCTTCCGCGACCAGCCCGGCCCGTCCTACCAGCGGGGCGATACCACGCAGGACATCCTCGACCGCGCCTCCAAGTGGGACGTCGACTCCGACCTGCCGCCGGAGCTCGCGCGGTTCTTCGCCAAGGCCGCCAGGGAATTCTTCACCGAGGAGAACCTGAACGCCGACCCGGACAGCCCGTCCGCCGGTGCCAGCGCAGCCCACCCCACCATCCTCGAGGACCTCGACCCCGGCTCCGGCGGATATGCCGACCCCGAGGCGCTGACGACGACGTACTGGTGGCTGTACAAGTACCTGAAGTGGACCACCACCGACTACTACAAGACGCGCCGCCCCGAGTTCGACGTCATCGAGGTGCCGCCGTTCCCCTCGCCGCCCGGCTCCGGCACGGGCAGCCCCGGCCCGGGGGATGACGACGCCAGCGTCTGGCAGGACGGCCTGAAGTTGCTGCTGGCCATCCTCGCGTGGCTCCTCTACATCGCCCAGGTCATCAACTGGGCCGCGACCGCACTCACCTCCATCGTCACGACCTTCCACACCGCCCCCGTGCGCTACCTCGTGTACGAGTACATCGAGGTCCCCCTCTACAACGCGTGGTCGGCCTTGCACTGGTACCTCTCGTTCACCGGCTTCGCCCTCCCCACGAAATCCGAGACGAGCCCCGGCCTGATGACCCTCGGCGTGGCCCCACAGGACGCCTGGGAGCAGCTGACCGAGGCCCTCGACGACGTCGGCGGCGGGCTGCTCACCATGGACGCCGCGCCACCCGCCGATGCCGAGCTGTCCGGACGGGATGAAGCCGTGCCGCGGGAGGTCGTCACCGACCCGCCCGGGCGGGTGCCGGAGTCGGCCGTCCTCATGCAGGGTCTCATCGGTCCCGGCAGCCCTGGCGGGGTGATACCGAGCGAGTTCCTCCGCCCCTGGCTCTACCCGTCGGCAAACCAGGACGGCAGCACCGTCCGGACCGAACCCAGCGATCAGGGCGAGCGGACCCTGCTCGGCCCCTACACACCTGGTGACGACGCCACCGTCCTGACGGCGGACCGGCCGGGAAGCGCGGCCGCCCGCAAGAGCTTCGAGTCCGCGCGGAACGAGAAGGACACCCTGCGCCACCAGCAGCGGCATCTGCCGAAGGGCGAAACCCTGGGCGGACCGGTCGACTTCACCGGCTACGTCGTCGCCAAGCTCACCCGCGACGACCCCGGCACCATCACCAACTTCAATCTGGATTCCGACCGGGGCTACGCGTATCTGTGCTGGGACTGGGTCCGCCAAGCGAACTCCAAGGCCGCGCCCAAGCCCTACCAGGACGAGGCCGACCTTTCCCGCTCGGCGCACCAGTACCACCCGCCGGTCGCCCCGGGGTACGGCTGGGACGCAGCCGACGTGATCAGCGGCCCGGTGCCCAACGAACACGACCCCAGGGCCCCGAAGCCGGTCCGCATCCGCTACATCGACCGGGAGCAGAAGTTCGCATGAGTGACACCCCGCCCTCGCATCCCGTCTTCGACGGAGCCCCCGGGCTCAGTGACGGAGGCACCACGGACGCCCGGGACTGGTACGGCCTGCCCCGCGACGAGGTGGAAGGCGAGCAGCTCCAGACACTCCAAAAGCGCCTCAAGCGCCGGATGGCGGCGAACGACACCGTCTTCCTGCCCCACCTGCTGATCCGCTCCCGGGCCGGTGACCGCGGTGTGCGCCCGTTCACCGGAGTCTTCTGGGAGAGCCCGGACATCCTGCTGTCCAGGGGTGAGCCGGACGAGAACCCCGACATCCCGACGACCCTGGTGCGCAACCCCTTGGTGGGCAGACCTCACACGCTGTACGCACACGTGTGGAACCTCGGACTCGCACCCATGACGGGCGTCACCGTCGAGTTCCTCGTCTTCGACCCCTCCATCGCCTTCGATCGGCAGACCGCGCTGTTCCGCGCCGTGGCACGGACCGACCTGGCCGGCCGCACCACGCCAGGAGAGGCCCACAGGCTGGTCAAGTGCCCGGTCGCCTGGACTCCCAGCACCCGCAACAACGGCCACGAGTGCGTGATCGTACGCGTTTCCGGGGTCGGGGACACTCTGCAACCCGACCACCGCTTCGAGCCCGCGTACGACCGGCACGTCGGCCAACGCAACATCCAGGCCTGCCTCTTCGGCGACAACCAACGGGCCCTGGTCGAGCGTCTGCGCGCCTCACTGCCCCGAGGGGCGCAGCTCAGGTTCCGGGTGGCGGGCAAGGAGGCGCAGACGACGCTCGACCTGCTGGCCCCCGGCCTGACCGTCGACCCACGGGTGGAGGGCCGGATCGTCCAGAACATCGAGGACGCCCCCAAGCCGGTACCCGGGCACGCCACCGTTGTCTGCGTCGAGGGAGTCACCGCCAACGGGGTCGTCGTCGGGGGCTACACCCTGCTGATGACCGCCCAGCCCCTCGGCTGACCAGCCCTCACACACGACTGACGGCTCACCCGTCCCGGGGGCTCCCCACGCGCACCCGGGACGGGGCACCCCCAGCGCCCCCGACTGAAGACGTACCCGTCCGCGCACGGCCTCCGTGCCGTCGACTCCCGCAGGAGAACTCACCCCATGAAGGACCTCTCACGCCGTGCCGCCGTCCGCCTCACCGGCGGCGCGGTCGCGGGCGGTGCCATCCTCAGGGCCGGTGCGACCGGCCTCACCGCCTCGCTGAACCGCCCACGGCAGCGCGCCTACCTCGGCTGCTACTCCACTTCCGGATCCCGCGGAATAGGCATCGGATCCGTAGACCCCGGCAGCGGGGAACTGACCGTCGACAGCTGGTCCGACGACATCGCCCACCCCTCGTGGCTGGCCATGTCGCCCGACCGCCGCACCCTGTACGCCGTCGGTGAACTGGTGCCCGACGGGCAGCTCCACACCGTCCACCTCGACCGCGCGGGCCGCCCCGCCGGCTTGGAACGGACGCCGACAGGCCGCGGTCCCGTCCACATCACCGTCACGCCCTCCGGCCGCCACCTGCTCGTGGCCCTGTACGACGGCGGGCAGGTCGCCGTGCACTCCGTACTGGCCGACGGCACTGCCACCCTCGCGGGCCACACGGTCGACTTCGGCCGGTCCGCCCTGACCCCCCACCCCGACCCGACCGAGTCGTCCGACTCCCCGACCCACCGCCCGGCGACTCCCGCCGCGGGCCCGGCGCCGGACCAGGGCACGCACGACAGCGGTACCTCGCGGCCGCTGGTACATCAGTCGGTCCTCGACCCCGTTGCCGCGCGCCACCTCCTCGTCTGCGACCTCGGCGGGGACCGGATCCACATCCACGGCTTCGACCCGCACAGCGGGCAGTCGAGCCCGGCCGGCCAGACCCGGCTGCGCGCCGGATCGTCTCCACGGCACCTTATGTTCCATCCGAACGGCCGCTATGTGTACACGGCCAACGAAGGCGACTCGACCGTGACCGTCTGCCGGTGGGACGCCCGCCAAGGGACCCTGACACCCCTGCGTTCGACGTCCACCCTGCGCAAGCCGTCACGAGTGCGCAACCACCCATCGGAGCTCGTCCTCTCGCCTGACGGGCGGCACCTGTACGTCGCCAACCGCGGCGACAACAGCGTCGCCGTCTTCTCGGTCGACGGGGAGGGCGGGCGTCTCATCCTGAGGGGGACTCCGTCCAGCGGCGGCGACTGGCCGCGGCACCTGACGGTCGACGCGACCGGGCGGTGGTTGTACGTCGCGAACCAGCGGTCGGGAGAGGTGGTGTGCTTCGCCCTGGATCCCGGAACAGGTCTGCCGGTCCGCGAGGCCCACCGCCTGGCGGTGCCTGCGGTGTCGCAGGTCCTCCTGGTCTGAGGGCCGCCCTGCCCGTCCCGCCCCACCGGCCGGCAGGTGCCAACACCGGTGCCGTAACGAGTAGTCACTACTCATGTCCACGGGCCCGGCCGCCGAAAGAATCGCACTCCGGGAGCGACAGACGGGGGAAGGCCGAGCGCCGCGGGCACCCCCCGCGGGCGCCCCGAAGAGTCCGTGTCCCGGGAAGTCCCACCATCCGCTCCACCCCACCCGATCCACCACCCGAGCACTTCACAACTGTTGAAGTCCACATCTGAGGGTTGCGATGTCACTGCTCTCGCGTTCGGCCGGAACATCCGCCGTACGTACGCTGCTTGTCTGCGGGATGCTCGCCGCGTCCCCGCTCGCCTTGGCCCCCACCGCGGTCGCCGCGACGGGCGGCTGTACCACTACGACCGTCGTCGACAGCGGCACCGCATGGTCCTACCGTGCCTGCCGGCTGCCGGACATCGACCAGCGGCGTGCCGGTCTGCCGAACGACGGACGGATGTACTGCCTTCCGACGTCGACCCTGAACGCGATGTTCTGGCTGGACCAGCACGGCTACCCGAACCTCCTCACCGGCGACTACGACCCGACGTCCAGCGCCGCCGTCCACTACGACGAAGTGACCGCGAAGCTGCGGCGGATGGGTGCACTCGCCGAGACCGACCCCGCCACCGGCACGGGCCGCTCGGATGCGGTCGACGCCGTCAACGACCTCATCGAGGAGAAGGGCTACGAGGACGTCCTGGAAGCGGACTGGGAGTCCCTCGACGACGAGGACGCCGTCAGCCGGCGCATCGTCGAGCTCACCCGCAACGGGCGGGACCTGCTGATCGCCTCGGTCGGGAGGTACGACCGCGACGGTGACCGGGTGAGCGGCCACGCCGTGACGGTGGTCGGAGCGAGCGGCTCCGTCGCCGGCAACCACCGCATCGCCATCCACGACCCGGCGGACGACGCCCACCTGACCACCCAGTCCGCCACCGTGGCGGCCACGTACAACCTCGGCCGTGACAACGGTGACGGGCCGGAGGTGATCGGCTACGGCTCCGGGGCGCTCACCGCCCGCCTGGAGGGTGTGGTGGTCATCACCACCGCGCCGTGACCCTGCCCCGCACCATGCGTCACGACCCCCCTCCGCGAAAGGCGAACGCACCCCGATGAACAGGCGAAACTTCCTCACCAGAATCACCACCGCGGCCGGAGCCGCCGCTGTCGGCTCCGTGGCGGCCGGGGCCGTGAGCCCGCCCGCCGCCGAGGCCCTCGTGACCGACCCGCGAACCCCCCGGAATCCGCGCATCTCCGAATGGCAGCACGCGAAGAGCACCAGCTTGCCTGACCCGGGACGCCTCACGGACCAGTTCCAGGGCATGTGCACGGACGGTTCCTACTGGTACGTCGTCGTCAACGACGGCGACTTCCGGGGCATCTACCGGATGACCATGGGCTTCGTCTACACGGGCCTGCGCCTGGCCGTGCCCTCCGGGTGCCCCCACATAGGCGCCCCGACGTTCGACCCCGACCGGCGCCAGATCTACGTGCCGGTCGAGGGCACTGAGCCCCCGAAGATCTGGAAGGTCTCCACGGACCTGAGGTCCCTGGGCATGGTCCCCATGTGGGGACGGGCGACGGGCACCCTCCCGCCCCAGAGCTCCAAGAACCCCTATCTGGCGTTCAACCCGTACGACCGACTCGTCTACAGCTCGGTTTCCGGATTCAAGGAGTCCAGCCTCCCCCGGGTGGACGCCATCCACGGGTACGACCGCGACAGCGGGCTCCTCCGCAAGACCATTCCGCTCCCGAGCGGACTCCACCGCGTCCAGGGGGCGACGTTCGGCCCGGACGGCATGAACTTCTACGTGGCCTCCGACTACGAGGAGGCGTCCAACGGCTGCAAGCACATCTACGCGTACGACTTCTCCCATGCCCGGGACGGCGTCACGGCCCCCACCTGGGGCAAGGTCGCCGTTCCGCACGCGGACAACGAGGTCGAGTGCGTGGTCCTCGCCTCCTACGCCTGGCGCGACGCCCGGGCCACATCCGTCATCGTGGGAATCCTGGACGACGCCGAGTACGACTTCACCGACGACGTGTACCTGCGGCACTTCTGGGTGCCCGACCCCGCCAGGCTCTGAACGGCCGTGCCGACGGCCCCCGGGCCGTCGGCAGACGCGGCCCGACGATCGGCGCCGGGCAGCGGGCAGCGGAATGCGGACGGGCACGGGAAAGCATGAAAGAGCAGCGTCCCGCGCCCGCCCGAAAGGGACCGGCGCGGGCCCGGTGCCACGCGACACGCGACGGGCCGGGGCCACCGAGCGGACACCGCCCGTGGCCCCGGCCCGTCGCCGTGCTCACCCCGCTGCGGCGATGGCGGGGTGGACGTTGTCGCGCCCGATGGTGAGCTTGCTCTGCGGAAGGTTGCTGGCGTAGCAGGACCACTGCGCGAAGCAGAGATTCACCGAGCGCGCCATGTGGGAGTAGTACGGGGACCCGAAGCCGCTCCATGAGGTGATCGGGGAACCGGACGGCGCGAAGGTGGCGTCGGTCAGCAGCCCCTGCGGGTAGACCACCGAGCTCTTGTCGGTGAAGTAGTCGTACCTGTCGTACGGCGCGTAGGTGAGCACCCGCGACGCCTCGACGAAGGAGATCTGGTTCGCGGTACACCACGAGAACTTGTGGTGCCAGGTGTAGATGGTCCCGCCCAGGTAGCTGGTGAGGGTCAGGGGGTAGTCGACGGCTCGGCACAGCTGCTGGTACGAGGCGAGCGACGCTGTGGCACCAGCCGCGAAGGAGCTTCCGGTGCGGGCCGCCCTCGCCGCCTTGGCGGACTTCTCGGCCGACCTGCCCGTCGGCGGGGCCACTTCGGTGACGACGGGGCGGCCCCACTTCACCGCCACCGGAACAGAGCGGGCGAGCTGCGGGTCGTTTGCGACGATCCGCAGGTCCGTCGCGTCGGCCCTGCCCTCGACGGCGTGACGGATCGCGGTCCGTACCGCCGCCTCACCCGGACGGTCGGCGGCGGGGGCGGGGTGCGCGCCCATGAGGAGTACGGCCGCTGCCGCCCCGAGGGCTGCGGTGAACAGGGGCATTCTCATGCTTTCCACTTCCTACGGAATAGTCGGTGTCCGGTGAGGGCCCGGCTCGGCCCTCACCGGCTCAACCTGCCCCAGGCGTAGGGTCGTTCGGCAGAGCAGCCATTACTCAGCTCCGCTCGCGGGCGGTCAGGCGGAGGCGGTGAGCAGGGCCTCGGCGACCGACGTACGGGCATACAGGACGCAGCGCCCGGCCCGGTGCGAGCTCACCAGCCCCGCGCCCCGCAGCGCGGTCAGACACTGGGACACACGCGCCATCGAGAGCCCGGTGCGGCAGGCGAGTTCGGTCGTGGAGGCCGGGGAGCCCAGCTCGGTCAGCAGTCGGGTTCGTGAGCGGCCCAGCACCGCGGCGAGGGCGTCGGTGGTTGTGGCCGTCTGCGGTTCGAACAGGGAGCCGGTGCCGCGGGCCGGGTAGGCCAGTTGCGGCGGCTCGGGCGGCGCCACCAGCGTGAACAGGGCGGGCCCCGTGAACACCGACGGGACCAGCACCAGCCCCCTGCCGGCCGTCCGCCGGCACAGCGGACCCGGGCGACGGGCGAGCAACAGCGCCTGGTCGTCCCAACTCGCCGACGAATGAAGCTCGTTGAAGAGATGCCCCGCGCCGTGCTCGGCCACCTGGAGCAGCCGGTGGAAGACGTCGGCGTCGAGCACCTCCCGGATCCGCACCCAATAGGGCGCCAGTGCCATGTCCCAATACGCCTCGATCTCCTCCGCGACCCGGACCAGACCGCTCTCCGGCTCGCCGTACAGACTGCGCAGCCGGGGGCCGAGCCGCTGCTCGCCCGCCAACCGGTCAAGTTCCTCACGCACCCGGGCAGCGGGAGTGGCCACGATCCGTGCGAGCTCCTCCGCCAGGGTGGGAGCCGGGCCGGCGGGCGCCGGGTTGAGGAAATCGGGAACGTACCCCGAGGCCCGGACCAGCCCGGCGAGCCAGCCGCGGTCCAGCCCGGACGCCGCCAGCCGCGGCCGTACCTGCGCCGCCCAGGCCCGGTGCACGCGATCGGCCCTGCCGGAACACAGCAGCCGCATGCTGGGCCCGACCTCCCACATCGGGGAGACGGCAAACCGCATTTGCGCGAGATCGCTCACCGAAAACGCCAGCTCTGCCCGCACGGCCACCTCAAGGATTCACGCATGTCTTAACCAGTGGCCCCACAGCCTACGTCCGGGAGACGATCCCGCCATGACCCCGCGATCGAGCACAGCGCCGGTGGCGGGTGGCTGGAATCCACACACCGTGACGGGGAGACGATGTGAGCACGCAGACACTGCCGCGGCAGTGGCCCTTGGTCGGCCGGACCGGGCAGATCGCGGACTTCGAACGGTCGCTGGCCGACCCCGAATGCTCCGGATTCGTGATCTTCGGTCCGCCCGGTGTGGGGAAGTCGCGGCTCGCGCAGGAGTGCCTGGCTCTGGCGAAGGCTGCAGGCCACATCGGCCGCGGGGCCGTGGCAACGGCAGTGGCGGGTGAGGTCCCCCTCGGCGCCATCGCCCACCTCGTTCCCGACGGGGTGGACCTGTCGGACCCCGTGTCCGGCTTCGCCGCCACGACACGGTTGCTGGCATGCATGCGCGGGGAGGGCCCTTCCGGCTCCCGCTTCGTCGTCCTCGTCGACGATCTGCACCTGCTGGACGCGACCTCCGCGATGCTGCTGCGACAGCTGATGGACGCCCGGGTGGTCTTCCTACTGGCCACGGTGCCTTCCGGTGCCCCCGCCCGTGACGCGGTGGACGCGCTCGCCCACGGCGATGCCGTGCACCCGGTGGAACTGACCGAATTCGGCTCGGACGACATCGAAGCCCTGCTCCAGTCCGTGCTCGGCGGCACCGTCCAGCGCTCCACCCTGCACACCCTCTACGACACGAGCGGCGGGAACGCCCTCTACCTGCGCGAACTCGTCCAGGACTCACTCGCCGCCGGCCGCCTCGTACGCAAGGGCGAACTGTGGACCATGCCGCCGTGCGACGGAATTCCGGTCGGCAGCCGACTGACCGACCTGGTCCGGCGCCGACTCGGCGGACCCACCGGCCCGGGCCACCGGATGCTGGAGACCCTGGCGCTGTGCGAGCCCCTGTCCCCGGAATCCCTGACGGCCGACGGGGAAGGCGACACCCTCGACGCGCTGGAACGGGCCGGACTGGTCGCCGTCACCAGCGAGGGACGGCGTACCCGGATACGGCTCGCGCACCCGCTCTACGGCGAGGTTCTGCGCGCCGGCATGCCCACGCTGCGGCGCCGGGAGATCCTGCTGCGCCAGGCGCGCAACCTGGAGCGGGCCGGGGCGCGCCGCCGGGAGGACGCCGTGCACCTGGCGTCGTACCGGCTCGCGGCCACCGGCACCGCCGACCCCGGCCTGCTGGTACAGGCCGCCGCCCTCGCCGTACACGCGGGCGACCACCCCCGGGCTCTGCTCCTCCTGCAGGCAGTGCCCGCGCACCGGCGCACATGGCAGGCGGAACTGCTGCGGGGCAAGACCCTCTTCGAAACCGGCCGGGCCGCGGACGCGGACGCCGCCCTGGCAAGGGCCGATGCCCTGGCCCGTGACGAGCAGGCGGCTCTGGCCGTCGCCCTGGTCCGCACCCAGAACCTCATCTGGGGGACCGGGTCGGACATCGGCCGCGCCCTGGCGGCCAACGACGCCGCCCGGGACCGGGTCACCAGCCCGCACGGCCTGCGCATGCTGGCCGCCAACGAAGCCTGCGTCAGGTTCAGCGGGTTCGACCTCCACGGCAGCATCGCCCTGCTGGACGACGTGGAAACCGACGGCACCACCGTGCCCGACCTCCCCAGATGGCTGTTGGCCGCCACCACCAAGTCCGTCGTACTGTCCCTGCTCGGGCAGGGACCGCAGGCACTCGAATGGGCTGAACGCGCCCTGACCGTGTGCGAGCAGACCAGCCGGGAGGAGTACACGCTGGCCACCGATACCTCGGCGGTCCAGGCACTGCGCGTGCTCTCCCTCATCGAATGCGGCCGACTGGCGCAGGCCCGTGCGCTGGGGGAGCTGGTGCATGAACAACTCGGCGGAGCACAGGGGCACTTCTCCACCGTGTTGCTGTCCCTGTACACGGGCCGGGCCGCGCTGTTCGCCGGCCGTCTCACCTCGGCCCGCCGCTGGTTCGCGGAGGTGCTGCGCGCGCCGCACACCTACGCGGCCGTCTCCCGTTCCCTCGCGGCGGCAGGCATGGCCGCGGCCGCCGCGATGCAGGGCGACGCCGAAAGCGCCCGCGCGGCGCTCGAGGAGTACGAGAGCATCCCCCGCCGGGTCGATGTTCCAGAGGAACGCATCGCCGAGGCCTGGGTGCACGCCGCCGATGGCAGTCTGAGCCAGGCCCGGGCCGTGCTCACGACGGCCGTTGGGGACGCCGCCCGGCGCGGCCTCGACGGGAACGAGGCCGTCCTCCTGACGGAACTGGCGCGCCTGGGCGGGGCCCGGGAGGCGGCCGCCCGGCTCGCGGAACTCGCCGCGGCCGGCGACAGGCCCTTCGTCGGCCTGCGCTCCCGGTTCGCCACGGCCCTGGCCGCCGAGGACCCGGCCGCACTGATGGACTCGGCGGCCGAACTCGCCGACCATGAAGCGGACTTGTACGCCGCCGAGGCGGCCGCCACCGCGGCGACGCTGTGGCAGAGCTCGGGGCACCCGCGCCGCGCCGCCGCGGCCCGTGCCGCGGCGGCACACCGGGCGCAGCGGTGCGAAGGCGCGCGGACTCCCGCACTCCTTGCAGCCGGCGCCGGGGCGCAACTGACCCGCCGGGAACTCGAGATCGCCCTGCTCGCCTCGCGCAACCTCGCGAGCCGGGACATCGCGGCCCGGCTGACGCTCTCGACCCGCACGGTGGACAACCACCTGCAACGGGTCTACGCCAAGCTCGGCATCACCGACCGCCGGGATCTTGCCGCACTGCTGGAGAGCCCTGGCCGGAGCCGAGCATGAAGCCGTCACCGCAGCTGCCATCCCACCGAGCGGCCTGGAACAGGGGATGATCGACAAGGATCGTTGCCATGACCTACGCGATCGAAGCCGCTCGCCCGGACGACCGCGCGGTGGGGGCCGTTGCCGCTGAAGGCTTGGCTGCGGACATACCTCAACCCGGAGGTGGGGATCGACGAGGGCTGGATCCGTGAGCATCGCGGCACGTCAGCCACCGCGGAAGGCGTCACCCGGTGGCGGGAGTTCATCGAGGCAGCGAACCAGCAACCGGACCTGTTGCTCTGCCGCGTTGCCCGTTCCGCAACGGAGATCGCCGGCGTCGTCTGCGGACGCCGCGGCCGGGTGGTCACTCTCGGACCGATGTACGTGCTGAACCACGTCCAGGGCCGAGGACTCGGTGGCCGCATGATGACCGAGTTCCTCACCTGGGCCGGAGCCGCACCCATCTGCCCATGGGACACCGACGACAACGACAGCGCGATCCGCTTCCACCAGCGCCACGGATTCACGATCACGGGCGAGCGGGAGCTCCGGCAGGGAAGCCTGCCAGACGTAGGCATGACCCGCGAGGTCGTATCCGCCGCCGGCCACAGGTGAGCCGTAGGGAACGAGACCCGCGCAGGCAGCGCCGGCCGGCTCTTGGCGCCGTACGGATCGCAGCCCGCTGTGCGTCGTTCGGGGTCAGGAGCGTGGCCGCAGCCAGTGACGTGCGGCGGCCGGCGTCACCTCGATGTCGTCGTTCCACGAACAGACTTCCAGCCACGACAGGTAGCCGCCCTGCGTGAACACCAGGACCTCGCCGGGGCACTCGCCGGCCTCTGTGAGCAGTTGCGCTTCGGCTGCCACGGCGGTGCCGGCGCCGGTGGGCGCGGGCTCCACCTCGCTGGTGTCGAGTGCGAAGTACGCGGTCCCACACCCGCATGTGCAGCGCGCTCGCACGCTGAGGTGCGGAACCTGCTTCCGGAGCGCGGCATGAACCGGATCATCGGCGTCGAGGACCAGCGCAAGCACGTCGGCCACGTCGGCAGGCAGGCTCTCGGTCATCCCGTCACCGTATCTGACCAGTGGCTTTGGATTCCGGCCGCGCCCGCCCCACAGCCGTTGCCCGGACCGGGCCACGCGTCCAGGGCCTGCTCCGGGTCGCAGCTGCGCGACTGTGCTGCGCCACTGACGCAGCGAGGATCCAGGGGTGCCTGCGATCGCCTTCGATGAGGCGCCCCACGGATGAGGGAGATCGATTTCCGAAGCGGTAGATGTCGCTTCCGGTCCCCTCTCCGTGGCGCCGCGAGGAGCTCGTCGCGGGCGCCTCCCGGGTCGGCGGCCAACTCGGCACGCACGGCGCCGCGATGGGCAATGAGACAACGGAACGTTGATTCATTGCTTCGTGGGGGTAGGGTGGCGTCATGCCGGATGACTCTCCGCTCGAATTGCGTAGCCGTATGGCCGACCTGGACGACCGCCCTGTGGCCGATGGGGTGCCCGCGGATGGGCTTCAGCGGGATACCGCACTGCTGGCCAGGCTGCTGGCCGGCGCCGCCCGGGGCGGGGGAGCGGGGGAGCGGAGTGTGTCGGATGACGATGTGGCTGCGGCTCTGGCTCTGTTCGAGGGCATGCGGACGGCGGTGGACCGACTTGAGACGCAGGTGGTCATCGAGGCCCGGCGCCGTGGCATGGAATGGCGGCAGATCGCTCTCCACCAGGGCCTGAAGTCCTCTCAGGCTGCCTCTCAGCGCTACCAGCGGCTGATGACCCGCCTCGAAGAGATCCGTCAGGGCATCCGGTGACATCCGGCCAGAGAGAACCTTCCATGAGCAACCAGCCCCCAGATCCGCTCGCCGCCGTCGAAGCGCTCCTCGCCGCGGTGGACGACGGTCACGTCCTGCCCCCGCCGGCCGAACGCGTCCGCCTGCGCGAGGCAGCCGGCCTGACCCAGGCCGCGGTTGCCCAGGCCCTCGGTGTACGCCTGCCCAGTATCCAGGCATGGGAGGACGGCCGCGCCGAACCGAAGCCCGAACGACTCCAGGCCTACCGGCGCCTCCTTGACGGCCTCGCTCAGCGCTATCCCGTCCCGTCGGCGTCCCCCGCCACGCCACCGCCCTCGGCCTCCACGCAGCGTTCTGCCGCCGCGCCACCCGTTGGCCCTTCGCGTTCCGCCCACACGGACTCGACATCCCGGCGCGCAACGGCCCCACGTCGCCCCGGTGCGCCGACAGCCGCTGCGGCGGGCCCGGCGCCACAGGGTGCCGATCGTCGATTCGCGAATGGGCCGCTGCTGGTCATCGATGCCGACGACGACCGTCGGACGACTGGTTACGGCGTCGGCGGCCTGATCATGGAGGTGCCCGCCAAGAGCATTGCGGCACTGGTGGAGTGGGCGTTGAGGGAGGCGCATCTCGGGGCTGCGAGGCTGCACGGCTCCGGTAAGGACGCCGACCCGCTCCTCGTACTGACGCCGGCCGCGTGCGAGCGGTATGGACTCCCCGTGGCACTGTCGGAGTCCGAGCGGCTCGCTTCGCGCCTCCCGGAAGGCCACAAGGTCCTCGAACAGCTCGACCGGGCCGATTGGCAGCTGACCAAGCGGGGCTTCGGGCCGTGGGCCCGGATCTACCGCCCCGCCGAGGGCCGTCAGCGGCAGTGCGTCCAGCTGTGCATCCCGTCCTGGAACGCCCTCGACACCCGCACCTGGGGCCACTCCGCAGAGCTTGGACCGGCTGAACTGGCCCGGGTGCTGGGTGTGTACGCCTCCCGGGTGATGACGCCGCGCGGTTCCACCGCCGTGACCGGCCTGGAACTCATGACCGCGTTGAATCCGCCGACCCGGGCGAGTGAGGCGGACACAGAAGGCAAACGGCACAAGGAGCACCGGCCGGGCTCGCTGGGCGAGCAACCGATGGACTGCGCGCCGTGCGAGGCCCCCGACGGGCACCCGCTGCTCGCCGGGCTGCCCCGATTCCACCAGCGGGGCCCTGCGGAGATGTTGTTCGAGGAGGCATACGACTGGGCGCGGGAGCTGACCGATGCCGAGTGCATGCAGCGCCACCTGGTGGGCCTCGACGTCAATCTGGCCTTCGGCGCGGCCGCGAACGGCGCACTCGTCGGCCTGGCCACGCCACCGGTGCACGTCACCGACCCGGATTTCGACCAGGCACTGCCGGGAGCGTGGCTGGTCGACCTCTCCCATGTCGACCTCTCGCGCGTCCGGGTCGGTAAGCAGTGGCGGCGGCTGCAGGGCGCTCTGCTGCCCAGTCCGTTCACACCGACCGGGGAGCGCCCAGCGGGCCCGGCCTGGTATGCGACCCCGACGGTGGCGTACGCGGTGGAGCTCGGTTACGACGTCGCGCCGCTGGAGGCCTGGGTACGAGAAGAGAGCGGCAGGTTCCTGGACGGCTGGTACAAGCGACTGAGGGACGCGTACATCGACACCATGGCGGATCTGGGCGTGGGCGAGAAGCAGTCCCCGCCGGAGTTCCTGAAGTCGATGGTCGACTACAAGGGCAACGACCCCCACACGGCGATCGTCCTGGACGCCATCAAGTCGACGGTGAAGGGCGGCATCGGCAAGTTGCGCGAGCGTGCGCGCGGCGGAGGCTGGAGGCCCGGGCAGGCGTGGCCGGCCCTCGCCCGGCCGACGTGGCGTCCTGACATCCGCGCCGTCGTCATCTCCCGGGCGCGCATCAACATGCACCGCAAGATGCTCAATCTGGCCGCCGCCACCGGCCGGTACCCGGTGGCGGTCCTGTCGGACTGCGCCGTGTACGCCGCCGACGGGCCCAGCCCACTGGATGTCCTGCCGTACGACGCCGACGGCAAGACCGTACCCGGCAGCTTCCGCCTCGGGGTCTCGCCTGGGATGGTCAAGCACGAGGGCACGCAGACCACTCTGTGGGCCGAGGACGTGCGCGAGAAGCACGGCCAGGTCCTCAATCTCGCCCGCTACATCAAGACGGGCGAGGTCACCGCCACGGACGACACCGAGTAGGAGACGAGGACCGATGGACAGGGTCGCGGACGGTCTCGACGCCGCGCTGCAGAAGGCGTTCACGCGCCCTATCCCCAAGAGCGCGGGCGCGCAGGTGCGCTACCTGGTCAAACAGCTCAAGAGCACCAGGGCGGTAGCAGGCCTGCTCGGCGTCACCCAGCGCACCGTCGAACGGTATGTGAAGGACCAGATCAAAAGGCCCCGGCCCGACCTGGCGCAGCGCCTGGAACGCGAGGTCGCCAAGCGCTGGCAGCCCCAGATTCGGGCCAAGGCCAAGCAGAACGCGGCCACCACCGGCGGCATCGTCATCGACACCCGTGCCCGTTTCGGCTACACCGCCGCCCCCGGGACCACCGATGACGCCCGTCTGCGCCACCTCACCCTCGCCCTCCCCCCGCAGTACGCCGCCCGTCTCTTCGAGGCCAAGGACGCCGGCGGTACCGAGCAGCAGCTGCGGAACATCGCCGCCGAGGCCCTGGGCGAGGTCTACTTCCGCGACAGCGGCCGCCGCGCCCACGGGCTGGAAGTCGAGTTCACCGACCTCGAACACCTCGAGTTCGACCTCTGACGTGGCCGTGGCCAAGCGCCTCCCGATCGCCGGCTGAGCCGAAGCGGGATAGCTGTCACATAGGCGGGCTTCTTGTCATCTGTGAAGGTTGACGCCGGAGGTCGTTCTCTCAACTCTTGACGGCCTCTGCGATCTGCTGGGCGGCCTGGGCGGGCGTGAGGTGCGTGGTGTCGACGACCTCGGCCTCGGCGTGCAGCCACGTGCGGGCCGCCTCAGCGTAGGGCTCAAGGTATTGGAGACGGAACGGCGAGTGGGGGCCAACAACGGTGTCGCCCGCGATGCGCCCGCGGAGGGTGTCCTGGTCGGCATGGAGGACGAAGTGCCGGACGGGAACGGCGTGCTGGGCAAGGCCCGAGCTGATCTCGCGCCAGTACTGCTCGACCAGGACCGTCATGGGCATCACCAGGGTGCCGCCGGTGTAGTCGAGGACGCGTCGGGCGGTCTCTACCACGAGTGGCCGCCACGGCGGCCAGTGCTGGAAGTTGTCCGTCGCGGGCAGCCCTGGCGTGATGTCCATGAGGGTCTCGCCGACCTTCTCGGCGTCGAACACCCGTGAGTCCGGGATCCGCTGCTGCACGAGCGCACTGGTCGTCGTCTTGCCTGCGCCATGGGTGCCGTTGAGCCATACGATCATGGACTTGACGCTAGCGTCGTGTGGGCGGCGGGGACAGGCAGAGTGGGAAATCCGGCATGGCTTCGGCGTCTCTGAGCGTGGTGTCAACCACCGAGATCAGGTGCTGCCCATCCCGAAAGGTTGCGGTCGATCGTTTTGGCCAACTGCTTGGCGTGGGCGTCGAGTAGCGGCTTGAGAGCTCGGAGTTGGGGTTCCGTGTCTCAGTCTGCCTGAGCCAGTGGCAGACGCTGTGCCGCCGTCGGCTCCAGACGGTGCGGAGTTCGGGGTCGTGGGCGATGTGTGGTGGGCAGGGTGCGAACTCGAGTTCGCCTTCGGTGGCGCGGGTCCAGATGTAGACGCTGACGGCGAGGCGTCGATCCTGGGCGGCCCCGCTCACCGGCCGCGAGCCGGAGGTCACTCAGGCCTATGGACCCCGTGGGCGCGGGCATGGGGGCCGGCTGGCCCTGCCGCTGACCGTGTTCACGGACCACCTGTCACCGTGGCGGCACTACGTACGCGTCGTGGGTCCTCGCCCGGATAGGCAGGCTTCGCCGACGCGAGGGAGGTGCTCCGGCGACGAGGCTGAGGTCATGACGAACACCGAAGTGAAGCCCGAAGCCGCAACCAACACCGACACCGACACGTGCACCCTTGAGGCGGCACCTGGCGCAGCGACGCCTCACGACAAGGGCACGCGGAAGAAGAGGAAGGGCCAGCGCCGCGCCGCCAAGGCACTGGCGTACTTCGCCCTGGTCTTCACCGGGCTCCTGGTCCTGGCCGAGCCATGGCTGCTGATCCCCGTCGTCGCTCTGGTCCTGGCGATATCCCTCTGGGACTGACCCGGCACCGCCAGGGCAAAGCACTCCTCCAGCCCTCGCCGAGCGAGCCGCATACGCACGGCGAGGGCCCACGCCTCCGAAACACCCTGGCAGCCCGCCTGGCACCAAGGGCGCATCCGGTGCTGCTGGTGACAGACGGGAGCCGGCCCCGCGCCCACTGGAGCAACGCCCCGCGCGGCAGCGGCAGGGACTCGTGACACGAGCCGAGCAGCAGACGCACGGCGCCCCGAGTCACCCTGCCCATGGCGTCCTTCTGGAACCGCCCGGGGCAGGCTCGAGCACGGCATTCGCCACTTCCCACCCACACCCGCCGCACACCCACACTCGAACGTGAAGGAGCACCACCATGAGGCCCTGCCTGCCCGGCGCCACGACCGTGCTGATCGCTGCCGCGGCCCTCTGTGGCACCACGGCCACCAGCGCCTACGCCGCACAAGACGCTGGACGGCGCCCGCCGAGGATCGTCGCCGACTGGGCCCATGCCTGGAATGGCACCAACCCCCAGGCGCTAGGCGCCCTGTTCACCGCCGACGGCACCTACACCGACGAGGCCGTCGGCATCTCCTTCCACGGCCGTAAGGAGATCGCCGGGTGGAAGGCCCGCGCTGACAGCCTCATCGACCATGTCCATGTGACCGTGCGCACTGCCCACCGCGACGGCGAGCGCATCACCGTCAACGCCATCTACTCGGGCCACCTCAAGGGCGCACCCAAGCCCTTTGCCGTACCGATGACCACTCTCCTCGCCCTCGACAAGAACCGCTGCCGGATCGTCTCCGACCAGGACCACTACAGTCTCGCCACCGTCCTCAGCCAGTCCGGACTGCCCGCCGACTGGACCCCGCCGGCCCCCTGACCCACCCACAGCGCTGCGCCTCTCCCTTCTTCCAGGCTCTCGCCGAGCGGGAGAACGGCGACCATTTCGGTGCCGGCGGACATCCGGCGCCGGAGACTTACCCACCGCGACCCGGGCCGGTGGGACGCATCGGCGGTCGACGCCTTTCTCGGCTGGGCCGACTGGCACCGCAAGCACGCCAGGGACCCCCGATACCGGCCCGGCGTCATCATCAACGACAGCTGGCCCGAGATGGCCTGGCAACACTGGACTGAGTGGACGGCCGACGACCGGCGATGGTCCACCCACCTGATCGACACCACGGACGAGTCCATCACGGACTCCGCAGACCAGGTCGCGCAATGGGTCGTCGAACAGCGCGAGGCCCTCCGGTCCGGCCGCCTCGCACTGTCGCGAGGCTGGCTGGATCAGACACACTCCGAGGTCGACCCCACCTCTTGATCCACTTCCGCAACAGGCCCTGAGGCTTCGGCGTAGTGGGGTGGCGTCCGTTTTGTGCTCAAGAGAGGGCGACTTAGGCAAGATCAAGACGGTTCGTGTGAACGCCATGCCGTGGGAGGGGGCGACGGACTCCCCCACCGTGTGAAACCGCCCCCCACCCTTCGTCCCGACTCTTGCTCTATCTATCGAAACTCGATAGATTTCCATCGTAACTCGTGGGAAGGGTGGGTCATGGGAAAGCTGACAGTGAGTGCGCTGCGCGCCGTGCTCGTGGTGGTGCTCGCCGGCACCGTGTTCGTACAGGCATCGATGGTGTGGGCGTTGGTCAGCGGGAACGACCCGGAGGACGGTTCGCTGCCGCTCACGCCGTTGCGCGTGATCACGGTCCTGGGCATGGTGTCGGCCCAGGTCGCCCTGGTCTGCGTATGGCGGCTGGTGACGATGGTGCGACGCGGAACCGTGTTCTCCCACGCCGCCTTCCGGTACGTGGACGGGATGATCGGCGCGATCGTGGCGGCCGCCCTCGTGTGGTTCGCGGTCACGGCTCTCAATGCGCCGGGCCAGCGGGACGACCCAGGCGTCACCGTCATCATGGCCGGGGTGGGCGTGGCCATCCTGGGGGTGGCACTCATCGTGCTCGTGCTGCGGATGCTGCTCGTCCAGGCCGTCGCACGCGACGTGGAAGCAGCGCAGATGCAGGCCGAGTTGGATGAGGTGATCTGATGCCGATCGCCGTCGACATAGATGTCATGCTGGCCCGACGCAAGATGTCCGTGGGCGAGCTCGCGGAACGCGTAGGGATCACTCCCGCCAACCTGGCGGTACTCAAGAACGGCCGCGCCAGAGCGGTGCGCTTCGCGACGCTCGCGGCACTCTGCGAGGTGCTCAATTGCCAGCCGGGCGACCTGCTGCGCTGGGAGGCCGAGGACGTATCGGGCGAATGAACCCTACCTGCCGACACGTCATCGCCGATCCCGCCCGGACGGCTTGCGTCACCTCCGGCGAATCGCCAGCAATGTAGGGGCCCCCGAACCAGATGCGCCGCCCTGTCGCAGGGACTGCACCGCATCGCCGATGACGTGCGGAGGGCCGACTGCTGGTCTCGCGGCCGTGTTCCTGACCGGGGCTCTGGCCGGATTGTCACACCGAGGCGTTACAGTGTGCGCCGCGGCTGAGACGGCTGACCACCGTACTCCTCGGGCATGGCCCGCCGCAGCACCCTCTTGACAGTCCGTCAGGGGTGTACGAGGGCCGGCCGCCCGGCTGTTGCGGCGGGCCCCCCTTCGGAAACCGGGAAACAGCCAGGAGACCCATGAGAAAGAGAGCGCGGAGAGCGAGCATTCTCGCCGCCGCCACCGCTGTTGCGGCCACCGGCGTGTTCATGGCCGCACCGAACGCCAGCGCGGGCACGTCCGAGATCGCGAACCCCGGCTTCGAGAGCGGCAACGCGTCCTGGCACGAGAAAGTGACGCCGTTCGCAGGCCACCCCATCAACAACTCCTCCGTGTGGCCGGCCCACTCAGGCACCGGCAAGGCGGAGCTGGGCGGGCAGGGTCTGACCGGCATGAGCCGAATCTCGCAGCAGGTCACGGTTCCGGCCTACCGGGTTCCGGTGCTGTCGTTCTGGGTGCGCAGCGACGTGGTTCACGGAGGGGCGGGCGGCGGCTTCCGCCAGCTGATCGTGGAGGCCACGGCGGAGGACGGCACGCCCCTTGAGCTGCATGACCGCATGAACAAGGGCGGGACCAGCGGTTCTTACGAGAAGGTGACGGTCACGCTGCCCGACGCTTTCTACAGCTCGCTTCCGCAGAAGGTGAACATCAGCTTCATGGTGATCGAGGACGCGGCGAACCGGATGCCGTTCCTGATCGACGACGTGAGCATGGAGTACCGCTTCAAGGCGATCGACCGTCCGGTGGTCATTCCGGGCGGGATCTTCCGGCCCATCGGGAGCTGATCCCCCGCAGGACGGCGGCGGCGCGGTCCGCGTGCCACCACGGTGACCGCGCCGCGTTGCCGCCGTCCGGCTGTACCGTCGTCAGCCTTGGACGGGGACGCGCAGATGTATGTCATGCCAGCAGTCGGCCTGGAGCAGTGCCCGACGCCGAACGCCTTCCAGGGCACCGATCAGAACTGCGCATGCACCCGCGAACAACGAGAGCGGACACCCGATGGCCACTACGGCCGTCCTCTTTGGTCGCTGCGGTTGTCGACTTACGGAGACTGCCCCGGGTCAGGGCGCGCGGCGAGGATGGTTCCGCCGGACCAGGGTGCCGGTGCCAGAGATCACCGGTACGAGGAGCGGAACAGTGGACACTGCCCGTCGTCAGACGAACGAGCGCTTCATCATCAGGCAGAAGACCACCCTCGTGATCAACCGGTACGTGGTGACCGAGTCGCTGCCGGATGGCTCCGAAGGGAGGGTCGTCGCTTTCGCCGAGCAGAAGCGGATGGCGCTCAAGGAGCAGATGACCTTCTACACCGACGAGTCCAAGGGGCGTGTTCTCTTCACCGCCAAGGCGCGCCAGGTCCTGGATGTCGGCGCCGTCTATGACGTGCGGGACGCGATGGACAACCACCTCGGCACGTTCCGCAAGAAGTTCGCAGCCTCCCTGCTGCGCTCGACGTGGGAACTGGACCAGCTGGACTCGGTGGGAGCGGTCGGGCGTGAGCGCAACCTGCTCGTGGCCGGGCTGCGCCGGGTCTGGGAGCTGCTGCCGCTCGACTTCGTGCCCTTCATGTGGCCGTACCACTTCGACTTCACCTCGGGCGACAAGGCGGTGATGAGCGTCGACAAGAAGATCGGGCTGCGCGACCGCTATCTGCTCGATGTGGCCTCGCCCGAGCTCGACCGGCGCCTGGCCATAGCGCAGGCCGTGGCCCTGGACTCGTTTCAGTCCCGCTGACGCAAGCGCCCCCGTGCTGCCCGGCGCCGAGCAGCGCCCGTATCGTCGCTCTCGCTCTCGCTCTCGCTCTCGCTCTCGCGGCTTGCCGGGCCGGCTCCGCGGTCCACTTCACCAGCCTTGACACCATGGTCCCCCATCTCAATGCCTCGAAGTCCCGGGGCATCCGGCCAGCACACTTTGGTCATGGCGCTCACGGCCCTCCGGGCACCGGGTGGTCCTGACCGGGGGAGGGGACAGCCTGCCGACTCTCGCACTCGCGGCCCGCGACCTGAAGGAAAGCCGCTGCACCCACCACTCCGAACGGGTCCCCTTCCCCCGCTGGGGCGACCTGGAGGACTACGCCGCCCACGACCCGGCCGGACGCGAGCTGCCCAGGGGTTCCCGCGAGCCGTGACGAGCCCTGCCGCGTCCGCCGGTCGTACAGTCGAACCCGTTACGGGGGAGGACTTCTGATGCGCAGCGTGACCTATTCGATGGGCGTCTCACTGGACGGCTACGTCGTCGGGCCGGACGGCGACTTCGACCGGACGGCGCCCGACGAGGAGGTCTTTCGCTTCGTCACCGACGAGATTCGAGAGGTCGGAGTCCATCTGCTGGGGCGACGGCTGTACGAGACGATGCTGTACTGGTACGTCCCGTCGGACGCGAACGGGCTGCCCGTCCTCGTCGGCGTCACTGCGGCCAACACCCACGACATCCCCATGTGCGGGAATCGGTTACGCGGCAAACGGATCGGTGTCCGCATCGCCCGCACGGGCGTCGAGTCATCGCAACGGCTCGGACGGCGCCGGTGGGTGATCGAACCTGGCCTTACTCGGCCCCGCTGCAGCCCTCTGCCGCTAGAAACGGCTCGTCCGCCTCACCGCGCAGGACCCGTCTCAGGAACCCTCGCTGCCGCCCGCACCTGCTGGAAGAAGTTCGCTCAGATCATCATTCGGGACACGGTCCTGTTGACTCATCGCGGCGACGAGGGTGGAGGAGACGTGGGCCAGGGCGGGGTCTGCAGCGATGGAGAACGTTTCGACTCCGGCCAGTTCGTGGTTCATGCGGGCCATCGGCATTTCGTAGTCCAGGTCGGCAACGCCGCGGACTCCGCGGATGACGACGTCGATTCCGACTCGGCGGCAGTAGTCGACCAGCAGGCCGCCGGTGTGAGAGTCGACCGTGACGTTGCTCAAGTCAGTTGCAGCCGCGCGGAGCCGGTCCAGCCGTTCCGCGACGGGGAAGCGGCCGGTCTTGTTCGCATTGAACATCACGCACACGACGACCTCGTCGAACAGGAGGGCAGTGCGCCGGAGTACGTCCTCGTGCCCTTGAGTGACCGGGTCGAAGGATCCGGGGAAGAGGGCTCGCATGATCGGAAAGAGTAACAATCGGCCGCCCCGGAAGCGAAGTGCCAGGGCGGCCAAACCAGCAAGATCAAGAGTGACAGCGAGAACGCCTTGCGGGTCGGGACAACCGCAGCGTCATACGTAGATCACGGCCACGTGGGACACGCTCTTAGACGTTGCTTCCATAGGGGTATCTGCGATGCAGAGGCGTTCTTGTTCGGGCGTAATCCCTGAGTGGGATCGGTCCCATGAGCCGTGACTTTGACGATGAGCGATTTGCTGGCGCCTATGAGCGTGGCAACGAGATGCCCCGAGGGGCTGCTGCGGGCCCGTGTCGCGCTGATCGCTTCCTATGTGCAGCGGTCGTCGCCGTCCATCGTCGAGATCGGACCGACGTAGTCGATCGCGCACCGCCACGAGTCCAGCTCCCCTCAAACACCGTGCTCATCAAGGACCACCCGGTACGCCCGAGCCCAGACCCGGTCCCGGCCGCGTTAACTTGCCCTCACCAAGGCCAGGCGACGGCTGAGATTCTGGGCTTGCCGCGCCGGCCGACCGGACCTCGTTGGCGTTCACCTACGCCGACCTGGTGGAGCAGGACGAACCGACCAGCACCGGGTGCGCCCCGAGTCTGCGTCCCGGCTTTCGACACCGGGACGCAGACTCGGGGCGCTGCCCGTGCTCCCGTCACCC
>NZ_JBHWIW010000030.1:0-90144 GCF_042731955.1 Streptomyces sp. NPDC059828 | reverse complement strand
CACCCTCGGCATGAGCTTTTTGAGCCACACCCGCCACCCCTGGGCCTCCCGATCGTACGAATGAGCGGAACGGACCCGCCAAGAAGGTAAGGAGCCTTTTCCATCTATCTCCGCGTCGCCCAGGAAGCGGATCGCGCGCCTCTCGCGATGTCCGTACAAGTGAGCACCTCTTTGGCCTGCGGTAATCCGCGGGCGGGCACAGCCCTGATGTCGTGGCGCCGAACCGTCGCACAGGCAACGGCAGAGCTCCCAGCTCTGGCCCTCTGGATCCGCTCCGTCGGCTCCCTTCGGCACGTGCAGAGCGGCGAGTGCTCCTTGATCGTCATGGGCGCGTTCCTGAGAGCGCTCCACCGTTCCATCACGGCGGCTGACGCCACCGCGAGGTCCGAGTGCCAGCCCTCGTCTCCGGGACCCACCACCACGATCGCGGATTGCCTTCTGACAGGGAGCGCCAGAGAAACAGGTCAGGCCCGGTGCTGATCTCTCAGCACCGGGCCTGACCTGGCATTTCACTGTCGGGGTGGCGGGATTTGAACCCACGACCTCTTCGTCCCGAACGAAGCGCGCTGCCAAGCTGCGCTACACCCCGATGTCACTCGCTCTCGCGGCGACGTCGATTACTTTAGCCCACCAGCGCCCGGAGACGAAATCCGGTTTTCCGGGCCACCACGGGGTACGTCGCCGCAGGTCGTCCCGATCAGGTGGCCCGTGCGGAGGAGCCGGTGGAGCGGGTCGAGGGGGGTGCTCAGGGGCGGGGGGTCAGGGTCAGGAGGGTGGCCTCGGGGGGGCAGGCGAAGCGGACCGGGGTGTAGCGGTTGGTGCCGCAGCCGGCGGAGACGTGGAGGTAGGCGGTCCGGCCGGTCGATGTGTGGGTGGACAGGCCCCGGGCGCGGTCCGTGTCGAGGTCGCAGTTGGTGACCAGGGCGCCGTAGAAGGGGATGCGGAGCTGGCCGCCGTGGGTGTGGCCGGCGAGGACCAGGGGGTAGCCGTCGGCTGTGAAGGCGTCCAGGGTGCGTAGGTAGGGGGCGTGGACGACGGCCATGGAGAAGTCGGCGTCCCGGGCCGGGCCGCCGGCGACGTGGGCGTAGCGGTCCCGTTTGATGTGGGGGTCGTCCAGGCCGGTGAAGGCGAGCTCGATGCCGCCGTCCAGCTTGAGCCGGCCCCGTGCGTTGCTCAGGCCCAGCCAGCCTGCCGCGTCGAAGGCGTCGCGCATCTCCTCCCACGGGTTGTGGACGACGCCGACCGCGGGAGCGTTGCCGTTGAGGCCGTGGCGGCCCTGGGCCTTCTCGAGCAGGTAGCGGGCGGGGTTGCGCATCCGCGGGCCGTAGTAGTCGTTCGAGCCGAAGACGTAGACGCCGGGGAAGTCGAAGAGCGGGCCCAGTGCGTCCAGCACCTCGGGCACGCCCTCGGTGTCCGAGAGGTTGTCGCCCGTGTTGACGACGAGGTCGGGTCGCAGGCCCGCCAGCGACTGGAGCCAGGCGCGCTTCTTTCCCTGGCCGCACACCATGTGGATGTCGGAGACCTGGAGCACACGCAGGGGGCGCATCCCACGGGGCAGGACCGGGATCGTTACACGCCGGAGCCGGAAGGAGCGGGCTTCGTATCCGGCGGCGTAGGCGAGGCCTGCGGCGCCGACAGCCGTGATGGTGAGGGGGACTCCGTAGCGTGCGCGCATGCGTCCATCGTTGCAGACAGGCGCGTGTGGTCATGCGACCCGTACCCGTCCTTGACTGCCCGGAAGGGAAGCAGGAGTAGCAGCGCCAGGGAGATCCATACGTACGCGTTGCTGCCGATGATGCCGGGGATCCCGCCCTGGTTCCATCGCCACAGCCAGACGATGCTGCTGCACAGCAGCAGGTAGCTGGTCGCGGCGGCCAGCAGCAGCCGCTTGCGCCGTTCCCCGCCCGGCGCGGAGCGCAGCCCGGCGTCCACGAGTACCGCTATGCCGGGGATCAGCCACACCAGGTGGTGCACCCAGGTGACGGGGCTCACCAGGCAGGCGGTGATGCCCGTCAGGGCGAAGCCGGCCAGTTCGTCACCGGCCGCGACGGCGCGCCTGGCGCGCCAGACCCACAGCGACAGCAGCAGCAGGACGCCGACGGCCCAGATCGCGCGGCTCGGCTCGGCGAAGGGCTCGGTGAGGCGGGCGAGCATGCCCTGCCAGGACTGGTTGGACACGAAGGCGAGAGAGCCGACACGGTCGGTGTTCCACATCGCCTCGGTCCAGAACGTCCGTGACGCCTCCCGGTCCGCCCAGGCAGCGAGCGCGGTCGCCCCGCCCGCGACGGCGATGGCCGTACCGGCCGCCCTCAGCCGCCGGGTGACCAGCAGATAGACGATGAAGATCGCCGGGGTGAGCTTGATCGCGGCGGCGAGCCCGATGCCGAGCCCGGCCAGCCGGTGCAGTCGGCGGGCTCGCGCGGTGGCCGAGGTCAGCAGCCAGGCGTCGGCGAGGACGAGCGCCAGCAGCAGCAGATTGACCTGGCCGAAGCTCGCGGTGTCGCGCACCGGCTCCATCCAGGCGAAGAGGCAGGCCAGAACGGCGTAGGTGAACCACCGGGTCCAGCCCTCGCGACGGATCGTGGCATCGGCGCAGATGTAGAGGATGACCGCCGCCGCCGCGATGTTCAGCGACTGGCTGATCGCTATGGCGCTGTACCAGCCGACCACCATCATCGGCAGCATGACCAGCGCCGCGAAGGGCGGGTAGGTGAAGCCGTAGTGCGTGCCCGGCTTCAGGTAGTCGTAGATCCGGCCGCCTTCCCCCCAGTAGCCGATGGCGCCGTAATAGACCTTCAGGTCGAACCAGTGGCGGTGCAGTGGTACGAAGATCAGAAAAGCTGCGACAACGGCAGTGAGGGCGAATGCCGTGGAGACCCTGCCCAGGGCGGTGGACGGCGGTCTCATGCGGGGCTCCCCAGCAGTTCGGTACGGCGGCGCGGTCCCGAGGAACCGCGCCTGGCTGGCCGGTAGGCGGACCACGACACGCGTACGGCTGCCGCGCCGCCGCCGACAGCAAGCATCAACTGTGCGCGGTCGGGTGCGAATCCGCTCGGCAGTACGGCGAGCGCCAGCACACCGCTTGCCACGGCCGCGGCGCGACGCAGCCGTACCGAGCCGTTGGGCGCGGCGGCGGCGATCAGGAACAGCCCCCACAGTACATACCAAGGGCGGAATGCCGGTCCGAGGAGGGCGAGTGCGGTCGGGCCCAGACCGAGCGCGCAGACCGGGCGGCGTCGGTGGTGCCGCCGCCAGAAGGCGATCACGGCGAGCACCGTAGCGGCGATACCGGCCGGCTACCAGGCTGGAACGATGAATTCCGGGAGGCCGTTTCCGGTGCTCTCAAGCCCGGCTCCCGCCCTTCGGCTGCGTGACGAATCTGAGGGTGGAGAGCACGCCGTTGTCCAGCCGTGGCCGCGGCCGTAACCGGTCCCGCTGTCGCGGCACCAGTCCCGCCAGCCGCGTGGGTGGGTACGCGAAGGCCGTCCGGCATGGCGAAATGCGCGGGCGGCGAAGGGCGCGTACCTGCCACAATCAGGGGCATGACCACGCTCAAGTCCAAGCTTCACGATGACCTCACCGACGCGATCAAGGCGCGCGACGAGCTGCGCTCGTCGACGCTCCGGCTGACCCTCGCCGCGATCACCAAGGAGGAGGTCGCGGGCAAGGAGGCGCGCGAGCTCTCCGATGACGAGGTCCAGAAGGTGATCGCCAAGGAGGCGAAGAAGCGCCGCGAGGCGGCCGAGGCCTTCACCCAGGGCGGTCGCACCGAGCAGGCGGAGCGGGAGCGGCAGGAGGGCGAGCTCCTCGACGCCTATCTGCCGAAGCAGATGTCGGACGACGAGCTGAACACCGTCGTGGCACAGGCTGTCGAGGAGGCCCGCGCGGCGGGTGCCGAGGGGCCCCGCGCGATGGGTGCCGTCATGAAGATCGTGAACCCGAAGGTGGCAGGCAAGGCCGAGGGCGGCCGGGTCGCGGCCGCGGTCAAGAAGCTGCTGGCGGGCTGATCAGGAAGCCTGTGTGAGGTTCCACAGGACCCAGGGGCCCTCCACCAGGGGCTTGCTGAGAGGGGCGGGAGTAGAACTCCCGCCCCTCTCGCAGCTCTCAGTCCCGGCCCCCGGTGTCATTGGCAGGCCCGCCGTCCGAGCCTCCGATGATGCCGGGCGGTAGGGAGATACCGGGGATGGGTCCCTGGTCGCCGTCATCGTCACGGCCCCGGTCCCGCTTGCGCCGCTTCCGGTCGCCGTCTCCGTCGCGCTCCTGCTCGTCACCGTCGCGCGCCTCACCGCGCGGCAGGTCGACAGCTGTGAAGGACGGGGTCTCGGACGCGTCCAGCGCCCCGGTCATCGCGATCTTCCAGATCGGGCCCGGCAGACAGCCACCGCATACCTTGTCGTAGTACTGGCCGCCGATCCGGATGTTGAACATCGGCGTCTTCTCGCCGACGTCGTCACCGACCCACACAGCGGTGGAGAGGTTCGGCGTGTATCCGACGAACCAGGCGTCCTTACGATCGTTGGTGGTACCCGTCTTGCCCGCGTTGTCCCGGTCGCTGAGCCCGGCCTGGGTGCCGGTGCCGTCCTCGACCACGCCCTTGAGCATCTGGTTGACGGTGTCCGCTGTGTGCTCGCTCATCGCCTTCGAGCACTCGGACTTCGGGACCCTGAGGTTCTTGCCCTCCGCGGTGGTCACCGACTCGATGGCGATCGGCGAGCAGTACGTGCCGCGGTTGGCGAAGGTGGCGTAGACGGCGGCCATCGACAGCGGGGTGCTCTCGATGGAGCCGAGGGTGATCGAGGGGTTCTCGGTGATCTTCTTGCCGTTGCCCGTCTTGTAGCCCACCTTCTTCGCCATCTCGACCGTCTCGCAGAGTCCGGTCATCTGCTCCAGTTTGGCGAAGTAGGTGTTGATGGACTTGCCGAGCGCGCTCGTCATGTCCCAGCTGCCGGTCTCCGACTCCAGCTCGTTCTGCACGGGCCAGGTGCCGCTCCCGGCAGGGCCGCCCGAGCACTCGGTGAAGGAGCTCATGGGCATGGAGATCTTCCAGCCGCTGGAGAACGACTGGGCCGGGCTGAGTCCCTTCTCCAGCGCCGCCGCCGCCGTGATCGGCTTGAAGGTCGAACCGACCTGGAAGCCGTAGGTCGTGCCGCCCATCTTGCTGCCGACAGACAGGTTGAGCACCGTCTCGTGCCGGTTCTGATCGAGGCCGTACGGGCGCGACTGCCCCATCGACAGGATCTTGCCGGAGCCCGGCTGGACCTGGACCACGGCCGCCGCGACCTTGTCGTCCTTGTTGACCTTCGCGGTGGCGGCTTCGTTGGCCGCCTTCTGCGCCTGCGGGTCGAGCGTGGTCCTGATGGTGAGACCGCCGAGGTCCCACAGCTTCTGGCGCTCCTCCGCCGACTTCCCGAACGCCGGGTCGGAGAGCACCGTCTTGCGCACGTAGTCGCAGAAGAAGCCCGCACCGTCGACGGACGTGATGCAGCCGTTCTTGGGCCTGCTGACGTTGAGCGTGATCGCCTTGGCCTTGGCCTTGTCCGCCTCCTGCTGCGAGATGGCACGGACGTCGGCCATCCGCTGCAACACCGTGTTGCGCCGAATGGTGGCCGTCTTCTTGTCGTTGACCGGGTCGTACTTGCTGGGGGACTGCACGATCCCCGCCAGCAGAGCCGACTCCTCCAGGTTCAGGTCCTTGGCGGACTTGGAGAAGTAGCGCTTGGAAGCCGCCTCGACGCCGTACGCCTGCTGGCCGAAGAAGGTGATGTTGAGGTAGTTCTCGAGGATCTTCTTCTTCCCGAGCTCCTCCTCGACCTGGATCGCGTACTTGAGCTCGCGGACCTTGCGGCCGATGGTCTGCTGGGTGGCCTGGGCGACCTTGTCCGGATCGTCGCCTGCCTCTTCGACGAAGACGTTCTTGACGTACTGCTGGGTGAGGGTGGAGCCGCCCTGCTTGACGGTGCCCCCCTGGGCGTTCCGGTTGGCTGCACGCAGCAGGCCCTTGAGGTCGACCGCGCCGTGGCTGTAGAAGCGCGCGTCCTCGATCGCGACGATCGCCCGCTGCATATGAGGGGAGATGTCCTTGAGTGGGACGACCGTGCGGTCGCGGGAGTAGACGGTGGCGATCTGGTCGCCTTCGGCGTCCAGGATCGTGGTGCGCTGACTGAGCGGGGGCGTCTTCAGGTTGGCGGGAATCGTGTCGAACCCCTCGACTGTCCCCTTGGCCGCGAGTCCCAGTGCGCCGGCGGCAGGCAGGGCGAGGCCCGCCATCACTGCTCCGGAGAGCACACTGACGCCGATGAACTTGGCGGCCTGCTGGGTCCCTGTCAGACCTCCGCCCGAGCGCTTGTTTGCCATGGGGGCAGCCTAATCCGTCATGCGGGGCGTGCCGCAGGAGCGGGGGCTTCTGGAGGTGTTCGAGTACCAGACCGTGACATCCGAGGCCAGGAGGTTCGAGGTTTCCGCGACTCGAACGGCAAGGAGATGGTCTGGTGTGACCGGCAAGCAGGGGCTGCGTGTGTGCACGGCAGCGGGGCAGTAGCGAACTGCAGCGAACGGCAGCGGGGCGGCGCCCTGATGCGACCGGCGAGGAGTGACACGTGTGACCTGTGATGCCGACGTTCTCATTCTCCGGACATGCGGACAGGCATTGGCCTAAGCTGCTCTCACTGTCACGGGGCAATGTGGTCGCGCATCAATACCCCCACCACCCCCTGCGGACACCTTCAAGGCAAGCTCAGGCGCATTTCCCAGGGCTGTTCCCAGGCGCGCCTTCGTGAAAGTCAGGCTGAATGCCGGAATAGTCGTTTATGCCCTCCGCTCACTCCCCTGGGTGATCTGCCGCGTACCCATAGTCCGTTCGGGCCATTCAAGATTGGGCCCGAAGGGGGTGTTGCGCTGTGCCCGCCTTCCGTAACGTCCTCAACTGGCAGCGGTGAATATGCCGCTTGCCGCCGTGGGGGAGCCTCGATTCGGGAGAGGACGGCGCCGGAATGGGCTGGGTAACCGACTGGAGTGCGCAGGCAGCCTGCCGCACTACCGATCCGGATGAACTGTTCGTGCAAGGAGCGGCGCAGAACAGGGCCAAGGCGGTATGCACCGGATGTCCGGTGCGTACCGAGTGCCTGGCTGATGCGCTCGACAATCGTGTCGAATTCGGTGTTTGGGGCGGAATGACCGAGAGGGAGCGGCGCGCACTGCTGCGCAGGCGCCCCACGGTCACCTCTTGGCGCAGGCTCCTTGAGACCGCGCGTACCGAGTACGAGCGGAGCGCGGGCCTCCTGCCTGTGGGCCTGGAGGACGACGAGACGTACGAGACGTATGCGGCAGCCGGGTAGGTAGTCGAATCAGGCAGTCGGCTCGGCTGTCGGTCAGGTCCCGTCCAAGTCCGGACGGGGCGTGTGCTCGGCAAGCCCCCACGCCTGTCGGCTGCCTAGCGCGCAGCTCCGGCCGGAGTACCACCGGTCGCGAGCCGCTCACCGATGGCCCTGAGCCCCGCGAGGTCGTGCACATCGCCGGGCAGGGCCCCCACTTCGGCCACCGCGACCTCCGGATGGAGCGTCCTGAACCGGTCGCGGGTCCGCTGCTCACGGGCGAGCACCTGCATCCGTTCGGCATGCAGGCGCAGCAGACCCGCGGTCAGTTGTTCCGTGGGGGCAGTGGGCGCCGAAGGAGAGCGTACGGGGGCTTCTGAGTCCTCAGGACTGGACTCCACGGTGGGAGAGGTGCCCGTGGAGCCACGAACACGAGTCTTCCCGGGCTCCTGATCCACAATGCCGGCCTCATCAAGATTTTCCGCAGCGGCAAGCGCCCGCTCGGCCGACAGCCTGGCGGCCCCGCTTCCGTGGACCCGGTTGAGCACCAGCCCAGCCAGCGGCATCTCCTCCGCCGCCAGCCGTTCCACGAAGTACGCCGCCTCGCGCAGCGCGTCCCGCTCCGGGGCGGCGACCACCAGGAACGCGGTGCCGGGCGCCTGGAGCAGGCGGTAGGTGGCATCCGCGCGGGTACGGAAGCCGCCGAACATCGTGTCCATGGCGGCGACGAAGGTCTGGACGTCCCGCAGTAGCTGACCGCCCAGCAGCTTCCCGAGCGTGCCGGTCATCATCGACATGCCGACGTTCAGGAACTTCATCCCGGCCCGGCCGCCCATCTTTGCCGGGGTCATCAGCAGCTTGATGAACTTGCCGTCCAGGAACGACCCGAGCCGCTTGGGAGCGTCAAGGAAGTCCAGCGCCGAGCGCGACGGCGGAGTGTCGACCACGATCAGGTCCCACTCCTCGCGGGCCCGGAGCTGCCCCAGTTTCTCCATCGCCATGTACTCCTGCGTGCCCGCGAAGCCTGCCGACAGGGACTCGTAGAAGGGGTTCTCCAGGATTGCGCGAGCTCGCGCCGGATCCGCGTGCGCCTCGACGATCTCGTCGAAGGTCCGCTTCATGTCCAGCATCATCGCGTACAGCTCGCCCTCGCCCGGGATACCGTCGACCCGGCGCGGGATGTTGTCGAGCAGATCGATGCCCATCGACTGGGCGAGCCTGCGCGCCGGGTCGATGGTCAGCACGACCGCCTTGCGCCCGCGCTCAGCCGCTCGTACGCCCAGGGCCGCCGCAGTCGTGGTCTTGCCCACGCCGCCCGCTCCGCAGCACACGATGATGCGAGTGCCCGGGTCGTCGAGCAGCGGATCGATGGCGAGCGACGGCCCGTCCTCCAGGGAGCTGCCTTGTGTCATGGGCGGCGGCGTCATCCGTTCTCCCAGCTGTTCCGGTTGTCGCTGTCGCTGTCGCTGTCGCTGTCGCTGTCGCTGTCGCTGTCGCTGCTGTCGCTGCTGTCGCCGGAGCCACCGTTCGTGCCGGTGTCGCCGTTCACGCCCAGTTTCCGCAGCTCGGTGGCGAGCTGGTACAGCCCGGCGATATCGACTCCTTCGCTCAGCAGCGGCAGCTCATACGTCGGCAGACCCAGCGAGCCGAGCGCGGTGCGTTGCTCGCGCTCCAGCTCCACCCGCTGCGCGTGTTCGGCGGCCTGCTCGAGCAGCGGGCCGACCAGCCTGGCCGCCCCGCTCACGCCCGCAGCGGTCAGCGACTTGGCGATGTCCTTGCGGCGGGCGGCGGTCGCCGCCGTACGGACCGCCTCCTCGTCCAGAATGTGCGGCCGCACCATGTTGACGATCACGTTCCCGGTGGGGAGATCCGCTTCACGAAGCTCGGCGACGCCGTCCGCGGTCTCCTGGACGGGCATCTCCTCCAGCAGGGTCACCAAGTGGACGGCGGTCTCGGGGGACTTGAGGACCCGCATCACGGCCTGGGCCTGATTGTGTATCGGGCCGATCTTGGCCAGCCCCGCCACCTCGTCGTTGACGTTCAGGAAGCGGGTGATCCGGCCGGTGGGCGGGGCGTCCATCACGACGTAGTCGTATGCGTAACGGCCCTGGCCGTTCTTCGAGTCGGAGGTGCGGCGGCGTACGGCCTCGCAGGCCTTGCCGGTCAGCAGCACGTCCCGGACACCGGGGGCGACGGTGGTCGCGAAGTCGATCGCACCGAGCTTCTTCAGCGCCCGGCCCGCGGTACCCAGCTTGTAGAACATCTGGAGGTAGTCGAGCAGCGCCCGCTCGGCGTCGATGGCCAGCGCGAAGACCTCGCCACCACCCGGCGCGACCGCGATCTTGCGTTCCTCGTACGGCAACGCCTCCGTCTCGAAGAGCTGTGCGATGCCCTGTCTGCCCTCGACCTCCACGAGAAGTGTGCGCTTCCCCTCGGTGGCGAGGGCGAGCGCAAGGGCGGCGGCGACCGTCGTCTTACCGGTACCGCCCTTGCCGCTGACGACCTGAAGCCTGCTCACGTCTTCGAGCCTAACCAGTCGGCCCGTGCGCTACGCACGAGACCCAGGACCCTTGTGGTCCCGCGTCACGAGACCGTGCGCCCGGGCGGCTAAAGTCGGCTCCATGACCAAGTGGGAATACGCGACCGTGCCCCTTCTCGTGCACGCGACCAAGCAGATCCTGGACACCTGGGGCGAGGACGGCTGGGAGCTCGTCCAGGTCGTCCCCGGGCCGAACAACCCCGAGCAGCTCGTGGCCTACCTGAAGCGGGAGCGGGTCTGATGGCCGGGGCGGGCGCCGTAGAGGCGAAGCTCGCCGAGCTCGGCCTCACGCTTCCGGAGGTCGTCCCGCCGCTGGCCGCCTACCAGCCGGCCGTGCAGTCGGGGCCTTACGTCTACACCTCGGGGCAGCTCCCCATGGTGGAGGGCAAGCTCCCGGTCACCGGCAAGGTCGGTGCCGAGGTGACGGCGGAGGAGGCCAAGGAACTGGCCGCCACCTGTGCGCTCAACGCGCTCGCCGCCGTGAAGTCCGTCGCCGGCAGCCTGGACCGCATCGCCCGGGTCGTGAAGGTCGTCGGCTTCGTCGCCTCCGCTGCCGACTTCACCGGCCAGCCCGGCGTCATCAACGGTGCGAGCGAGCTGCTCGGCGCGGTACTCGGCGACAAGGGCGTGCACGCCCGCAGCGCGGTGGGCGTGGCGGTACTGCCGCTGGACGCCCCGGTCGAGGTCGAGGTCCAGGTCGAGCTCGTCCAGGACTGAGCAGCTCGCCCAAGGCTGAGCAGTCCGTACAGGGCTGAGCGGACTGAAAGGTCCGTAGTGGTTCGTACAGCGCGGGGCGTCCCTTCCAGGACGCCCCGCTTGTCGTACGTGTCGGCCACCCCTCGAACATCCACGCGTAAGCGCATAGCATCCGCCCATGTCCAATGGTCAGTGGTACCCACCGGAATGGCCCGAGCGGATCAGGGCGCTCGCCGCCGGCGAGCTCGCCGCCGTGAGGCCGAGGCGCGCGGCCACCGTCATGCTGCTCAAGGACACCTCAGAGGGCGTGCACGTCCATATGCTGCGTCGCCGCGCCTCCATGGCCTTCGCCGGAGGTGCGTACGCCTACCCGGGCGGCGGAGTGGATGAGCGGGACGCCAGGCCGGTGCGCTGGGCCGGTCCTTCCCCGGCCGAGTGGGCGGTCAGGCTCGGCGTCGAGGACGAGGCCTCCGCGCAGTCCATCGTGTGCGCGGCGGTACGCGAGACCTACGAGGAGGCGGGCGTCCTGCTCGCCGGCGAGACCGCGGACACCGTCATCGGGGACACCACCGGGGACGACTGGGAGACGGACCGGGCCGCGCTGGTCAACCGGCAGCTGAGCTTCGCCGAGTTCCTGGACCGCAGGGGCCTGGTGCTGCGCTCGGATCTGCTGGGCGCCTGGGCGCGCTGGATCACCCCCGAGTTCGAGCCGCGCCGTTTCGACACCTGGTTCTTCGTCGCCGCCCTCCCGCAGGGCCAGCGAACCCGGAACGCCTCGACGGAGGCCGACCGCACCGTCTGGATCCGACCGGTGGACGCCGCCGCTGGGTATGACAAGGGCGAGCTGCTGATGATGCCGCCGACGATCGCCACCCTGCGGGTGCTCGTACGGTACGGAGCCGCCGTGGACGCCCTCGCGGCGGCTGGCGGGCAGGACCTCACGCCCGTCCTCGCGCAGGCGCGTCTGGAGGGGGGTGAAGTGGTGCTGAGCTGGCCCGGTCACGACGAGTTCACCAAGCACATCCCCACCTCTTCTGCCTTGCCCATCTCGCCCACCTCACCCGTCGAACCGGACGGATCCGCCGGATCTGCGGGAGACCCCCGATGAGCGACGCCGCAGCCCTCCCCGGCCAGCCGCGCGGCGCCGTCGTGTCAGGGCCGGCGACCGCGCGGGCGGTCAACGTCCTGGCTCCCAACGCCTCCGCGATGACCCTGGACGGCACCAACACCTGGATCGTCGCCGAGCCCGACTCCGAACTCGCGGTCGTCATCGACCCCGGGCCGCTCGACGACGGGCACCTGCGGAATGTCATCGCGATGGCCGAGAAGGCGGGGAAGCGGGTCGCACTGACCTTGCTGACACACGGACATCCGGACCATGCGGAGGGCGCGGGCAGGTTTGCCGAACTGACCGGCACAAAGGTGCGTGCCCTGGACCCGGCGCTTCGCCTCGGCGACGAGGGGCTCGCGGCCGGCGATGTGATCCGTACCGGTGGTCTTGAGCTGAGGGTCGTCCCGACGCCTGGCCACACCGCCGACTCGCTCTGCTTCCATCTGCCCGCCGACCGCGCCGTCCTGACCGGCGACACGATCCTGGGGCGCGGCACGACGATGGTCGCCCATCCCGACGGCCGCCTCGGGGACTACCTCGACTCACTGCGGCGGCTGCGCTCGCTCACCGTCGACGACGGGGTGCACATGGTCCTCCCGGGGCATGGCCCGGTTCTGGAGGACGCGCAGGGCGCGGTGGAGTTCTATCTCGCCCATCGCGCACATCGCCTCGCCCAGGTCGAGACGGCCGTGGAGAACGGCCACCACGCGGCGGCCGACGTGGTGGCGCATGTGTACGCCGACGTGGACCGGTCGCTGTGGCCGGCTGCTGAGCTCTCGGTGCGGGCGCAGATCGAGTACCTGCGGGAGCACGGGCTGATCCCGGAGACGGGCTGATCCCGGAGCGACGGCGACTGTTCCGGGGCTGAGGTCCACGGATCCGGGCTGAGGTCCACGGATCCGGGCTGAGGTCCACGGACCCCGGCTGACGGCGAGTGATCAGGGTTGGCGAAGGCGGCTGGATCCCCTCACGCGGGAAGACCGCCCCCACCTGTGGGCTGCGCCCCGCCGTGTCTTACGCTCCGCTTACTTTCGGCATTTCATCCCTGGGGGGAATCACGGTGTTCGTCCTGTTCATCCTGCTCGTCATCGCCGCCGTGGTGCTGTTCGTCGTATCCCGCGGCAACGGCGGCCGCCGCGGGCTCAAGATAGGCGCGGCGGCCGCGCTGATCGCCGGTGTGTTCGCGGGGATCACCAGCTGTGTCTACGTCGTCAGCGCGTACGAGGTCGGTGTGCCCGTGACCTTTGGAAAGGTCGGCTCGCCCCTGACCTCCGGAATGCACCTGAGGTCGCCGTTCACCAACGTCACGACCTTCTCCACTCGTCCGGTCGACCTCAATCTCTCGGACAAGGACGTGGTCGAGGTGCGGTCCAGCCAGGGTGGCGTGATGTACGCGGAGGTGACCGTGAAATGGGCGGTGACTCCTGCGAAGTCCGTGGAGCTCTACCGGCTGGCGGGCAGCGAGGACGCCATCCAGCAGCGGCTTGTCTACCCGGACAGCCGGGAGATCATCCGCAACGTGTTCGCCCGCTACACGAGTGAGCAGGGCTACGCCTCGGCCCGGGAGAAGATCAACACCGAGATCGGTGGCCTGATCAAGGAGCGGCTGGCTCCGCGCGGTATCGATGTGACCACGGTGAACCTGCGCAATGTGCGGCCGTCGGACAGCCTCCAGGACCAGATCGACCGCAAGATCCAGCAGCAGCAGGCCACGGAGCGGGCGACCGAGGCGGCTCGTACGGCCAAGGCGGAGGCCGAGCGCCGCCGTATCGAGGCGGAGGGCATCGCCAAGGCGAACAAGATCCTCAACGACTCGCTCACGGACAAGGTGATCATGAACCAGTGCATTGACGCCTTCCGGGAGGCAGCGGCCAAAAACCCGGTCTACGCGGTCCCCTGCGGCGGTGGCAGCGGAAACCCGCTGATCGTCGACGGCACGAAGCGCTGACCTCAGTCCGTCCGACCCGAAACGCGAAAACCGAAACGCGGATGGGCGCCTCCCGGATCACTCCGGGGGCGCCCATCCGCGCGTTTCCGTGTGGTGTCGGCACCGAGCCATCGCCGCGGCCGATGCCCGGCAGACGTAGCTAGCGCGAGCGCTTCGCGAGGCGCTCCACGTCCAGCAGGATCACGGCGCGCGCCTCCAGGCGCAGCCAGCCGCGCTGGGCGAAGTCGGCGAGTGCCTTGTTGACCGTCTCGCGGGAGGCGCCGACGAGCTGGGCCAGCTCCTCCTGGGTCAGGTCGTGAACGACGTGGATGCCTTCCTCCGACTGCACGCCGAAGCGGCGCGATAGATCGAGGAGGGCGCGGGCGACACGGCCCGGGACGTCGGAGAAGACCAGGTCGGACATCTGGTCGTTGGTCTTGCGCAGTCGGCGCGCGACGGCTCGCAGCAGGGCCGTGGCCACCTCGGGGCGGGCGTTGAGCCAGGGCTGGAGGTCGCCGTGGCCGAGGCCGAGCAGCTTGACCTCCGTCAGCGCGCTGGCCGTGGCCGTACGCGGACCCGGGTCGAACAGCGAGAGCTCGCCGATCAGCTCGCCGGGGCCGAGCACCGCCAGCATGTTCTCGCGGCCGTCGGGCGAGGTGCGGTGCAGCTTCACCTTGCCCTCGGTGACCACGTACAAGCGGTCCCCGGGGTCGCCCTCGTGGAAGAGCGCGTCGCCGCGGGCGAGTGTCACTTCACTCATCGAGGCGCGGAGCTCCGCGGCCTGCTCGTCATCGAGCGCCGCGAAGAGCGGGGCGCGCCGCAGAACGTCGTCCACGAGTTCTCTCCTTGTCGACCTGCTCAGGGGACGGTGCTCCCCATGATGCCGCACAGCAAAACAGTGCGATCGATCACAAGGATCCATCACAAGTCTGACGCACCGGCGTGTCCCGTTGTGCTTCAGGGGCCGATTCGGGTGGTGATCGGCCATGCCCGGGGCGGATGTCGGTGGCGGCCTTTAGGCTGGCCGGGTGTCCAATTCGCCGGTGAGAGTGCAGGCCAAGGGGGCCGGAAGAGTGTCAGGGGAGCAGGATTCCGCTGTGGGCGAACATGATTCGCCCACGCCGACAAAAGTAGCAAAAGAGGCAAAGAGGAAGCCCTCCTCTCCGAAGGAGGTCGCCGCCAAGAAGGCCGCCGCGAAGCCGGAGTCCCGGCTTGCGATGGTCCGGCGTGCCCGCCGCATCAACCGCGAGCTGGCCGAGGTGTATCCGTACGCCCACCCCGAGCTCGACTTCCAGAGCCCCTTCCAGCTGCTGGTGGCCACGGTGCTGTCCGCCCAGACCACCGACCTGCGCGTCAATCAGACGACCCCTGCGCTCTTCGCCAGATACCCCACCCCTGAGGACATGGCCGCGGCCGTTCCGGAGGAGATGGAGGAGCTCGTCAGGCCCACCGGCTTCTTCCGGGCCAAGACCAAGTCCTTGATCGGCCTGTCCACGGCCCTCCGCGACGACTTCGGCGGCGAGGTCCCGGGCCGCCTCGAAGACCTGGTCAAGCTGCCGGGGGTGGGCCGCAAGACGGCGTTCGTGGTGCTGGGCAACGCCTATGGCGTGCCCGGGATCACCGTGGACACCCACTTCATGAGGCTCGCCCGCCGCTGGAAGTGGACCACGCAGGAGGATCCGGTCAAGATCGAGGCCGAGATCGCCGCGATCTTCCCCAAGAGCGAATGGACGATGCTCTCCCACCGGGTCATCTTCCACGGCCGCCGCATCTGCCACGCACGCAAGCCCGCCTGCGGTGCATGCCCCATCACCCATCTGTGCCCGTCGTACGGCGAGGGCGAGACGGACCCGGAAAAGGCGAAGAAGCTGCTCAAGTACGAGATGGGCGGCTATCCGGGCCAGCGGTTGAATCCGCCGCCGGACTATCCCGGCAAACCCGCCCCTCCGCTGGGCGCTTCATGACGCCGTCCGGCCCCCTGCTCTGGGCCGGCCCCGGGCCGCGGGCCGGGGTCAGGAACGATCCTGGACGCGGTACGCGTTGCACACCACGGGGGTGCTCATGACACGCACGGACGAGATGTACGACGGCGAGCTGGCCGTGACGAGCGAAGGCCTGCCCGACTGGCTGCTCCCGGTGGCCGAGGCTGTCAGGACGGTCGCTCCCGAGCAGCTCAGCCGCTTTCTTCCGCCCGACGACGGCGGTCGTCAGTCCGCCGTGCTGGTGCTCTTCGGCGAAGGCTCGCAGGGGCCCGAGCTGTTGCTGATGGAGCGCGCCAGCAGCCTGCGCTCCCATGCGGGGCAGCCCTCCTTTCCCGGCGGCGCCCTTGATCCCGTGGACGGTGACCCCGCCACGTCCGGCCCGTTGCGCGCTGCCTTGCGGGAGGCCGAGGAGGAGACCGGTCTGGATCCGGCCGGCGTACAGCTCTTCGCTGTGCTGCCCCGGCTCTACATCCCGGTGAGCGGCTTCGTCGTCACACCCGTTCTCGGCTGGTGGCGCGACCGCAGTCCGGTCGCCGCCGTCGACCCTGCGGAGACCGCCCGGGTCTTCACCGTTCCCGTGGCGGATCTCACGAATCCGGCAAATCGGGCGACGGCCGTCCATCCCAGCGGCTTCCGGGGGCCCGCGTTCCTGGTCGCATCCGCGCTGGTCTGGGGTTTTACCGCGGGGGTGATCGACCGGATCCTGCATTTCGCCGGTTGGGAGCGCCCCTGGGACCGGGGGAAGCAGGTCCCGCTCGATTGGCGGCCATGAGACCGTTGCTCACGTGCCGAACCCCAGCCGGACGGAGTGCCGGACGACGAAACTGCGAGGCAAACGACGGTGAACGTGCTGGACATCCTGCTGCTGGTAGCCGCCGTGTGGTTTGCGATCGTCGGGTACCGCCAGGGCTTCGTCGTCGGCATTCTCTCGGTGATCGGTTTCCTCGGCGGCGGACTCATCGCCGTCTACCTGCTGCCGGTCGTGTGGGACCAGCTCACCGATGAGGCCGAGGTCTCCACCACAGCCGCTATCGTCGCCGTCGTGACCGTGATTGTCTTCGCCTCGGTCGGGCAGGCCTTCACCACCCACCTCGGCAACAAGCTCCGCCGTTACATCACCTGGTCCCCGGCGCGTGCCCTGGACGCCACGGGCGGTGCGCTCGTCAACGTGGTCGCGATGCTCCTCGTCGCCTGGCTCATCGGCTCCGCCCTCGCGGGCACCTCCCTGCCGACCCTCGGCAAGGAGGTCCGGAACTCGAAGGTCCTCCTCGGGGTCTCCGAGGTGCTGCCCGCCGAGGCCGCCACCTGGACGAACGATTTCTCCTCCGTCCTTGCGCAGAACGGCTTCCCGCAGGTCTTCAGCCCGTTTGCCAAGGAACCCATCACCGAGGTGCGCGCTCCCGATCCGGCGCTCGTCAGCAGCCCGGTGGTGACGCGTGCCCAGCGTTCCATCGTCAAGGTCGTCGGCACGGCCACGAGCTGCAACAAGGTGCTGGAAGGCACGGGCTTCGTGTTCGCCGAGCGCCGGGTCATGACCAATGCGCATGTCGTGGGTGGCGTCGACGAGCCGACCGTCCAGATAGGCGGTAAGGGCCGGCTCTACGACGCGAAGGTCGTCCTCTACGACTGGCAGCGCGACATCGCCGTACTCGACGTCCCGGACCTCAAGGCCACTCCGCTCCCGTTCACCGGGACCGACGCTCGTACGGGTGACAGCGCGATCGTCGCGGGCTTCCCTCAGAACGGCGGGTACGACGTGCGGTCGGCCCGGGTCCGTGGCCGCATCGACGCCGACGGTCCGGACATCTACCGCAGGGGCGAGGTGCGCCGCGACGTCTACTCGCTGTTCACGACCGTCCGCGAGGGCAACTCGGGCGGGCCGCTGCTCACCCCGGAGGGCAAGGTCTACGGGGTGATCTTCGCCCGGTCGCGTGACGACGCCAACACCGGCTATGCGCTGACGGCCGACGAGATCCGCGATGACATCACGCTTGGAGCCCGGGCCAACCAGCAGGTCGACAGCCAGGGCTGCGCCTTGTGACATCTACGGGGCGCCGCTCGCGACGCCCCGTAGGACACGGATACGACGACCTGCCGGCCCGACCGCCAGGGTGCTGTCGCGTCAGCCGCGCGGATGGCGCAGCCGTGCCGAGACCCAGCGGGCCCGGCGCCGGAGGATACGAGGGATCCCGAGCCGGGGATCGTGGCCCTGCGTCTGCGAGCCGCCCCTCTCGTAGCCGATCGGCGCGGAGGCCGAGCGGGAGTTGCGTGCTGTGTCACCGTAGTCGTGCGTCCAGCCCATACCCCGACGTGTGCCCGGGCCCCAAGGTCGGTAATCGCATCCGGGCCCGCCAATTGGCCTATGCGCGAGGCAATACCCGTTCGTCGTACGTCTGTTCGCTGACCGTCCGCTTCGCGGCCGGCTTACCGGTCGGGCTCGGGGTCCTTGAGCCAGCCGATGAGCTCCTTGGAGAACGCCGCCGGATCCTCCTCGTGGGGGAAGTGGCCAAGGCCGTCGAAGAGGCGCCAGCGGTACGGTGCCTCGACGTACTGACCCGATCCCGCGGCGCTGCGCGTACGCATCGCCGCGTCCAGGGAGCCATGCAGATGGAGCGTCGGCACCCGTACCGGGCGCTTCATCCGGCGATTGAACTGGATGCCGTCCGGGCGGGCGAGCGAGCGAACCATCCAGCGGTACGGCTCGATCGAGCAGTGCGCCGTCGACGGAATGGACATCGCCCGCCGGTACACCTCGATCGCGTCGTCATCCGGCTGCCGTGGCCCGGACCAGTCCCGGATCAGACGGCCCACCAGGTCCGCGTCATCAGCCACGAGTTGACGCTCAGGAAGCCATGGCCGCTGGAAGCCCCAGATGTACGAACCTGCGCGGCTCTGCGCGAAGTCGCCGAGCATCGACGAACGCCAGCGGCGCGGGTGCGGCATCGACGAGACCACGAGTCTGCGCACCAGCTTGGGACGCATCACCGCCGCGGTCCAGGCGAGGTAGCCGCCCAGGTCGTGCCCGACCAGCGCGGCGTCCGGCTCGCCCAGCGAACGCACCACACCGGTGATGTCGAGCGCAAGGTTCGCCGGGTCGTAGCCGCGCGGCGTACGGTCGCTGCCGCCCACGCCGCGCAGGTCCATGGCCACGGCCCGGAACCCGGCGTCGGCGAGCGCCGTGAGCTGATGCCGCCAGGTCCACCAGAACTGCGGAAAGCCGTGCAGGAGCAGCACCAGCGGCCCGTCGCCCAGCTCGGCGATGTGGAAGCGCGCGCCGTTGGCCGCGACGTCCCGATGGGTCCAGGGGCCCTCGATACGTACGGGGCCGCCCGAGCCCGAGCCGTTGCCGGAGCCCGCGCCGACACCGTTGCCGGAGCCGGCGCCGTTGCTGGGAGCGCTGCCGCGGGCGCCGTGGCCGCCAGGACCGTCGGGGCTTTTTTCAGGGACCGTCATGCGGATGAGCGTGCCACAGCTGTGGACGAGTCCTCGTCCTGACGGGGGTGCGGCTTGACGTTCCCCAGGACCGCGGCGGTCTGCTTCGCAGAGGCGATGGACCTCTCCGGAGGCTTCACCTTCTTGAACTTGGACATGGCGATCAACGCCATCAGCCCCGCGATCAGCAGGAACGCCGCGCCCACGATCAGGAATGACCAGGCGAGACCGAGGCCGAGATTGTGGATCCCGTAGGCGGCGGCGAAGCTCAGCACCGGCAGCGAGAACAGTGCGAGCACTCCCGCGACGCTGATGGCCGCACCACCGGTCACCCCGCGCTTGACGTCCTGGCGGAGCTCAGCCTTGGCCAGTGCGATCTCGTCGTGCACCAGGGCCGACATCTCGGCGGTCGCCGAGGCGACCAACTGACCGAGTGTCCGGTCGGGGCCGATCAGCCGGACCGGTCCGACCGTGTCGCCGGTGACTTCGACGGCGCCGGCGGTCTTCGGTGCGCCGCTGCCGGGGTGGCTCATCGCTGACTCCCTCTTCATCAACTCTGCTTGGTTTCGGTCGTCTGCACTGCGTATCCGTTGAGATCTGTTGTCAGATCATGCCGGACTGTCGCCGTCGCCGCGCGATGCCCCCGCTAGTTCCGCCTTGCGGCGGTGTTCCGCGGCCTTCGCTTCGTAGAGCGCGGCCATCCTCAGGTGGTACTCCGGCTTGCCCTGCTCGTAGATGTCCGGGATGCCGTCGTGGTCCTCGTCGCGCTCCTCCTCCTCGCACAGCGCCTGGTAGGTGCGTACCCGCAGCTTCAGCAGTACACAGGCGAAGACGGCGGCGATGACCGAACCGGCCAGCACCGCGGCCTTGACCTCGTCCATCAGGGCGGTGTCGGTGGCGAAGGCGAGCTCGCCGATGAGCAGCGAGACGGTGAATCCGATGCCGGCCAGTGAAGCTACGGCGAAGACATCGGCCCAGGCCAGGTCCTCGTTGAGCTCGGCCTTGGTGAAGCGGGCGGCGAGCCAGGTGCCACCGAAGATGCCGATGGTCTTGCCGACCACCAGGCCGAGCACCACGCCGAGAGTCTCCGGCCTGGTGAAGACCTCCTGGAGTGCGCCGCCCGAGACGCTGACACCGGCGGAGAACAGGGCGAACAGCGGTACGGCGATCCCGGCCGAGACCGGTCGTACGAGGTGCTCGATGTGCTCACCGGGGGAGTGCGGCTCGCCCTCCTGCCTGGTGCAGCGCAGCATGAGGCCCATGGCGACCCCGGCGATGGTGGCGTGGACGCCGCTGTTGTACATCAGGCCCCAGATCACCAGAGCCAGCGGTATGTACACGTACCAGCCGCGCACGCCCTTGCGCAGCAGCAGCCAGAACACGCCGAGTCCCACGACCGCCCCGCCCAGTGCGGCGAAGTTGAGGTCCGCGGTGAAGAAGATCGCGATGATCAGGATCGCGAAGAGGTCGTCGACGACTGCGAGGGTGAGCAGGAACGCACGCACGGCGGAGGGCAGCGAGGTGCCGATCACGGCGAGTACGGCGAGGGCGAAGGCGATGTCGGTCGCGGTCGGCACCGCCCAGCCCGCGGTGGAACCGCTGCCCGCGATGTTGACCAGGGTGTAGACGAGAGCGGGTACGGCCATACCGCAGATGGCGGCGACGACGGGAAGCGCGGCGGCCTTGGGGTCGCGCAGCTCACCGGCGACCAGCTCCCGCTTGAGCTCGATACCGGCGACGAAGAAGAAGATGGCGAGCAGTCCGTCCGCCGCCCAGTGCTCCACGGAGAGGTCGAGGCCGAGTGCCGCGGGGCCGAAATGGAAGTCGCTCACAGCCTCGTAGGAGGCGCCCAGGGTGTTCGCCCAGATGATCGCGGCGATCGCGGCGGCCAGGAGCAGGATGCCCCCGACGGTCTCGGCGCGCAGTGCCTCAGCCACGAAGTTCCGCTCGGGGAGGGAGAGACGTCCGAGGAACTTACGCGGTCCCGAGGCCGGGGTGGCGGGTGTCGGTGCGGGTGGGGGCGCGGCCACGGGCGGAGACCTCCGGTCGGGTAGGCAGGGCGAAGCACATGCCGACCAGACTTCCCGGCGCACCTGAGGTTTCTTGTTGCATTGTTGACGCAGTCGTTACTTTACCTAAGAAGTCGCCCTGATGCGCAAGGGTGAATCCGGTGATCTTCACCTTAGGTGCAAAAGGGGCACCCGGCCTGTCGCTCCGGGTGCCCCAGGGAAAGCGGTCGACTCCGCGCGGCGGGTCTCAGTCCTCCGAAGGTGCGCCGGGGAGCTTGGACTGGATGAGGTCCATGACGGTGGAGTCGGTGAGGGTGGTGACGTCGCCGAGCTGCCGGTTCTCCGCGACATCACGGAGCAGACGGCGCATGATCTTGCCGGAGCGGGTCTTGGGGAGCTCCGCGACGGGCAGGATGCGCTTGGGCTTGGCGATCGGGCCGAGGGTGGCGCCGACATGATCGCGCAGCTCGGTGGACAGGCCCTCGTCCTCCTGGGCGGTGCCACGCAGGATCACGAAGGCGACGATGGCCTGGCCGGTGGTGTCGTCGGCGGCGCCGACGACAGCGGCTTCGGCGACCTTGGGGTGGGAGACGAGGGCGGACTCGACCTCGGTGGTGGAGATGTTGTGCCCGGAGACGAGCATGACGTCGTCCACGCGGCCGAGGAGCCAGATGTCGCCGTCCTCGTCCTTCTTGGCGCCGTCACCGGCGAAGTACTGGCCCTGGAACCGGGACCAGTAGGTGTCGATGAAGCGCTGGTCGTCTCCCCAGATGGTGCGGAGCATCGAAGGCCAGGGCTCGGTCAGGGTGAGGTAACCGCCGTGGCCGTCGGCGACCTCCTGGCCGTTGTCGTCGACGACGGTCGCGCTGATGCCGGGCAGCGGGCGCTGGGCGCTGCCCGGCTTGGTGTGGGTGACGCCGGGGAGGGGCGAGATCATCATCGCGCCGGTCTCGGTCTGCCACCAGGTGTCGACGACGGGGGTGGCGCCGGCACCGATGTGCTCGCGGTACCAGACCCAGGCCTCGGGGTTGATGGGCTCACCGACCGAGCCGAGGACGCGCAGGCTGGACAGATCGAACTTGGCGGGGATGTCATCACCCCACTTCATGAAGGTGCGGATCGCCGTGGGGGCGGTGTAGAGGATGGTGACCCCGTACTTCTGGACGATCTCCCAGAAACGGCCCTGGTGCGGGGTGTCGGGGGTGCCTTCGTAGATGACCTGGGTGGCGCCGTTCGCCAGGGGGCCGTAGACGATGTAGGAGTGACCGGTGACCCAGCCGATGTCGGCGGTGCACCAGTAGACATCGCGGTCCGGCTTGAGGTCGAAGACGGCGTGGTGCGTGTACGCGACCTGGGTGAGGTAGCCGCCGCTGGTGTGCAGGATCCCCTTGGGCTTTCCGGTGGTGCCGGAGGTGTAGAGGATGAACAGCGGGTGCTCGGCGCCGAATGCCTCGGGCTCATGCGTGGCGGACTGGCGCTCGACGATGTCGTGCCACCACAGGTCACGACCCTCGGTGAAGGCGGTGTCCTGGCCGGTGCGGCGGATGACCAGCACATGCTCGACCTGCGGGCAGGATGCCAGCGCCTGGTCGATGGCGGGCTTGAGCGCACTGGGCTTGCCCCGGCGGTAGCCGCCGTCGGCGGTGATGACGAGCTTGGCGTCGGCGTCCTGGATCCGGGAGGCCACCGCGTCGGACGAGAAGCCACCGAACACCACCGAGTGCGCGGCGCCGATCCGGGCGCAGGCGAGCATCGCCACCACGGCCTCGGGAATCATCGGCAGATAGATCGCGACCCGGTCCCCGGCGCTCACGCCCAGCTCGGTCAGCGCGTTGGCCGCCTTGGACACCAGGTCCTTGAGCTCGGCATAGGTCACCGCGCGGCTGTCCCCAGGCTCGCCCTCGAAGTGGATCGCGACCCGCTCGCCCAGACCCGCCTCGACATGCCGGTCCACGCAGTTGTACGCCACGTTCAGCGTGCCGTCCGCGAACCACTTCGCGAACGGCGGGTTCGACCAGTCCAGCACCTCCGTCGGCGCCTTGGCCCAACTCAGCCGCCGTGCCTGCTCTGCCCAGAACCCCAGCCGGTCCGCCGCGGCCTGTTCGTACGCCTCGGCCGTCACATTGGCGTCCCGCGCCAGATCGGCCGGCGGCGCGAACCGCCGCTCTTCCTTGAGCAGGTTGGCCAGGCTCTCGTTGCTCACGAGTTCTCCCTTTCCCAGGGCGTCCTATGTACCTATGTGTCCCAGGCCATAGCTCATCAGCCAGATGCCCGGGAGACAAGGGCCCGCGGGGAAATGGTGTAGACCTATGATCTTGAGTCGGCTCCCGTCTGTAGATCTGTACGTTCACACGTCCGGACGGGACGACCTCTCTCCTCCGGGTGGATGGAGAAGAGAGGCCACCCGTTCCCACGGACGTCGCACCCTGGAAGTTCAGGCGTGCGCCTGCTCCAGGGCTGACGGCTCGGAGGTCACCCGGTCGAACACCTCATCGACGCGGTCGCCGTACTTCTCGCCGTCCGCCAGCAGATATGCCTGCGCCTCTCCCACGTGGAAGTACATTCCGTGCAACTGGAGCGTGCCATCGGCCAGCCTTCGCGCCACGGAGTCATGCGCCCGCAGATGCTCCAACTGCTGGACGACATTGGTCAGACAGAGCTGCTCCACCGCGTCGGCCGGCAGCCTCCCGGCGATCCGGGCCCAGGAGTGGTGAGGCGAGTTCATCCTCTCCAGACTGGGCTGGCCATGCCGTAGCCAGCGCCGCAGCGGAGTCCCCTGGTCCTCGTCGTCCGGAGTGCCCTTCATCAGGGCATGCATGGCGCCGCAACCGGAGTGGCCGCAGACCGTGATCGAATCGACCTTCAGTACGTCCACCGCGTACTCGATCGCCGCCGCGACCGAGTCGTCCCCGCCTTGTTCGCCGGGCTTGGGAACCAGATTGCCGACATTCCGCACGGTGAACAGATCCCCCGGGCCGCTGGCGGTGATCATGCTGGTGACGAGGCGTGAGTCTGCGCAGGTCAGGAACAGTTGCGAGGGGCGCTGTCCTTCGCGCGCCAGCCGCGCCAGCTCCTCGCGTACCAGCGGAGCCGTGTTGCGCTGGAAGGAGCTCAGTCCGCTGGCCAGTTGATGCTGGGCATGCTCCGTACGCCGCTCGGGTGAAGCGGCGACCGGGTGCTCTCCGCAGTGGTGGTTCCGCCAGGGCGTCCAGGGACGGCAGCAGGCGTGCGACTCCAAGGCGGGCTCGGCGATCCGTCCCCCCGTACGCCCCGTGAACTCGACGGCTCCGCCATGTGCCTCATGGGTTGTCTGCCAGTCGTGCAGGGACTCGTAGGCCGCGTGGTCCATGAACGACCCGTTCAGCTCCACGACGGCCTCGGAGCCATGCGGCACCTTGCCGAGCGTGCGGCTCAGCCTCGGCACGGCCAGGAACGTCAACTGACCATGCACTCGAACCCGGTGGACGCCATCTCGCTGCTCCACGCCGATCCGCACCCTGGTCAGCCGATACAGCGCCAAGGCCACCGCCACGGCGATACCGACGGCCACGCCCTCCAAAACGCCGGTGAGGACGACACCGGCCATCGTGGCCACGTACACCAGCATTTCGCGGTTCCGCTTCACGCTGCGCAGATGGGTGATGTTGACCATCTGGATGCCGACGACCATGACCAGGGCGGCGAGCGCGGCCAGCGGGATCAGATCGAGCACGGGCACCAACAACAGTGCGGCGATGGCGATCCACACACCGTGGAGCATGGCTGAGTGACGACTGACGGCGCCCGCCGAGACATTGGCGGTGCTGCGCACGGCGACACCGGTGACCGGAAGTCCGCCCAGCGCGCCGGAGACGACATTCGCCGCGCCCTGCCCCCGCAGTTCCCGGTCGAGGTCGGCGCGTGGGACGCGGACGGCAGGCTCCTTGCGGGCCGCGGCCAGCCGGTCGATGGCGACGGCGGACAGGAGTGACTCGACGCTGCCGACCAGAGTGATGGTCAGAACGGCGGCGATCAGCCCGAGCACCGGGCCTTCCGGCAGCCCTGGCAGGGCGTGACTGCTCCACGACGGCAGGTCGACCCGGGGCAGACTGAGCCCGGCGACCGCGGCGAGGGCCGTCGCGGCAATGACCGATGCCAGGGCGGCGGGCACCTTTCTCACCAGCCGCCCCATCCCGCCAGGCACGCGCGGCCAGGTGAGCAGCACCGTGATGGTCAGGATGCTGACGGAGAGCGCGGCCGGTTGCAGGCCCGCCAGTTGGCCGGGCAGGGCGAGGACGTTGTCGATCGCGGAGCTCTGAGGGGTGCCACCGAGCACGATGTGCAGCTGGGCCATGGCGATCGTGACACCGATGCCGGACAGCATCCCGTGGACGATCGCCGGGCTGACGGCCAGCGCGGACCTGGCCACACGCAGGGCGGACAGGGCGAGCTGACTGAGCCCGGCAAGCACGGTGATGGCGCATGTCGTGCGCCATCCGTACCGCTGGATGAGGTCGGCGGTGATCACGGTGAGCCCCGCGGCGGGGCCGCTGACCTGGAGCGGAGCGCCGCCGAAGAAGCCCACGACGATACCGCCGACCGCAGCGGCCACGAGGCCGGCCTGGAGCGGTGCCCCGGTGGCCAGTGCGATACCGAGCGAGAGCGGCAGAGCGATCAAGAAGACGCTGATCGATGCGGAGATGTCGGCGCCGGCGATCCGGAAACCGGTGCCGGGCCCTCGATCGCCGCGGCCGCCACCGAGCCGTCGTGGCTTGTCTGGCTTGTCGGGCTGATCGGGCGGACTGTGGGGGCTGTGCTCTACGTCATGCGTGCGAGAGGGAAAGTAGGCAGACATGGTCCCGTCTCCTCCGGGGCGGCGCGGTCGCGGTGTGTGGGGCGCGGCCGTGGGTCACGGCGTATCAGTGGCGGGATCTTCTGACCGGGAGCCTTGGCTAAGACCGCGAATCGGACAGAGTCTCAACTCTGAGTAAATGAATCGTAATGCAGAGTAAAGGCGGCTGCGTGACTTTCCCGGCAAATGGGGCATTGGTTCACCCGGTGGGGTGAGGAATCGGGCGGTCCGCTCTGGCTCCCGTGATCAGCGGTTCCGCGGTCCACGCCCGTATGTCTGCGGTGGCGGTGGCGGTGGCGGTGGCGGTGGCGGTGGCGGTGGCGGGGGCAGGGGCGGGGGCGGGGGCGGGGTGCGCGGTCACCGGCCCCCGGCCTGCCCGCCCAGGGGCCTCGCCCCGCCGACCGTGCCCGACCGCGGCCGGGCGTGTTACGCGTGCTGAGGGGCAGGTTCGGGTGCGCTGGCTGCCACGGCCGGTTCCCCGAGGGTGAACGAGGGGTCCACCTGTGCCGCCAGATCGGCCCCGGTCTTCGCGTTGCCCCAGCTCTCGGCGTTCTTCAGATGGAAGTGGACCATCTGGCGGGTATAGCGCTCCCAGTCGCGGTTCCCGTATGACCCGTCCGCCGTTTCTTGGAGGACGCGCAGCGCTTGACGGCTCTGCTCCTCCAACTGGCCGAAGTGGAGCGGGCGGCCCTTCTCCATCGCGCGCACCCAGTCCGACTGTCCGACCGTGACCAGCAGGTCCTCGCCCACCTGCTCGCGCAGGAAGTCGACGTCATCCGGGGACTGCACCTTGTTGCCGACCACTCTGAGGGCGACCCCGAAGTCCCGTGCGTATTCCTTGTACTGCCGGTAGACCGAGACGCCTTTGCGGGTGGGCTCGGCGACGAGGAACGTCATGTCGAAGCGCGTGAACAGTCCGGAGGCGAAGGAGTCCGACCCTGCCGTCATGTCGACCACCACATACTCGTCAGGGCCGTCGGCGAGGTGGTTGAGGCACAGTTCCACGGCCCCGACCTTGGAGTGGTAGCAGGCCACCCCGAGGTCGGATTCGGTGAACGGGCCCGTCACCATCAGCCGGATCTCGCCGCCGTCCAGTCGCATGGTCCGCGCGCAGGCCTCGTAGACCGGGTTGTCCTCGCGTACCCGAAGCAGCCGTGACCCCTCACCCGGGGGCGTGGTCTTGATCATGGTGTCGGCCGACGCGATCCTCGGGTTGGTCCCGCGCAGGTAGTCCTTGATCAGCGGCAGGCGCGCCCCCATGGCCGGCAGCGCCGCCGCCTCGTCCTCGTCGAGGCCGAGCGCCGTGCCGAGGTGCTGGTTGATATCGGCGTCCATCGCGATGACATGGGCCCGCTGCGCGGCGAGATGGCGAAGGAACAGTGAGGACAGCGTGGTCTTGCCACTGCCGCCCTTCCCTACGAAAGCGATCTTCATGTTCACCTAAGGTAGTCGCTCGACTGCTTTCGGTGTCGGCCGTGCGTGAAGAAGACCACTCCAATGTGGGGCGGACCTTCGGGACGCGTAGCCTCCCTACCTATGAGTACGAACGCTCCTGACCCCCTGGCCGCGCTCGGCGCCCTGCCCGGAGTCGGCGACGCTGTTGAGTCCATGCGCAAGGCCGTCGACCGTGTCTACGGCCACCGGGTCATGCGGCGGCGCAGCAACGAGGTCGCGTCCGAGGCGGCACTGCGCGGCGCCCGTGGTTCCGCGGCGCTCTCGGGGGCCGACTGGGCGCTGGAGGAGGTGCGCCGACGTACCGACTTCGGCGCCGAGAATGAGGCCCGGATCGTCGGAGCCGCTCTCAGGCTGTCCGCGGAATCCGGTCAGTTGCTCTCCATCTGGCGGCAGTCCCCTCTCCGGGTCCTGGCGCGGCTCCATCTGGTGGCCGCGGGAGGTGTCGCGCCGGACGAGGCGGTCGGTCGTCCCCGACTCGCGGGTGAAACGGCCGACGAACCGCTCGTCAACGCGCCGCTGCCGGATGCCGACGAGGTGGCTGCTCGTCTCGACGGGCTCTCCGGGCTGGTGATCGAGGGCAGTTCGGCCCCGGCCCTCGTGACGGCCGCCGTCGTACACGGCGAACTCCTCGCACTGCGCCCGTTCGCGTCGTACAACGGACTGATCGCCAGGGCGGCGGAACGCATCGTCCTCGTGGGCAGCGGTCTCGACCCCAAGTCGATCTGCCCCGCCGAGGTGGGTCACGCGGAGCTCGGACGGGCCGCCTACGCTGCCGCGTTTGACGGCTACCTGTCAGGGACCCCGGAGGGGATGGCGGCCTGGATCACGCACTGCGGGCGGGCCGTCGAGTTGGGTGTACGGGAGTCGACGGCGGTCTGTGAGGCGCTCCAGCGCGGCGCCGCCTAGACCCTGTCCTACCCGTTCGCTCGGCGGGGCCTGGCTGAAACCGACCCCACGGGGTCGGGCAATAGGTTGCGGCGGTACCGGAATTGGTACCGCCGCTGGCATGTCCGCTCAGTTACCAAGCGTCCTCGATATGTTGCCCATCAGGCCGGAAACTTTGTCCGTCACCTGGTGCGGCTGGCCCGTAATCGACGGGTCGACGTCGCGTGGGTGCTGATCGGCCATGCTTCGGTCCGTGGGGCCTTTGCTGCGTAGAAGGTGATCCTCTCGGATGTCCCAGGTCTCGCGGGCCGTTGAGTCCTTTGTACTCCAGCGGCCCGGCAAGCGGAACCCCTCCCTGCACTTCTTTACTTTTAGGTTCAAATACGGGCAATGGCGCTGCCGCGCCGTCGGCTGACGTACCAGACGAGCCCCGCGGTGGCCGCTGCCGCGCCGACCGCTGCCGCGGCGAGCAGAGCGGGCCGCGGCGGCATGGTGAAGCGGGGGAGGCGCTGCTTCAGACGTACCGGGCGGTTGAAGACGAGCACGGGCCAGCCGCGTGAGACCGCCTCGCGGCGCAGGGCGCGGTCCGGGTTGACCGCGTAGGCGTGGCCCACCGACTCCAGCATGGGGACATCAGTGACGGAGTCGCTGTACGCGTAGCAGCGCGACAGGTCGTATCCCTCTGACTCGGCGAGCTCCCGTACGGCTTCGGCCTTGGTCGGGCCGTAGGCGTAGTACTCGATCTCCCCGGTGAAGCAACCGTCATCGCCGACGACCATGCGGGTCGCGACCACGCGGTCCGCGCCGAGCAACTCGCCGATCGGCTCGACCACCTCGGCGCCGGAGGTGGAGACGATCACGACATCCCGTCCGGCGGTGTGGTGTTCCTCGATAAGGGAGGCCGCCTCGTCGTAGATGATCGGGTCGATCAGATCGTGGAGGGTCTCGGCGACGAGCTCCTTGACGTGACGGACGTTCCAGCCTTTGCAGAGTGCTGACAGATACTGACGCATCCGCTCCATCTGGTCGTGATCGGCGCCGCCTGCGAGGAAGACGAACTGCGTGTAGGCGGTGCGCAGTACGGCGCGCCGGTTGATCAGTCCTCCTTGGTAGAAGGACTTGCTGAAGGTCAGCGTCGATGACTTCGCAATGACCGTCTTGTCCAGGTCAAAGAACGCTGCTGCGCGCGGCAAGGAGTGGTTTTCCACGAAGCCGAGCATAGGCGCCCACCATTCGGCGTAAGCTGCGGCGTGTGGGTTTGCCTGAGAAGGCTCTCGGGTACACCATGGAAGTCACGGATCGTTCGCGACCGTGCTAACCCGGTCCGGCTCCTCCCCCCCCGAGTCGGCCGTGGGGACGACCCCCGCTCTCCCCCCCGGCGGGGGTCGTCGCATGTCCGGACGCGTTTTCGTCCCTCTCGCCGGATCGTTCGGCCCTTCCTGATGCTTCGCCGTGCTCCGCCGTGGCGCCCGCACACCCCTCCGCTTTTGTCACACTGTGTAGTTGGTGCGCTGCGCTCTGGAAGTCATACCGGAAGTCACTGGTATGGGTGAGTGAGATATTCACAAGTGGTGGGCCGTCCACAGTTTTCGAGCAAGATCCACATGATTTTCCGGCGCGCTGCACGGTGATTCCGGCCACGAAGTTCACGGGCCGAAGGAATCACTGATGAGGGCCGGTGCGCCGACCCTCTGGCATCCACCGCACTGCGCGGTGAGAGTCGGAGAAATCATGGTGGGTTCGCTCACATCTGCTACGTCCAGCGCATCCGATGCGCCCATGGCATCCTCGCCGTTCCCCGTGGCCCATCCGCATGCGGCATCCGCATGGTCCGGTCCGCCCCACGGATCCGGTGAGCCCGGCGCTTCCGGTTCCCGTACCGGCGTGCCTGGCGCGCACCACACCTCTGGTGCGCCGGAACCACCCGGTCCGTGTTCGGCTGCGGGTGAGCGGCGCGAAGGTCCGTTGATCCTCACCGAGGATCCGGAGCTTCTCGACGATCTCCTGAGGCTGTGCGCCGCCGCCGGGGTCGATCCGCAGGTCCACCACACGGTGCCCGAAGGGCTGGGGAGAGGAAGCTGGGACAGCGCCCCGCTCGTCCTGGTCGGCGACGACGCGGCCGCACGCTGCAGAGGAGCGTCCCGCAGGAGCGGGGTGCTGCTCGTTGGACACGACCAGGACGACCCCGGCGTCTGGCGGTCCGCCGTCGAGATCGGCGCGGACTGTGTGCTGCGGCTTCCCGACGCCGAGGGCTGGCTGGTCGATCGCATTGCCGATGTCGCCGAAGGGGTGGGCAGGCCCGCGCTGACCGTCGGGGTGATCGGAGGCAGCGGAGGCGCCGGAGCGTCCACGCTCGCCGGAGCTCTCGCCGTCACCGCGGCCCGGCAGGGGTGGCGGACGATGCTCGTCGACGGTGATCCCCTGGGCGGCGGCCTCGATGTCCTCCTCGGCGGAGAACACGCCGAGGGGAGACGCTGGCCGGAGTTCGCCACGTCGAAGGGCCGGGTGGCCGGGGGTGCGCTGGAGGAGTCTCTCCCCGCGGCGCACGGGTTGCGGGTGCTCAGCTGGGACCGCGGTGACATGGTCGCGGTGCCCCGGGAGGCGATGCGCGCGGTGCTCGCGGCAGCTCGCCGACGGGGTGGCGTGGTGGTCGTGGACCTGCCTCGCCGGGTCGACGAAAGCGCCGCAGAGGCCCTGGCGCAGCTCGATGCCGGGCTGCTGGTGGTGCCAGGGGAGCTTCGTGCGGTCGCGGCAGCGCGGCGCGTCGCGTCGGCCGTGGGCATGGTGCTCTCCGACCTGCGGGTTGTGGTGCGCGGGCCGTACGCGGCGGGGCTGGACGAGAGGTGGGTGGCCGACGCCCTCGGCCTGCCGTTGGTGGGCGAGCTGCCATGGGACACCGGGCTGAGCGCCGACCTGAACGGGGGAGTCCCGCCCGGAGTCGGATCGCGTGGGCCGTTGGCCCGGTTCTGCTCGGCGTTCTGGGAGCGGGCACACGCAGCCGGTGGTGCCAGGTGACCGCGGCATTGCTCGAAGCGGTGCGGCAGCGGCTGGCGGAGAGCGGTGCCGAGCCCACACCGGCCAGGGTGGCGGCGGCCCTCCGGGCGCAGGGGCGGCTCCTCGGCGACGCGGAAGTGCTCGGAGCAGCCGAGGAGTTGCGGTGCGAGCTGGTGGGGACCGGACCGCTGGAGCCGCTGCTCGCCGACCCCGCCGTGACGGACGTGCTGGTGTCCGCCCCGGACCGGGTCTGGGTGGACCGCGGCGGCGGACTCGAACTCACCGGCGTCACCTTCACCGACGCGGGGGCCGTGCGCAGACTGGCGCAGCGGCTCGCGGCAGTGGCCGGGCGGCGGCTGGACGACGCTCGCCCTTGGGTGGACGCCAGGCTTCCCGACGGCACGCGCATGCACGCGGTGCTGCCCCCGGTGGCGGTCGGCGCCGCCTGTCTCTCGCTGCGAGTGGTGCGACCCAAGGCCTTCTCCCTGAGCGAGCTCGTCGCGGCGGGCACGGTTCCACCGGGCGGCGACCGGCTGCTCAAGGCGCTGATCGCGGCGCGGATCTCCTACGTGATCAGCGGCGGCACCGGCACGGGCAAGACGACGCTTCTGTCCACGCTGCTCGGTCTCGTGGGCGAGCGTGAGCGGATCGTACTGGCCGAGGACTCCGCGGAGTTGCGGCCCGACCACCCCCATGTCGTCCGGCTGGAGTCCCGTCCGGCCAACCAGGAGGGAGCGGGCCAGGTCACCCTGCGGGACCTGGTACGGCAAGCCCTGCGGATGCGGCCGGACCGGCTGGTCGTCGGAGAGGTCAGGGGCGCCGAAGTCATGGATCTGCTGGCGGCGTTGAACACGGGACATGACGGCAGCGGCACCGTTCATGCCAATACGGCTTCCGACGTGCCGGCCAGGCTGGAGGCCCTGGGCACGGCCGCGGGTCTGGACCGGGCCGCGCTGCACAGCCAACTGGCCGCAGCCCTGTCGGTCGTGGTGCATCTCGTACGGGACCGGCACGGGTGTCGACGGGTCGCCGAGGTGCATGTGCTGGAGCGGGACGCGGCCGGGCTGGTGGTGACCGTGCCCGCGCTGCGCTGGGGCGCCACGGGCTTCGTGCGGGAGCGTGGCTGGGAGCGGTTGTGGGCACTGATCGGGGGTGCGTGGTGACGGCGGCGGCGCTGTGCGCCGCGGTCTGTGCAGGTGCCGCGGCCTGGATGTCGGCCATCGGGGCTCCTGCCGTCAGACGGGCTCGGCTGGTGCTCCCGGACGGGGGCACCGCAGCGCTCGCGCCAGGCCCGGGCGGGGAGTTCTGTCGGCGGATCGTACGGCGCTTCCGGCGCGAGTGGCTGTGTCTGCCGGGGGCAGCGCTGCTGGCGCTGCTGGGCGATTCGCCGCTGCCGCTGCTCGTGGGAGCCCTCGCGGTGCCCGTGGTGGGACGCCAGTTGCGCGCAGCCGAGGGCAGGCGTGCGAAGGAGCGCAGAGCCGACGCGGTGATCGCCCTGTGCGGTGGGATCGCCGGTGAGCTGAGAGCCGGGCGCCAGCCCGGGCAGGCGCTGCTGGCTCTCGGCCGGGCCACGGGAGCTCTGGGCGCGGCCGAGGCCGCCGTGTTCGCCGCCGCACGGTTCGGCGGGGATGTACCGGCGCAGCTGCGTCGGGCGGCCCAGGAGCCTGGGGCGGCCGGGCTCGCCGGACTGGCCGCCTGCTGGCTGGTGTCGGTGGACGGAGGAGCGGGGCTGGCCACCGGACTGGACCGGCTGGAGGCCGCACTTCGCGGTGAGCGGGAGCAACGGGAGGGGCTGCGTGCCCAGTTGGCCGGAGCCTGGTCGACGGTCCTGGTCCTGGCGATGCTTCCGGTGGTGGGGCTGGCGCTGGGCTCGGCGCTCGGGGCCGGTCCGCTGAAGGTGCTGATGCATACACCGGCCGGGGTGGGCTGTCTGTTGGTGGGCGGGCTGCTCGAGGCGGCAGGGCTCTGCTGGGCGGTGCGCATCGTGCGGGCGGGGGCGCGGCCATGAGCGGCGGGTTCATCCACAGCCTGGGGGCACGGCCGGAGCTGCGCGCTCTGGCGGCGGTGGCCGTGGTCTGGCTGGCCCTGGCATTGGCGGACCGGCGGCGTGAGCGTCGGCTGCGCCGGCGGTTCGACGCCCTTGTGCCCAGGCCGGCGCCACCTGAGCGACTGCGCGACCGGATGCCTCGATACGGGGCGCGGGTCCGGCAGTGGGCCCTGCCCGCGAGCGCGGTGGTGATGGGTTTTGCCCTGGTCGGCCCCGTGACCGGATCGCTGCTGGGTGCCGCGGGCGCCTATGGCATCTGGCGATGGCAGCAGGGCCGGGCGCGGGACAAAGCTGTGGCGCAGGACCGTGCCGGGGAGCAACTTCCGCTCGCCGCCGATCTTCTGGCTGCCTGTATCTCCGCGGGTGCGGGGCCGCGCGAGGCGGCGGAAGCCGTGGGGGAGTCCCTGGGCGGGCCGGTGGGCGAGCGGCTGGCGATGACCGCGGCGGAGCTGCGGCTCGGTGGTGAACCGGCCCAGGCGTGGGGGCGGTTCGGTGAGATACCGGGTGGGGACGGGCTGGCCCGGTGTCTTGAGCGGGCCGGCTCGTCGGGAGCACCGGCGGCGGAGCCCGTCTCGCGGCTGGCCGCGGGCCTCAGGGCTGAGCGGGCCAGATCCGCCGCGGCGCGCGCCCAGCGCGCCCAGGTCCTGATCACGGCGCCCGTAGGGCTCTGCTTTCTGCCCGCGTTCCTGGCGATCGGGGTGGCCCCGGTGGTGATCGGCCTGGCGAACGGGCTCCTGAGCGGCCACTGAAGCGCGACTGGCAGCAACTACACGATGAGATGAGGGGATTGGCATGAGCTTCATGGCACGGATGAAGGACTGGGTGACCGGGACGACCCGGGCGGTAGCCGTCGCGCGGACATGGCTCGGCACGCGACGGCCCCACGCCGACGCGGGGATGACCACGTCGGAGTACGCCATGGGCACGATCGCGGCGTGCGCTTTCGCGGCGGTTCTCTACAAGATCGTAACGAGCGGCACGGTCTCCGGGGCGCTCGAATCGGTGATCGGAAGGGCGCTCAGTGCGCAATTCTGAGGTCCCCGCGGCCACCGGGGGCGTCGGTGCCGGGGCCGCCGTGGCGGGACCGCGGATGTTACTGCGGGACCGAGGGGCCGTGACGGCGGAGGCGGCGTTGGCCGTTCCGGCGCTGGTGTTCCTCGCCATGGCCCTTCTGTGGGCCCTGATGGCGGCAGCCGCACAGATCCAGTGTGTGGATGCCGCCAGGGCAGGAGCCAGAGCGGCGGCGAGATCGGAGCCGCGGGGAGCGGCACTGGCCGCCGCACGGTCAGCCGCCCCGCCGGGAGCCGAGGTCCTGATCGGACGGGAGGGTGACCTCTGGCGGGTTCGTGTGAAGGCCCCCGCACCCGGCCCGGGGGCCCTGATGCTCGACCTGACCGCTCAAGCCGCCGCGCTCGCCGAGGACAGCGTGGGCGAGGAGGCGCCATGAACGAGGCCATGAGATCAGGGGGCGACAGGGGTTCGGCGACCGTGTGGGTCGCCATGACGGCGTGTGCGCTGTGTGTGGTCTTCGCCGCGGTGCTGGCCCTGGGGCGAGCGGTGATCGCCCGCCATCAGGCGGGCGCCGCTGCGGATCTCGCGGCCATCGCCGCAGCCGACCGCGCTCTCGGAGGCACATCGCGGGCATGCGATGCCGCGGCCCGGGTGGCCGATGCCCAGGGGACCACTCTGGTCAGGTGCACGGTGGACGGGGAGATCGCCGATGTGACGGTGAGCGCCGACCTCGGTCCCTTCTCACCGGAGGTCAGATCCCGCGCAGGACCCCCCTGACCCGTGGACCCGGAGGTTCGGGGGTTCGGGGGTACCGGGGGCGTAGCGGGACAGCCCCCTGAAGCCCTTCAGAGGGCTCAGGAACGCTCCGCAGAGTCCTCTTGGCCCTCGGGGTCCGCGTCGGCCGGCGCGTCCCTGAGAAGGACCGTCAGAAGGCGCACGGCGGCCCGCTTGTGCAGTGGCTCATTGCCGTTGCCGCATTTGGGGGACTGGATACAGGACGGACAGCCTGCCTCGCACTCGCACGAGGCGATGGCCTCACGGGTCGCGGTCAGCCATTCACGGGCGGTGTGGAAGGCCCGCTCGGCGAAGCCCGCGCCACCCGGGTGGCCGTCATAGACGAAGACCGTGGGCAACAGGGTGTCCGGATGCATCGGCACGGAGACCCCGCCGATGTCCCAGCGGTCGCACGTGGCGAAGAGCGGGAGCAGTCCGATGGACGCGTGCTCGGCGGCGTGCAGGGCGCCGCCGAGCTGCTCGGGATTCACCCGTGCGGCCTCCAGCTGGTCTTCGGTGACCGTCCACCACACGGCTCTCGTGCGCAGGGTGCGCGGGGGCAGATCGAGTTTGGTCTCGCCGAGCACCTCACCGGTGATCAGTTTGCGGCGGAGGAAGGAGACGACCTGGTTGGTGACTTCGACGGAGCCGAAGCACAGTCGTCCGGCCCCCCAGGGGAGCTCGGTGTCGGTGTCCAGCACGGAGATGGAGGTGGTGTCACGCGCGGTGGTGGAGTACGGCGGGTTGGCCTCTTCGACGAGGGCGACCGAGTCGTCCAGGTCCAGTCGCTTCACCAAATACGTACGGCCCTGGTGGAGGTGGACGGCTCCCTCATGGACGGCGGTGTGCGAGGCGGACTCGTCGACGGTGCCGAGCAGCCGTCCGGTCGCGGCCTCGACGATCTGCACCGGGCGCCCGCCCTCACCCCGGATGTCCGTGAGGTCGGCTGCACGCTCACGGCGGGTCCAGTACCAGCCCGCGGTGCGCCTGCGCAGCAGCCCGGCGCTCTCCAACTGGGGAAGCAGCCCGGTCACGGCGGGTCCGAACAGAGCGAGGTCGTCCTCGGTCAGTGGCAGCTCAGCGGCGGCGGCGCACAGGTGCGGGGCGAGCACGTAGGGGTTGTCCGGGTCGAGGACGGTCGTTTCGACCGGCTGCCGGAACAGCGCCTCCGGGTGGTGGACGAGGAAGGTGTCGAGCGGATCGTCGCGGGCGACCAGCACGGCGAGAGCGCCCTGCCCCGAGCGGCCGGCCCGGCCCGCCTGCTGCCAGAGCGATGCCCGGGTGCCCGGGTACCCGGCGATCACGACGGCGTCGAGCCCCGAGACGTCCACCCCGAGTTCCAGAGCCGTGGTGGCGGCCAGCCCGAGGAGTTCACCCGAGTGCAGGGCGCGCTCCAGGGCACGGCGTTCCTCCGGCAGATAGCCGCCCCGGTAGGCGGCGACCCGCCGGGCGAGTGAGCGGTCCACCTCGGCCAGGCGCTCCTGGGCGATGACGGAGATCAGCTCGGCCCCGCGCCGGGACCGCACGAACGCGACCGTACGGACGCCCTGGACCGTCAGGTCGGTGAGCAGGTCGGCAGTCTCGGCGGTGGCCGTGCGGCGGACCGGGGCGCCCTTCTCGCCGTGCAGTTCGGTGAGAGGGGGCTCCCAGAGGGCGAAGACGAGCTCACCGCGCGGTGAGGCGTCGTCGGCGACCTCGGTGACGGGCACACCGGTCAGGCGGCGGGCGGCGGCGGCCGGTTCCGCCGCGGTGGCGGAGGCGAGGAGGAACACGGGGTCGGCGCCGTACCGGGCGCATATCCGCCGCAGCCGTCGCAGCACCTGGGCCACATGGGAGCCGAAGACGCCCCGGTAGGTGTGGCACTCGTCGATGACCACATAGCGCAGCGAGCGCAGGAAGGAGGACCAGCGGGGGTGTGAGGGGAGTATCCCGCGGTGGAGCATGTCCGGATTGGTGAGCACGTAGTTCGCGTACTGGCGGACCCATTCGCGCTCTTCGACGGGCGTGTCGCCGTCGTACACGGCCGGTCGCACCCGGTTGCCGAGCGGGGCGGCGAGCTCTCTCACCGCGCGCCGCTGGTCGGCGGCCAGGGCCTTGGTCGGGGCGAGGTAGAGGGCCGTGGTGCCGCGTCCGTTGGGGGCCTCGGCGCCGTCGAGCAGGCTGCTGAGCACGGGGGCGAGATAGGCCAGGGACTTGCCGGACGCGGTACCGGTGGCGATCACGACCGACTCGCCGTCCAGGGCGTGCTCGGCGGCGGTCGCCTGGTGCGCCCAGGGGTGTTCGATACCCGCCTGCTCGATCGCGGCGATCACTTCCGCGCGGATGCGATGGGGCCAGACCGCATGGCGACCCGGCCTTGGGGGCAAGTGCTCCGTATGAGTGATGCGCGCAGCCCGGCCCGCCCCCGCGGTGAGCCGGTCGAGGACCGTGCCGGGGGACGGGCGGCGGGTCTCCCCGCTCTCGGCGGGTCGTCTGGAACGGTGATTCTTGGCCATCGGCACCGAGTGTGTCACCGGCGTGACGGACAATGGTCCCAAGGCGTCGTGCATGGCTGCTGGTAAGTGATTGAATGCCATCGCGGCTGGCGATGCGCCCCCTGGCTCCGTCGGGGAGACCCGGAGGGGCGACCGCTCGATAGCAAGGTGCTGGAGGATCCGTGGACCTGTCCCTGTCGACTCGCAATGTGTCCGGCCCTGGTGGCGACCGCACGGTCGTTGAGGTCGGTGGCGAGATTGATGTGTATACCGCGCCCAAGCTGCGCGAGCAGTTGGTCGAGTTGGTGAACGACGGCAGCTACCACCTGGTTGTCGACATGGAGGGTGTGGACTTCCTCGACTCGACCGGCCTCGGCGTCCTGGTGGGCGGTCTCAAGCGTGTGCGTGCGCACGAAGGCTCTCTGCGCCTGGTCTGCAACCAGGAGCGCATTCTCAAGATCTTCCGGATCACTGGTCTGACCAAGGTGTTCCCCATCCACACGACGGTCGACGAGGCCGTCGCCGCGACCGACTGAGTCGGCCGGAAGACACGGAGATCCCGGAGACCTCCGGACCGCCCCAGGTCCGGAGGCTTCCGGGGAACCCAGGCGACTCCGGGAATCCTGAGCAGTCCCGGAGACCGCTGAAGGCTCCCGAAGTGTCTGGGGAATACCGGAGATTTCTGAGATTCGGGCCCGGGCCCGGGCACAGTCGCCCGGGCCCTGACAAGCAGGCCCGGAAGCACCATCGCACGCTCGTACGTCCAAGGGGGACCGCATGGCCACCGTCGAACTGCGCTTCAGCGCTCAGCCCGAGCACGTCAGGACGGCCCGTCTGGTCGCCGCTGCCGTGGCACGCCGGGCCAGGGTCGACGAGACCGTGCTCGATGAGGTCAGGCTCGCCGTCGGTGAGGCGTGCAGCCGTGCCGTAGGGCTGCACCGCGTCAACGGCCTCACCGCCCCCGTGCGGGTGCTGCTGACCGAGGAGGAGAAGAGCTTCTCGATCGAGGTCGTCGACGAGGTGCCTGCCGATGGCGCCGAGGGCGGGGCCGCGTCCGGTTCCGCCGCGGGAGCCGATGACGGCTCGGACGGCGGCGGTGAGGACCAGATGGGTCTCGCGGTGATCAGCGGGCTCGTCGACGATGTCGAGGTGACGTCCGGCGCCGATGGCGGTGTCATCAGGATGAGCTGGCCGATCAATCCGGCCACGGTCACTTCGTGACCCTTGACCCTGAGACCGCACACCCTTTGACCCACTAACCCCGTAGACCCCCGTCATGCATATGCCGCTCGGCATATGATCATTCATCTGACCGACCCTGCTGAGCAGGGTCTTTTTCATTTATCTAGATCATTGATCAAGCGTCAATGCTTTTGCGGCATTACTGCTTTCGGTGCGTATCTCAGAGCGCGATCTTTTTGCTGAGGAGCAAGTGAAGGTCAATTCCGTTTGCCGCGCCCTGTTTTGATCAGGTTCCGCTCCCTAGAATCCGTCCACATCTTGAGCGCTGAACGTCAAGGAGGACGAATGGCGGGGCTCTTCAACCCACACCTGATCGACCACCCCACTTCTCTCGCTGCTGCGGTACTCACCGATGAAAATCGGATGATCGTCATTGTGATCGCGGCCGTTGCGCTGGCGGCGCTGGTCGTTGCCCAGCTGCTGGTGCGCCAGGTTCTGGCAGCCGGTGAAGGCACCGATTCCATGAAGAAGATCGCGGCAGCCGTCCAGGAAGGTGCGAATGCCTATCTGGCGCGGCAGTTGCGCACTCTTGGCATCTTCGCCGTGATCGTGTTCTTCCTGCTGATGCTGCTTCCGGCCGACAACTGGACCCAGCGGGGCGGGCGTTCCGTGTTCTTCCTGGTGGGCGCGATTTTCTCGGCGGCCACCGGATACATCGGCATGCGTCTTGCCGTGCGCAGCAATGTCCGCGTCGCCGCAGCCGCACGTGAGGCCACTCCGGCGGAAGGCGAACCGGAAAAGGATCTGACGGCGGTCGCACACAAGGCCATGAAGATCGCTTTCCGCACGGGCGGTGTGGTCGGCATGTTCACGGTGGGCCTCGGCCTGCTCGGCGCCTCCTGCGTGGTGCTCGTCTACGCGGCCGACGCGCCGAAGGTGCTGGAGGGCTTCGGCCTCGGCGCCGCGCTCATCGCCATGTTCATGCGTGTCGGCGGCGGCATCTTCACCAAGGCCGCGGACGTCGGCGCCGACCTCGTCGGCAAGGTCGAGCAGGGCATCCCCGAGGACGACCCGCGCAACGCCGCCACCATCGCCGACAACGTCGGCGACAACGTGGGCGACTGCGCGGGCATGGCGGCTGACCTGTTCGAGTCCTACGCCGTCACGCTGGTCGCCGCGCTCATCCTCGGCAAGGCCGCCTTCGGCGATCTGGGTCTGGCCTTCCCGCTGATCGTGCCGGCGATCGGCGTGGTCACCGCGATGATCGGTATCTTCGCGGTCGCCCCGCGGCGCGCCGACCGCAGCGGGATGAGCGCCATCAACCGCGGCTTCTTCATCTCCGCGGTGATCTCACTCGTCCTCGTGGCCGCCGCCGTGTACGTCTACCTGCCGTCGTCGTACGCGGACCTGGACGGTGTCACCGAGGCCGCGATCCTGGCGCACGGCGGAGACCCGCGCATCCTCGCGCTGGTGGCCGTGGCCATCGGCATCGTGTTGGCCGCTCTGATCCAGCAGCTGACCGGGTACTTCACCGAGACCAACCGCCGACCGGTCCGTGACATCGGCAAGTCCTCGCTCACCGGACCGGCGACCGTGGTGCTCGCCGGCATCTCCATCGGTCTGGAGTCGGCCGTCTACACCGCGCTGTTGATCGGCCTCGGGGTGTACGGGGCGTTCCTGCTCGGCGGCACCTCGATCATGCTGGCTCTGTTCGCGGTGGCGCTGGCCGGCACCGGGCTGCTGACCACCGTCGGCGTCATCGTGGCCATGGACACCTTCGGTCCCGTCTCCGACAACGCCCAGGGCATCGCGGAGATGTCGGGCGACGTCCAGGGCGCGGGCGCGCAGGTGCTCACCGACCTCGACGCCGTGGGCAACACCACCAAGGCGATCACCAAGGGCATCGCCATCGCGACCGCCGTACTCGCCGCGGCCGCGCTCTTCGGCTCGTACCGGGACGCGATCGCCACCGCGGTCGCCGATGTGGGCGCCAGGGCGGGAGAGATGAGCCTCAGTCTGGACATCTCCCAGCCCAACAACCTGGTGGGCCTTGTCCTCGGTGCAGCCGTGGTCTTCCTGTTCTCCGGTCTCGCGATCAACGCGGTCTCCCGGTCGGCCGGTGCGGTGGTCTTCGAGGTGCGGCGGCAGTTCCGCGAGCACCCCGGGATCATGGACTACAGCGAGAAGCCGGAGTACGGACGCGTCGTCGACATCTGCACCAAGGACGCGCTGCGCGAGCTGGCCACCCCCGGGCTGCTCGCGGTGCTGGCGCCGATCGCGGTCGGCTTCACTCTCGGAGTCGGTGCGCTGGGCGCGTTTCTCGCGGGAGCCATCAGCACCGGCACCCTCATGGCCGTCTTCCTCGCCAACTCCGGCGGCGCCTGGGACAACGCCAAGAAGCTCGTCGAGGACGGCCACCACGGCGGCAAGGGCAGCGACGCCCACGCCGCCACCGTCATCGGCGACACGGTGGGCGACCCGTTCAAGGACACCGCGGGTCCCGCGATCAACCCGCTGCTCAAGGTGATGAACCTGGTGGCGCTGCTGATCGCTCCGGCCGTCGTGCAGTTCACCTACGGCGACGACGCCAACGCCGGCGCACGGGCGGTGATCGCCACGCTCGCCCTGCTGGTCATCCTGGTTGCCGTGTACGCGTCGAAGCGACGCAGCGTGGCCGTGGGCGACGACGGCAACGCGGCCGAGCGTTCGACGAAGTCGCCGGATCCGGCGGTCGTTTCGTAGCAGCCCCGCACGGAGGTTCCCCTCGGGCGTTCGTGCAGGCCTTCGCGCAGGGCTTCACCATCTGCATGAAGGGCCGGTTCAAACCACGGGCGGGCGGCGCGCATTGGCGTGTCGCCCGCCCGTTCGCGCATCCGCACGCGTGCCGCTCACCGGCATGACGTGATGAGAGCCTCGTATCTCTTGGTTCAAATGGCTGCAAAGCCCTACAGTCCGGACTGCTGTCATGCGATTGTCGTCCTCTTGCCGTGTATGTTCCGGGGCCGAGAGCCTTGGAAGGGACCGATCCGGTGAAGGTGAACAAGAAGCTCGCGGCATCGCTGTCGGGCGGCGCGGTACTCGTGCTCGCTCTGTCGGGCTGCACCAGCGACGACAACGACGGCAAGGTGAACGCCTGGGCCAAGACGGTCTGCGACAAGGCACAGCCGCAGATCCAGAAGCGGGCCGACGCCCAGCAGACGATCATCTCGACCGCCGCCGACGGCAAGCCGGCCGACATCCAGGCCGCCGACTCGAAGGCCTTCCAGGACATCGCCGACGCCAACAAGGCGCTGGCCGCCGCGGTGCAGTCGGCCGGCAGCCCGCCGGTCGAGAACGGCGCGGCGCTGCAGCAGGACGCGGTCAAGGAACTCAACGCCACGGCCGCCGCCTACGTGAACCTGAAGAAGCAGGTCGACGCGCTCAGCCCCAAGGACCAGCAGAAGTTCGCCGACGGGTTGCAGGACGTCGCCGACGGGCTGACCAAGATCGAGAAGATGGACCAGGACGCGCTGGCCAAGCTCCAGTCCGGCGAGCTCGGGCAGGCGATGGCCAAGCAGCCCGGCTGTCAGAAGGTCAAGCCCTCGGTGACCGCGAGCGGGAACCCGGGCTCGGGTGCCTCGACGCCCGCGGGTCAGGCCTCGCAGCCGGCGGCCAAGCCACCGGCCAAGCCCTCGAACGCGAGCGGCCCGTCGAAGTCCCAAGGCACACCGGATTCCTCCGGCGAGTAGTCGTCCTTCAGCTTGTGCGTGGGCCCGCGGGTGAGCGGGCCCACGCCCAGCCCGGGCCCGTCCGTGAACCCGGCACCTCGCCCAGCCAATGACCGTGCTCCGGACGCCCCAGCCCCTTGAGCCGGCTCTCTGTCTCCGGCCCGCGGGTGAGAATGGGCGCGTGAGTACGACCAGCTTCCCCGGGGTCCTCCCCGCGCCCGCTCAGTCCGCCCGGCTGCGCGATGCCCTGCTCGCCGCCGACTTCACCGCCGACGGCCTGCTCGACCTGCTCGGCGCGCCCGCCTACGCCGCGCTCGCCCGCAGCGAGACCGTCCCCGCGATGCGCGCCACCCGTGGCGACTCCCCGCTCGAGACGCTCGTCCGGCTGTTCCTCCTCCAGCGCACGGTCTCCCGCGACCGGGCGCGCGCCGTGCTGCCACTGGAGGAGGTGCTCGGCGACGGCTGGGTGGTCGAGGACGGCGACGGCGTCCGGGCGACGGTCGACATCCGCCCCTACGGCGGGCCCGAGAACCAGGACTGGTTCATCGTCTCCGACCTCGGCTGCGCTGTCGGCGGAGCCGGGGGTGCCAGTGGCAGGGACGAGGCGATGGTGCTCGGCGTCGGAGGGGCCTCCACCACCCTGGCCGGCATCACCGTCCGTACGCCGGCCGCCACCGCACTCGACGTGGGCACCGGATCCGGGATCCAGGCCCTGCACGTGGCCCAGCACGCTTCCCGTGTCACGGCCACCGACCTCAACCCGCGGGCCCTGGTGTTCACCCGCCTCACGCTCGCGCTGTCCGGGGCGCCCGATGCCGATCTGCGCGAGGGCTCGCTCTTCGAACCGGTCGCGTCGGAGACGTACGACCTGATCGTGTCCAATCCCCCGTTCGTCATCTCTCCCGGCGCCCGGCTGACCTACCGGGACGGCGGGATGGGCGGGGACGATCTGTGCCGTTCGCTCGTCCAGCAGTCGGGTGACCGGCTCAACGTCGGGGGGTTCGCGCAGTTCCTCGCCAACTGGCAGCACGTGGAAGGGGAGGACTGGCAGGAGCGGGTGCGTTCCTGGGTGCCGAGCGGCTGTGACGCCTGGATCGTCCAGCGCGAGGTGCAGGACGTGACGCAATACGCCGAGCTGTGGCTCAGGGACAGCGGCGATCACCGGACGACTCCCGAGGAGTACGCGGCGCGGTACGACGCCTGGCTGGACGAGTTCGAGTCGCGCGGTACCAAGGCGGTGGGCTTCGGCTGGATCACGCTGCGCAAGTCCGGCTCGGACCGCCCGTCGGTCGTCGTGGAGGAATGGCCGCACCCGGTGGAGCAGCCCCTTGGCGAGGCGGTGCGGACCCACTTCGAGCGGCAGGACTATCTGCGATCGCGCGATGACGCGGCGCTGCTCGCCGACGCCTTTGTGCTCGCCGCTGAGGTGACGCAGGAGCAGGTGGGCCCGCCCGGTGCGGAGGACCCCGAGCACGTCGTGCTGCGGCAGAACCGCGGCATGCGCCGTGCCACCAAGGTCGACCATGTAGGCGCGGGCTTTGCCGGGGTGTGCGACGGGACGCTCAGCGCCGGGCGGATCCTCGATGCCATCGCCCAGCTCATGGGCGAGGACCCGGTGCTGCTGCGGGACCGCACACCCGGGGCCATCAGGCTGCTGGTGGAAGAAGGGTTCCTCGATCCGGTGCCGGCGCCTGTGACCGGGGCGTAGCTGCCAGGGGCCAGGGGAGGCCAGGGCAACCGCCACCCGTCAGGTGCCCAGGGCGGCCAGACGACCGCCACCCAGCCTCCCTTTCTGGTTCCGGTCGTTGTGTTCGAACGGTGGGCCGAATGTGTCCGGCCCACCCGGACAGAAGCGCACCCGGACGGAAGCGGTATTTCCCCTCCCTCTCCTCTTCCGGTTCCGGTTCCGGTTCCGTTTTCCTCGCGTCTCCGGCCTGTCCGGTTTCTCCGGTGAGGTCTCCGCGACAGTGACCAGCGCCACCCGGGCACTCCGCGACGCGCCCTGGCGCCGCCCGGGTGAACCCTCGACGCCTTCACCCGAAATTCGGGTGGCCGATGCCCGGACGTGCCCGGATGGGCCGGTCCGGGTGCCCGGGAAGCCCGTCCCGGCGCCGCGCCGAGGAGAGGAGGGAACAGAACTGAGACGCGACGTTCCGCTTCGCCCCGACATCCGGCGTGGCGGTCCGGGCGGCAGGAATGCCTGGACTCGGGTTACCGTTCGAGTGGCCGTTGCGGGCTTTTGCCGTTTGACACGGGGGCGGGTTGTACCGTCACACTCCGCAGCGACAGCAGTGACAGTACGGCTCGTGCGCCGTACGCCACGCGTCACATGCGTACGTGCCCACCGAGCGTCGACCGGAGAGAAGAGCGAAGTTGTCCCCGACCAGCGAGACCGCACAGGGCGGCCGCCGACTCGTCATCGTCGAGTCGCCTGCCAAGGCGAAGACGATCAAGGGCTACCTCGGCCCCGGCTACGTCGTCGAGGCGAGCGTCGGGCACATCCGCGACCTCCCGAACGGGGCCGCCGAGGTCCCCGACAAGTACACGGGCGAGGTCCGTCGCCTCGGTGTGGACGTCGAGCATGACTTCCAGCCCATCTATGTCGTCAACGCCGACAAGAAGGCGCAGGTCAGAAAGCTCAAGGAGCAGCTGGCCTCATCCGACGAGCTCTACCTCGCCACCGATGAGGACCGCGAGGGCGAGGCGATCGCCTGGCACCTCCTCGAAGTCCTCAAGCCCAAGGTCCCCGTCCACCGGATGGTCTTCCACGAGATCACCAAGGACGCCATCCGCGAGGCCGTCGCCAACCCGCGCGAGCTCAACAAGCGCATGGTCGACGCCCAGGAGACCCGCCGTATCCTCGACCGCCTCTACGGTTACGAGGTCTCGCCGGTCCTGTGGAAGAAGGTCATGCCGCGGCTGTCGGCGGGCCGGGTCCAGTCCGTGGCCACCCGCCTCGTCGTCGAGCGCGAGCGCGAGCGCATCGCCTTCCGCTCCGCCGAGTACTGGGACCTGACCGGCACCTTCGCCACCGGTCGCACCGGCGACGCCTCCGACCCCGCAGCTTTCACGGCCCGGCTCACCTCGGTCGACGGGCGGCGCGTGGCCCAGGGACGTGACTTCGGTCCGGACGGCCGGCTCAAGACCGACCAGGTGCTGCACCTCGACGAGGGGAACGCCCGGGCCCTGAAGGCGGCGCTGGAGAGTGCCGCGTTCTCGGTCCGCTCGGTCGAGTCGAAGCCGTACCGCCGCTCGCCGTACGCGCCGTTCCGCACCACCACCCTCCAGCAGGAGGCCTCGCGCAAGCTCGGCTTCGGGGCGAAGGCCACGATGCAGATCGCGCAGAAGCTGTACGAGAACGGCTTCATCACTTACATGCGTACGGACTCGACCACGCTCTCGGAGACCGCCGTCGCCGCGGCCCGGGCGCAGGTCACGCAGCTCTACGGTGCCGACTACCTGCCCGAGAAGCCGCGTACGTACGCCGGAAAGGTCAAGAACGCGCAGGAGGCGCACGAGGCGATCCGCCCCTCCGGTGATCGTTTCCGCACCCCCGCGGAGACCGGTCTGACCGGCGACCAGTTCCGGCTCTACGAGCTGATCTGGAAGCGGACCGTCGCCTCCCAGATGAAGGACGCGGTCGGTAACTCCGTCACCGTCAGGATCGGTGGCACCGGGTCCGACGGACGGGTCGCGGAGTTCTCGGCCTCCGGTAAGACGATCACTTTCCACGGCTTCATGAAGGCGTACGTCGAAGGCGCGGACGACCCGAACGCGGAGCTGGACGACCGCGAGCGCCGCCTTCCGCAGGTCGCGGAGGGCGACCGGCTCACCGCCGAGGAGATCACGGTGGACGGCCACGCCACCAAGCCCCCGGCCCGCTACACCGAGGCCACTCTCGTCAAGGAGCTCGAGGAGCGCGAGATCGGCCGGCCGTCGACCTATGCGTCGATCATCGGCACGATCCTCGACCGCGGCTATGTCTTCAAGAAGGGCACGGCACTCGTGCCCTCCTTCCTGAGCTTCGCCGTGGTCAACCTCCTGGAGAAGCACTTCGGGCGGCTCGTCGACTACGACTTCACCGCCAAGATGGAGGACGACCTCGACCGCATCGCCCGCGGCGAGGCCCAGGCGGTGCCGTGGCTGAGGCGTTTCTACTTCGGCGAGGGCACGGGCACGGGCGGCTCCACAGGCTCCGCCGCCGAAGCCGGGAACGGCGACGGCGACCACCTCGGCGGTCTCAAGGAGCTCGTCACCGACCTGGGCGCCATCGACGCCCGCGAGATCTCCTCCTTCCCGGTGGCCGACGGCATCGTGCTGCGGGTGGGCCGATACGGCCCGTACGTGGAGCGCGGCGAGAAGGACGCGGAGGGCCACCAGCGTGCCGATGTCCCCGCCGATCTCGCGCCGGACGAGCTGACCGTCGAGCTCGCCGAGGAGCTGCTGGCCAAGCCGAGCGGCGATTTCGAGCTGGGCAAGGACCCCCAGACGGGCCATGAGATCGTCGCCAAGGACGGACGCTACGGTCCGTACGTCACCGAGGTGCTGCCCGAGGGCACGCCGAAGACCGGCAAGAACGCGGTGAAGCCGCGCACGGCCTCCCTCTTCAAGTCGATGTCCCTGGACACGGTGACCCTGGAGGACGCGCTCCGGCTGATGTCGCTGCCGCGCGTCGTCGGCCAGGACGCCGAGGGCGTCGAGATCACGGCCCAGAACGGCCGCTATGGGCCGTATCTGAAGAAGGGCACGGACTCGCGTTCGCTGGAGTCCGAAGACCAGCTCTTCAACATCACGCTGGACGAGGCGCTGGCGATCTACGCCCAGCCGAAGCAGCGCGGCAAGGCGGCGGCCAAGCCTCCGCTGAAGGAACTCGGCACGGACCCGGTGAGCGAGCGTCCGGTCGTGGTGAAGGACGGGCGCTTCGGGCCGTACGTCACCGACGGCGAGACCAACGCGACCTTGCGGACCGACGACAGCGTCGAGACCATCACGCCCGAGCGCGGCTTCGAACTGCTGGCGGAGAAGCGGGCGAAGGGCCCGGCGAAGAAGGCCGCCAAGAAGGCACCCGCCAAGAAGACGGCGGCGAAGAAGACGGCAGCCAAGAAGACGACGACGGCTGCGGCGAAGAAGACCGCCGCCAAGAAGACGACGACGGCTGCGGCGGCCAAGAAGGCCACCACGAAGAAGACGGCCCCGGCAGCCGCCAAGAAGACGGCGGCGAAGTCCGCCACCGACGAATAGACGCATAGCAGCCGGACACGCACAAAGGGGCCACCTCGCCGAGAGCGACGCGGTGGCCCCTTGGCGTGCGCTCTCCGCTCTCCGCCCGTTTGTTCGGACGGGGCGCCCAGGGAGTCAGATGCTCCGGATAGGCTGGGCGGATGACGCGAGCCGAGCAGCAGGCGGCCCAGAACGCCGCCACCGACCCTGGAGCAGCCACGGCAGACGACCAGAGGGCATCCGGTGCGGACGCCCTTGTCGCGGATTCACGCGAACGCGCCGTTCGATCACTGTTGCGAGTACCCGCGTTGCGGCGGCTGTGGGGAGCGCAGCTCATCGGCGGCATCGGTGACGCGCTCGCGCTGCTGGTGCTGATCCTGCTGGCGCTTCAGGCGGCCGTCGCCGAAGGGGCCTTCGGCGGCGGTTACCGCGGGGCTGCCTTCGCCGTCGCGACCGTGTTCGGCGCCCGTGTCCTCGCCACGCTGCTGTTCGGCGCGGTGCTGCTGGGACCGCTCACTGCGCTCACCGCACCCAGCGGCCCCCTGGACCGCCGCTGGACGATGGTCGGCGCCGACGGGGTGCGTATCCCCCTGCTGGTGATCGCCCCGCTCTGGATCGACTGGGTGCCGGGCAGCGCCCTCGCGTACGTCCTCGGCACGGTCTTCGTCGTCGGGGTCGCCGAGCGCTTCTGGACCGTCGCCCGGGAGAGCGCCGCGCCAGCCCTGCTTCCGGCGCCGCCTCTGGAAGGCGCCACCGTCCGTCCGCTCCCGGACCACCAGGAGGCGCTCCGCAGGCTCTCCCTGCGTACCTCGTTCGTGGTGATCCCCGCGGGGGCCGCCGTGCTGCTGGTCGCCACGCTGATCAGCAATCTGCTGGGATCCGGGATCGAGTGGTTCTCGCTGCACCAGGCCGCGCTCGGCTCGTACGTCGCGGCCGGGCTCTTCGCCGCCTGCATGTCCGTCCTGTATGCCGTCGAGCTGCCCGACGCGTCCACCCCGCGCCCCCGCTCCCCGCTCGAGGGCCTGCGCCGCCCGTCCACCGGCGGCGGCCTCGACAAGGGCCGTACAGGTGCGGTTCCGCTGCTCGTCCTGGCCTGCGCCGCGGTCGCCGGTGCCATCGCATCGGCCGCGGCGGTCGCCGTACTGCACGCCCGCGACCTCGGCGGCGGCCCGGTCGCCTTCGCCCTTCTCGTCCTTGCCCTGACCGGCGGCACCGGGCTGGGGATCAGGCGGGCTCAGAGCGTCCTGCCCGCACTGTCGCGCCGTCGGCTCCTCGCACTGGCGATCGCCGTCACCGGTCTCGCCCTGCTGGCGCTCGGGCTCGTACCGGACACCGCGACCGCGCTGTTCATCGCCGTGCTGGCAGGACTCGCGGCCGGAGTCGCCGCGCACATCGGGCACGTATTGATCGACCTGGAGACCGAGGAGCACCGTCGGCCGCGGATCACCGAGCACCTCCAGGCCGTGGTCCGGGTCTCGATCGGCCTGGCCGCCGTCGCCGCGCCGCTGCTCGCCGCGGCGATCGGCCCGCACCGCCTCGCCAACGGGGAGTTCGTCTTCGCCCATGGCGGCGCCGCCTTCACCCTGATGCTGGTCGGCGCGCTGTTGCTGCCGGTCGCGGCGATCGTCCTCGCCAAGACGGACGACCGGTCCGGTGTACCGCTGCGGCGCGACCTGGCCGACGCGGTACGCCGCGGTGCCGACCCGGCGCAGGCGCCTGCCGCGACCGGTTTCTTCATCGCTTTGGAAGGCGGCGACGGCGCGGGCAAGTCCACGCAGGTGGAGGCACTCGCCGACTGGATCCGTGCCAAGGGCCACGAGGTCGTCGTCACCCGTGAACCCGGTGCCACACCCATCGGCAAGCGGCTGCGTTCGATCCTGCTCGATGTCTCGTCGGCCGGTCTGTCGCACCGCGCGGAGGCCCTGCTGTACGCGGCGGACCGCGCCGAGCACGTCGACACGGTGGTCCGCCCTGCGCTGGAACGCGGTGCGATCGTCATCTCGGACCGCTATATCGACTCGTCCGTCGCCTACCAGGGCGCCGGCCGCGACCTCTCGCCGACCGAGATCGCCCGCATCTCGCGGTGGGCCACGGACGGCCTCGTACCGCATCTGACGGTGCTGCTCGACGTGTCTCCGGAGACCGCCCGCGAGCGCTTCACGGAGGCACCGGACCGGCTGGAGTCCGAGCCGGCCGAGTTCCATCAGCGGGTGCGCGCCGGGTTCCTCACCCTGGCCGCCGCCGACCCTGGCCGCTATCTGGTCGTGGACGCGGGCCAGGAGCCGGAGGCCGTGACCACGGTCGTACGCCACCGGCTCGATCGGATGCTTCCGCTCTCCGAGGCCGAGGTGAAGGCCCAGGAGGAGGCGCGCAGGGCCGCCGAGGAGGAGGCCCGCCGCAAGGCCGAGGAGGAAGCGGCCCGCAAGGCGGAGGAGGAGCGCCTGGCGCGTGAGCGCGAGGAGCAACTGGCCAAGCTGCGGGCCGAGGAAGAGGAGCGCAAGCGCCGCGAGCTGGAGGAGGCCCGCCAGCGCGAGGCCGAACGGCAGGCGGAGGAGGCACGGCAGCGCGCCGAGGAGGCACGCCGCCTGGCCGAGGAGGAGCGCCGTCGTCGGGAGGCCGAGGAGAAGGCCCAGCGCCAGGAGGACGAGCGCCGTCGGCGGGAGGCCGAGGAAGAGGCCCGGCTGCGCGCGGAGGCGGAGGAGCGCCGCCGCGAGAGGCAGCGCAAGGCGGAGGAGGCTCTGCTGCGCGCGGAGGAGGCGCGCAGGGTGGCTGAGGCGGCATCCGCCGCGGCTGCGGAAGCGGCGGCCCAGGCATCGTCGCCCACGGCGGACGACATGGCGCAGACGGTGGAGACGCCGCATCCGCGCATCGACATGACGAAGCCCGACGCGTCGAACGACACGACGAAGCCCGACCGCGACGCCGAGACCGAGACCACCGTCCTGCCCCAGGTCCCTGACGCCGCACAGGACCGGTCGGTGGACGAGACCACCGTCCTGCCTCCGGTACGCGCCACCGGCCCGGCGGCACAGGACCGGTCGGCGGACGAGACGGCCGTGCTGCCTCCGGTACGGGCCACCGATCCTGCGGACCGCGTGCCGCCCGGCATCTTCCGGGACGAGCAGTCCGCGGCGGCCGGCGAGGACCGTACGCGCGAACTGCCGCAGCTCGACGAGCAGGGGCGGCCCCGGCCGCGCTCGGACTGGGCGGAGGAGACTCCGCTGGACGATCTGCCGACTCTGGCGGACGAGTTGCTGGGCCGGCATGAGGACGACGGCGATGCCGGAGAGGGCGGCCGATACCGCCGCAAGCGGTAGCGCCGACCCGCGCAGGGCCAGGAGTTGTCCACAGGCCCACGAGGCTGTCCGACCCCCGCCCCACAATGGGAATCCAACGCAAGCATTCGGAAGGCCCGGAAAGACGGTGACGGCTGCATGACCGTATGGGACGACCTGGTCGGCCAGGAGCGGGTGCAGGAGCAGCTCGCAGTGGCGGCCAGGGACGCCGATGCTCTCGTCACGGCGACAGCGGCGGGTGAAAGCCCACCCGAGGCGTCAAAGATGACGCATGCCTGGTTGTTCACCGGCCCGCCCGGCTCGGGCCGCGACACCGCTGCGCGGGCTTTCGCCGCGGCCCTCCAGTGCACCAGTCCGGACCGTGCGCTGGGCGGGGCGCCGGGCTGCGGGTTCTGCGACGGCTGCCACACGAGCCTGGTCGGCACCCACGCGGATGTCGAGGTGGTCCGGACCGATCTTCTCTCCATCGGAGTGAAGGAGACACGGGACCTGGTGCGCCGTGCCCAGCTGTCGCCCGCGGTCGGCCGGTGGCAGGTCATCGTGCTGGAGGACGCCGACCGCCTCACCGAAGGCGCGGGCAATGTGCTGCTGAAGGCGGTCGAGGAGCCCGCCCCCCGGACAGTGTGGCTGCTGTGTGCACCGTCGCTGGAAGATGTCCTGCCCACGATCCGCTCCCGCTGCCGACACCTGACGCTGCGCACCCCATCCGTGGCGGCCGTGGCGGATGTCCTGATGCGACGGGACGGCATCGAGCCCGAGGCGGCGACGGCGGCTGCCCGTGCCACGCAGGGGCACATCGACCGGGCACGCCGGCTCGCGACGGACGAGCGCACCCGCGCCCGCCGCGCCAGCGTCCTGGGGCTCCCGCTGCGCGTCGAGGACATCGGCGGCTGCCTGAAGGCGGCCCAGGAGCTGGTCGACGCGGCGGCCGAGGACGCGAAGCAACTCGCCGAGGAGGTCGACGCCAAGGAGACCGAGGACCTCAAGGCGGCGCTCGGCGCGGTAGCGGGCGGACGTATGCCGCGTGGCACGGCGGGAGCGATGAAGGAGCTCGAGGACCGCCAGAAGCGTCGCAGGACCCGGACGCAGCGCGACAGCCTCGATCTGGCCCTCACCGACCTGACCGGCTTCTACCGCGATGTGCTCGCCCTCCAGATGCGCTCCGGGCTCGCCCTCGCGAACGAAGACGTGAGGGACGCGCTCGACCGGATCGCGCGGAGTTCCGGCCCCGAGCGGACCCTGCGCCGGATAGAGGCGATCCTCGCCTGCCGCGAGGCGCTCGATGCCAACGTGGCGCCGCTGCTGGCTGTGGAGGCGATGACGATGGCGCTCCGTGCCGGCTGAGCACCGCCACAATCACCCAAACGGGCGTCAACGGGTACGAACCCCCGGTCGGCGGCTAGGCTCCCAGAATGGACATCAGGCATCGCGCCCGCCTCCGTATCTCTCTCCTCGCCTGCGCCACGGCTGTTGGGATGCTGCTCTCGGGCTGTAGCGGCAGCGTCCTCCCTGTGGGGGCCGAGAGGTCGGGGACTCCGGCGGCGGCCCCGGCGGCAGATCTTGAGCCGTACTACGGGCAGCGGCTCAGCTGGCGGGAGTGCGGTGTCCCCCGCTTCGAGTGCGCCACGCTGAAGGCCCCACTGGACTACGCCAAACCGGACGGGCAGTCCATCAAGCTCGCGGTGGCCCGGGTGAAGGCGACCGGCCCGGGCAAGCGCATCGGATCGCTGCTGGTCAACCCTGGTGGACCGGGCGGCTCGGCCGTCGACTACCTCCAGGGGTACGCCGGAATCGGCTACCCCGCCCCGGTGCGGGCGCGGTACGACATCGTGGCCATCGACCCGCGGGGTGTCGCCCGCAGCGAGCCCGTCGAATGCCTCGACAACAAACAGATGGACGCCTATACGCAGACCGACCAGACCCCCGACGACCAGACCGAGATCGCCAAGCTGCGCACGCAGTACGAGCGCTTCGCGGCCGGTTGCCAGCAGCGGTCCGCCGCGGTCCTGCCGCACGTCTCCACCGTCGAGGCGGCCCGTGACATGGACATCCTGCGTTCTGCGCTCGGCGACGAGAAACTGTCCTATGTCGGCGCCTCCTATGGCACGTTCCTCGGGGCGACGTACGCCGAGCTCTTCCCGAACCGGGTCGGGCGGCTGGTGCTGGACGGGGCGATGAATCCCTCGATCTCCGCCCGCGAACTGAACCGCGACCAGACGGCGGGCTTCGAGACCGCCTTCCAGTCCTTCGCCACGGACTGCGTGCAGCGCTCCGACTGCCCCCTGGGCACCACATCCGCCGCGGACGCGGCGAAGAACCTCAAGGCCTTCTTCACCAAGATCGACACCCAGCCGGTTGCGACCGGCGAAACCCGCAAACTCACCGAGTCCCTGGCCACCACCGGCGTGATCGCCGCGATGTACGACGAGGCCGCCTGGCCCCAGCTCCGCGACGCCCTCCGCCAGGCGAACAACGGCAACGGCGCCGGCCTGCTGGCACTGGCCGACTCCTACTACGAGCGCGACCCCGACGGCAGCTACGCCAACCTGATGTACGCCAACGCCGCGGTGAACTGCCTCGACGCGCCTCCCGCCTTCGCCTCCCCGTCCGACGTCTCCGCCGCGGTGGACGACTTCGAGACCGCTTCGCCGGTCTTCGGCGAGGGCTTCGCCTGGGCCTCCCTGAACTGCGCCTACTGGCCCGCTCATGCCACCGGCGCCCCTCACCCCATCGAGGCCAAGGGCGCCGCCCCCATCCTGGTCGTCGGCACCACCCGCGACCCCGCCACTCCCTACAAGTGGGCCAAGGCCCTCGCGAGCCAGCTCTCCTCCGGAAAGCTCCTCACCTACGACGGCGACGGCCACACAGCCTACGGCCGCGGCAGCGACTGCATCGACACAGCCGTCAACACCTACCTCCTGGAGGGCACCCCGCCCCCGCCGAACAAGCGCTGCCAGTGATCATTGGGGCTGGTCCGGGGCACTCTGTTCAACCCTGTAGACTTAGCGCCGCTGCTGATGCGAGCCTGGCCCTACGGGATCATGCATGTCGGCAGCTTGCCGCCTTAGCTCAGTTGGCCAGAGCAACGCACTCGTAATGCGTAGGTCTCGGGTTCGAATCCCGAAGGCGGCTCACCTGAAACCCCAGGTCGGATCCTTTCCGACCTGGGGTTTTCTCGTTCAGTGGATGCGTTGACGGCGGCGGGCCGCGCGGCTGTCGAGGGTCTCAGGCTGGGTTTCAGTGGGGCGGCCATCGCTGCCGCTTCGCGCCGTCGCCCCGCCCACGCGGGGGAGCTGTGTCGGTCTGGCCGAACTGACGTCGCGGCGGGGGCCGCGCGCACCCACACCGAGCCCTCCGCGAGACAGCACGCGGGGGCACCGCGACTGTTGCCGATGCATCGCCGTCGCGTCCCTGGCGGCCTCAGAATCACGGCCGGGCTGCCGGTGCTCGCGGCTCTTGGTCCGCCCGCTAGTTCTTGTTCAGCGTCCGGGTCACGCCCGCGACCACGGCCGTGGTGAGCATCCAGCCTGCGGTGATGAGCACATACGCCAGCCACTGTGTGCCCGGGGTTGTCCAGTGTTGTGGATGTGACAGCCCTAGTGGCCGTGCCCGTAGGGCGAGTTGAGCGTTCTTCGCGCAGCCGGGGACACCGAGGGCTTGCACGAGCGCAGGAGGACCGCGTTGACGCCCCCACTGACGCATACCCCGAGCGGCGATGTCGCCCCCTTGCTGAGCTCTTCGAGCAATGCATGAGCGACCAGGGCCACCCTCTGCCGTAGATCGGCTGCGATCAATCCGCGTGTGGAGCACAGTGGACTCATGACCGAGCCGATCGTCGTGCACCAGCCGTCGCCCTCCGGTGGTCGGCGAGTCACTGTGCGTGGGGAGATCCTCGGTCTGGCTCACGACGACAATGACGTGATCGAGTTCCTGCGCCGCGCCGGTCTCCCGGACGCATGGGATCTTCTCGACGATCCCAACTGGGTTGAGTGGCGTGGAGGGCACGCGCATGAGTGGGATGCGGCGTGACCTGAGCGGTGCAGGGTCTCAACCGTCGTCTCGGACCGTGCTCCATCCGTGACTGTCCGCCGCCGTCCGTCTCTGCCTGATCACTGCTCTGACCAGCGGCGCGAGCTGGTAATGCGCAGGTCTCGGGTCCACCCGTCGGCGGCTCCACCGGAAGCCCAGGACAGATACCCGCTGACCTGTTCAGGTGTGGTCCGTCCCGGGATCGGGGTGCAAGGGCCGACGCGCGATGACCGATGGTGGCCGGCGGCTGTCCGAACTGCGCCGCTGGATCTCATGGTTGGCTTCACCGGCGCCAGGAGCGTGCCGGGGTGCAGGTGCCCGCGCCCGTTCGCGGAGCTCGCCGGGTCGGACGGGCGTACCGCGTCGGTGGCGGAAGAGCACCGTGACCACTGATATACGCTGCCGAGCGATAGCCGAAGATCACGCCGGGGGGCTCACACATGACCAGTCGTTTCCGCGCGCTTCTGGGCAGCGCGCTCGTTCCCGTGCTGGTGCTGGCCGGTGGTGTGGGCGCTTCGGGTGCTCATGCCGCGTCGGCGGTGTCCGGCACCGCTGTCGTCGGGCTCGGGCCGTGGGGTGCGCCGAAGGGGCTGGCGGGTGTCAGCCAGGTCATGGACCTGAAGTCGTCCGGGAACGGCACCGTGGCCGGGCTCTTCAAGCAGGGGGGCGAGACCGTGCTGGCGGTCAGGGCCGCGGGGAGCGGCGCCTGGCAGACGGCCACGGTCGTGTCCGCGCCCGGTGCCGTGCTCCAGCGGACGGACGACGGTGCGCTGTCGCTGGTGTGGTGGGCGGACGGCACGCTGCGCATGTCCCGGCTCGCGCCGGACGGGACCGTCTTCGGGCCCGCCGAGGACATCGCGACAGGGGTCCCCAAGGCCCAGAGCGTCACCCTCGTGGCCAACGCCTCGGGCCGGCAGGCCCTTGCCTGGATGGACGGGGAGCGGTGGCTGACGGTGGTCGAGCGGTCCGGTCCGCAAGCGGCCTGGTCCGAGCCGGTGCGGCTGGACCGGCTCCCCGAGCCGATCGTCCGCCCCGACAACACCTACGACTACCGGCTCCGCGACCTGCGCCTCGCCGTCGCCACCGACGGGGCCCTGGGCGTGATCTGGGGCGGCAACAGCTACTACACCGGGGATGGCGTCGACCCGGACGAGTCGGCGTACCAGTGGTACTACAAGTACCTCGAGAAGCCCGCCGGAGCCGGTGCCTGGACCACCCCGCGCGATCTTCCGCAGCTGGGCGGGAAGCCGGGGACCGTCACGCTGGCCGCCCACCCGCAGGGGGGTTTCCACCTGCTCTCCATGGACGGCTACGCCCGCAAGGCGGCCGGCGCCGCGGACTGGGGCCCGGCCGAGAGCGTGGGCATCTCGGGCGACACCACTCCCGCCGAACTGCTCACGGCCCCGAACGGCGATGTCACGGCGATCGGCTGGGGCGGCGGTCCGACCGTCGCCACGAGGTCGGCGGCGACGGGCAGCTGGGGCGCCCGGCTCGGGCTCGGCTCATATGTGGAGTCAGAGTCGCTCAGCAGTGGCCTCACCCCGTCCGGGGCGCTGGTCGTCACCTATACGCAGAAACGATTCGAGCACAGCCGTACGGTCCGCCGGGACTTCGTCACCCAGACCGTCGCCGCGGGCAGCGCGTCCAAGCCGCGCACCCTCAGCACGCTGACCGACGGGAGCACCAGCGTGGGCCGGGTGGCCGTCGACGACAAGGGCCGCCCGCTGGCGGTGTGGACGCAGAAGGCCGCCGACGGCTCGACGGCCGCGTTCACCGCGACCACGGGTACGCGGAGCCTGCCGAAGTGGCATGACTACGCCGATGACACCCGCGCGGACATCCTCGGGCTCAGCCGCAGCGACAGCATGAACCTGTTCACCCAGGACACCGCCAACCCGCTGCGCACCTTCCAGACGCGACCGTGGGCCGACGGGACCAAGGCCGTGCCGTTCGGGGACTTCGACGGCGACCGCTGCAACGACCTGATCGTGCGGCTGCCGGGTGGCGAGACCCGCCTCTACACCCCCGTCTGCGGCGGGCTGCCCATGCCCGGCTCCCCGTACAAGCGCCTGGCCAGTGACTGGCGCAAGTACGACACGCTGCTCGCCAGCGGTGACCAGACCGGCGACGGCCGTCCCGACCTGCTGGCCCGGGATGCCGCCAGCGGCGATATCTACCTGTACGCGCACGACGGCAAGGGCGGCTTCCAGCCCCGGGTGAGGATCCGCTCCGGCTGGACCGGCTATCAGCGGGTCATCGGCGCCGGCGACCTGAACGGCGACGGCATCGGCGATGTCCTCGCCCTCGACAGGTCCGGAGAGCTCTGGCGCTACGACGGTCTGCGCACCGGGCGGCTCAAGGACCGCGTCCTGGTCTTCAAGGACTGGGGCGGGTCCTACGAGGACGTCATCGGTGCCGGGGACGTCAACGGCGACGGCAGGCACGACCTGGTCTCCCGTGACAGCTCCGACCGCCTCTGGCTGAACGCGGGCAAGGGGACGGGGTCCTTCGCCAACCGTGTCCCCGCGGCGGAGACGCCGACCTACTGGAAGAGCTGGGAATCCCTCGCCTGACCGCCCGACCCCGGCTCGCTTCACGTCACTTCGCGGTACTTCGTGTCACTTTGCATCCGAGTAACGCTCAACCACCGCCGTCGTGAACGGAAACCGCACCGGCGTCTCCCCGAACGCGATCCGGCCGGCCAGCTCTCCGGCCGCCCGGATCGCCCGGACCACCTCGTCCGCCTCATCGGCCGGGCAGTGCACGATGACCTCGTCGTGCTGGAAGAACACCAGCTCCGCACGCAGCCCCGCGGTGGCCCTGCGCAGCGCGGCCAGCATCAGCAGCGCCCAGTCGGCAGCGCTGCCCTGCACCACGAAGTTCCGGGTGAAACGACCGCGGGCCCGGGCGTTGGTGGACGCGTACCCGGGGACGAACTCGCCGGGCGCCGGCTCGTCCCCGGGTGCGGCCTCCTGCGGGATGCCGGCCTCGTCGTCATCGCCGCCGCCGGCCGCCCGGGGGCTCGTACGCCCGAGCCAGGTGCGCACCAGCCTGCCCTCCTCGCCCGCGCGGGCCGCGTCGTCCACATACGCCACCGCCAGCGGGTAGCGGCGGCGCAGCGCGGCGAGGTTCTTCAGGCCGTCCCCGCTGGTCTGGCCGTAGATCGCGCCCAGCAGGGCGAGCTTGGCGTGGGCGCGGTCGCCGGAGAACGCCCGGTCGGACAGCCGGGTGTACAGATCGTCCTCATGGCCCGCGACCTCCATCAGCCCGGGGTCACCCGAGATCGCGGCCAGCACCCGCGGCTCCATCTGGTCGGCGTCCGCGACGACCAGACGCCAGCCGTCGTCCGCGACGACGGCGCGCCGTATCACCTTGGGGATCTGCAGCGCCCCGCCGCCGTTGGTCGTCCATCGGCCCGAGACCGTGCCGCCCGGCAGATACTCGGGCCGGAATCGGCCGTCGCGCACCCAGTCCTGGAGCCAGCTCCAGCCGTGTGCCGTCCAGATCCTGTACAGCTTCTTGTACGCGATCAGTGGCTCGACCGCGGGGTGGTCGATGCCTTCCAGCTCCCAGCGCCGGGTGGAGCGGACCCTGATGCCGGCCTGGGCGAACGCCTTGACCACATCCGCGGGCAGATCGGGACGCACCCGGCGCCCGAATGCCGCCGACACCTGGTCCGCCAGCACGGCCAGCCGTCGCGGCTCGCCGCCGCCCGCGTACCGTTCGCCGAGCAGCTCGTGCAGCAGCTCCCGGTGCACATCGGCCCGCCAGGGCAACCCGGCGCGGTGCATCTCCGCGGCCACCAGCATCCCCGCCGACTCGGCCGCGGTGAGCAGCCGCATCCGCCCGGGGTGCTCGGCGGCCTCGTGTCTTCGCTGCTGCTCCGCGTACACCTCCAGCAGACCCTCGAAGGGGACGGGTACCGGCTGGGGCTCGAAGAGCGAGGACTGCGAGCCCGGTACGGCTGCCCGCAGCGGCGGATCGGGTGGTACCGGCGCGTGCCGCCGCCGTGCCCAGGCGGCCGCAGCCGACCGGGGCTCGCCCAGCCGCCCCTCGTGCCCGAGCAGCAGCGACTCCGCGTCCTCGATGTCGTAGCACCGCTCGACCCGGACACCGGAGGCGAGCAGCCGGGGATAGACCTCCGCGGTGGAACGCCACACCCAGCGGCCCTCCCGCCCGACCTCGGGGCGCGCCCGGACCGCCGCGACCAGATCCGGCTCGGCCAGCACCGGTCCTGCGGGCAGCCCGTCCTGACCGAGGGGTACGAGCAGAGCCCCGCCACCCTCGGCCGGCGCCAGTGCCCAGCGGTCGGTCATGGGTGCGAGTCTGGCAGCCGCCACTGACAGCGGCGCTCGCGCGGCGACGGCACGGCGAGCAGGGGATGCGCGGCGATGACACGGCGAGCAGGGTCAGCCGTCCGCCCCTGACCGGCGGCCGGCCCGGCAATCCGGCCCCGGCCCCGACTCACTCAGTGAGCCGGCGTACCACCCGGGCCGGGTTTCCCACCGCCAGCACCCCCGCCGGGAGGTCGCGGGTGACCACGGCTCCCGCTCCTACCACCGTGTTCTCGCCGATCGTCACTCCCGGGCAGACGATGACTCCGCCGCCCAGCCACACGTTGTCCCCGATCGTGATCGGCTCGGCCTTCTCCCAGCCCGCCCGCCGCCGCTCCGCGTCCAGTTCGTGCGTGGGCGTGAGCAGTTGGACGTTCGGTCCGATCTGGACATGTGCCCCGACGGTGATGGGCGCGGCGTCCAGGAAGACCGCGCCGAAGTTGACGAACGTCCCCGTGCCGATGCTGATGTAGCGGCCGTAGTCGCACTGGAACGGCGGCCGGATGCGTACGTCTGCGCCGACGGAGCCGAGGAGTTCGGCGAGAATCCCGGCCCGGTCGGCAGGTGCGGCGCCGCCGTTCGCGTTGTAGGCGGCGCAGAGGACGAAGCGCCGCTCGGTGTCCGCGGCGAGCTCGGGGTCGTCGGGCAGGTACCAGTCACCGGCCAGCATGCGCTCTTTGTTCTCGCCCATGACCCCACCGTAGGCGCAGTCGCCGTCGTGGGCGCCGTCCGTCACCTGGCTCACCTCCCGCCTCCGCGCGCCCCGACCAGCACAGGTGCGGCCCGGCCGTGACGGCGATCAGGGCGCTCCCGCGTGGACCGCCCCGAGCTCCGGCGTTCAGCAGTTCGATATCCACAGCCTGTGGACGGGCGAGTTCCCACGGCAGGGTGGCCGCGCTCCACCGGCGCGGGTGAGCGTCCGTGCCCCCATGACCACCGCGCGTTCCGCCCCCGGGCTCGCGTAGGCTCAATCGACGTGAACGGCGTGGACGCTATAGAGCAGGCACTCGGCGGCGCGCTGTACGCCGATGACGACGACGCACTCGACACGGCCGCCTCATTGCTGGCCGCCGCACCCCCGGCCGCCGACGCGGAACTGGCCAGGCGCGGTGAGGAGTTCGTACGCCGCGCCTGGGAACGGGGCTGGCAGCCCGCGGATCTCGTACGGATCGTGCGCCGCGACCTCGGCGACACCCATGTGCGGCTGCTCGCCACGCTGATCATGAGCGAGACCCGGCGGTACGGGCAGGACCTGCCGCCCCGCTGGACCGCCCAGCTCGCCGTGCTGCCCGGCGACGCGTCCGGGGAACGACCAGGGGACAGGTTCACGCGGATGACGGCCGCGCTGGAGCTCTACCGGCTGCTCGTACGGCTTCCCGCGCTCGAACCGGCCGGGCCGGTCCCCGGTGCCCCTCTCCATCACGCCTTCCACCGCGCGGCGCCGGCGGGGGACGAGCCCCGCATGCTGGTCAGGATCCGCGGGCTGCTCGCCAAGGCCGAGGCCACCGGCTTCCCCGAAGAGGCCGAGGCCCTCACGGCGAAGGCGCAGGAGCTGATGGCGCGGTACAGCATCGACGAGGCGCTGCTCGCGGCCCGTACCCACCGTCCGGACCTGCCCGGCGCCTGCCGTATCGGGGTGGACGCGCCGTACGAGCAGGCCAAGGCGATCCTGCTGGACGCCGTGGCCACGGCGAACCGCTGCCGTGCCGTCTGGAACAGCGGGCTCGGCTTCTCCACCGTGGTCGGCTTCGAGCCCGACCTGGACGCGGTCGAACTGCTCTTCACCTCGCTGCTGGTGCAGGGCACCACGGCGATGACCCGTGCGGAGGCCGCGCAGCGTGCGGGGGGCCGCAAACGCACCAAGACGTTCCGCCAGTCCTTCCTGCTGGCCTACGCGGACCGGCTGGGCAGCCGGCTCGCGGAGACCGCGTCAGGGGTCGCGTCCCAGGTCGCGTCGGGGGCCGCGCGGAAAGAAGGCTCCGACGAGGAGCTGCTCCCGGTGCTCGCCGCCCGCGATGTCGCGGTCACGGCCCATGCGGAGCGGCTCTTCCCGGAGACGGTCAGGACGCGGGTGCGCGGTGCCACCGACGCCGATGGCTGGCAGCACGGCAGAACGGCCGCCGACGCGGCCCGGATGCCGGGGCGGCCGTCGGCGGCGCGGGGCGAGCTCGACGGCTAGGCCGTGTTGGAGAACTGGCGTCGTCCGCCCGCAGGGCGGGGCTCGCGGCGTCTGGTGCGTGCGGTCGCGAGGCGGTGGGGGTTCCCCCGCCGGAGGCAGGGGGAGGTCGTCCTCGTACGGGGCGTACTCCCCGGCGCTCGGGCAGGACCTGTCTCGGCACTCGGCCCTGTCCGGGCCCGACAAGACCGCCCGGACGGGCCGGGCTCGGCTGTCGGCGACCCGGCCGGCTACTGAGGAACCGGGGACGCCACGGCCGTCGGAAGGCCCTTCGGCAGGTTCGTCGGAATGCTCGTGGGAAGGCCACCGGGGACCCCGCTGGTGTCCGTCTTGACGAGGGAGTCCTTGGTGCCGCTCGCCCAGGCGACCACCACGGTCTTGGCGTCGTGGGACTCGATCGTGCCCGATGTGCGCTTGGTGTCGCCGTCCGCGCACTTGAGGGCCAGTGTGGGCTTCTCCGCGGCGGCGACCACTCCGGTGCAGACGTGCTGACCGGCGATCAGCGAGACCTTGTCGTTCCGGAACGAGAGGGCGACGATCTCGCTGCCCATGGCGGACCACGTGCCCTGGAGCTCACCGACCGTGGCCCCGTCGGACGCTCCGCCCGAGCCGCCGCCTGTCGCTGCGCTGGGCGAAGCCGAGGCGTCCGTGTCTCTCTTGTCGGAGGCGTCGTCGTTTCCGTTGCCGCAACCGGTCAGCATGAGGGCGGCGGCGGCCAGGCCAGCCGCGGCAAGTCCCTGGCGTACGAGCTTGTTCACGATCGGGTCCCCCTGGTTGTGTGCAAGACGACAGCAAGCTACCAGTTGGCCGGATCGGGCGGCCCTGCGCCGACCGTGGCCCCAGGCGCACCGCGAGCTGCACCGGGAGGCCCGGACGTGTGTCCGGGAGGCGGTCCGGCGGCCGGCGTAGCGGATTCCTCAGGCGACTGCACTCATTTGCGTACGGACCTGGCTCCATGTGCATGAGTGGTTCTGGGGTCTCCGTCCGTATGGAATGAGCGGACTGCTCGTGCGTATGTCTGATGGTTCGTCATGTACTTCGGCCGTCGGTCGCCCTGAGACCGGCCCTGGCGTGGCCCACCCTGGAGGGGTCAAGCGGAAGCGCGACTCCTCGAACGGGAGCGGATGTTCCGACTCCGCCGCACCTGCCCCGATCAGCGAGCTATCGCGGGCGGGGCGGATGCCCGGAACCTGGATCCGAAACGGTGGAACTCGCGTCTTTACCCCGGCAGGTTCTCGTGTGCGAGGCCGTCTGCTCGCGGGTGCTGTAACCGCGGGACCACCCCTCGTGCACGTGCATCTGCTCATGCATCAGCATATGAACGAAGCTATGATCCAAGACAGTTGACATCTGCACCTTGTAACTCGGGAGCGTCCTGTGCAGCACGTGTACAACGGCATGGCGGCGGCAGAGCTTCACGGGGTCGTCTGGCAGAAGAGCCGCCACAGCAACTCGCAGGGTTCGTGCGTGGAGTTCGCGAAACTCCCGGGCGGCGACGTGGCGATGCGCAACTCGCGCTTCCCGGACGGGCCGGCGCTGGTCTACACCCCGGCCGAGATAGAGGCGCTGCTTCTGGGTGTGAAGGACGGGGAGTTCGACCACCTGGTCGGCGGAGGGCTCGAGGGCCGGCTCGACGCCCGTCTGGACAGTCAACCCGCGTAGAACTCGCGGCGCACCAACCAGGCCCCCACGTCAGCGGTACCGGCGCGGGGGCTCAGTCGTCCGTGTGGCCGCAGCCGCTCGCCCCGGGGAGCCGGAACAGCGCCCAGACCACCTTCCCGGTCGCCTGTCCGGCCAGCGGGTGCCAGCCCCAGCTGTCGCTGAAGGAATCCACGAGGAACAGCCCCCGGCCGCACTCGGCCGAGTCCTCCGCCTCGGACGCCACCGGGCTGTCCTGGCTGGGGTCGCGCACCGCGCACACGAGCCGGCTCGTCCAGCGCATCAGGTGCAGCCGCACCGGGTGGTCCTGGCCGTGCGGGGCGTCCGCTGGCAGGGCGTGCCGCAGGGCGTTGGTGACGAGTTCGGAGACCACGAGGGCGACGTCGTCGAAGCGCTCGCTCAGATCCCATGCGGCGAGCGTCCTGCTGGTGAACGTCCTTGCGCCGCGCACCGCTTCATAGCGGGGTGGCAGAGCGCAGGAGGCTGAGCTGGAGGCGTCTGCGGGGTCGATCGGCGGAGGGCCCTGCCGTAACGGCTCGAGCATGGTCGATCCATTCGTCCCCATGCGAGGCACTCCCAGGAATCGCGGCTGTGACGCTACAACACGAACAAGCACGAACGAGTACGCAGGTGCGCGAGCTCCATGGTTCCGAATGCGATAGGCAGATGCAAGGGCAGATGCACGTGCACGCGCCCGGCCTGTCCTGCCCCGTGCCGGTTCACTCCCCTTTCTTCTTGTTCGCTTCTTCGCACCGTTCCCCAAAGGCTTCCTATTTCCGTAATCGAATGAGTACGGGGTGGAGCGTTTGATGGCAGAATCCGGGACTCGGGGTTCGGGGGCTCCGCGACACAGCAGCGTTGGGAGGGTTGGTAGACGTGACGCCAGTGGAGTCCTGGGGGTACCCCCAGTCCGAAGGCTCCGGGGGTGGGTCGGTCGTGCGCCGCATCCTGCTGGGCTCACAGCTGAGACGGCTCAGGGAGTCGCGCGGTATTACGCGCGAAGCGGCCGGCTACTCCATCCGCGCATCCGAATCCAAGATCAGCCGCATGGAGTTGGGACGGGTGAGCTTCAAGGCCAGGGACGTCGAGGACCTCCTCACGCTCTACGGCGTCGCGGACGAAGCCGAGCGCGAGTCTCTGCTCGCCCTCGCCCGCGAGGCCAATGTGGCGGGCTGGTGGCACAGTTACGGCGATGTGCTGCCCGGCTGGTTCCAGACGTACATCGGCCTGGAGGGCGCTGCCTCGCTCATCCGTATCTATGAAGTCCAGTTCGTCCACGGTCTGTTGCAGACCGAGGCGTACGCGCATGCGGTCGTCTCGCGCGGTATGCCCGGCGCGCCCGCCGCCGAGATCGACAAGCGGGTCGCGCTGCGTCTCGAGCGCCAGAAGATCCTGGTCTCCGAGCGTGCCCCGCGGCTCCATGTCGTGCTGGACGAGGCCGCCCTGCGCCGCCCCTACGGCAACCGGGCAGTGATGCAGGGGCAGTTGAGGCATCTGATCGAGGTGTCCGAGCAGTCGAACGTCACCGTCCAGGTGATGCCGTTCAGCTTCGGCGGCCACGCGGGGGAGTCCGGAGCGTTCACCATGCTGCGCTTCCCGGAATCGGACCTCTCGGACCTCGTCTACCTGGAGCAGCTCACCAGCGCGCTGTATCTCGACAAGCGCGAGGAAGTGGCCCAGTACGAGCGGGCGATGGAGCGGCTGCACGAGGAGTCACCGGGCGCTGACGAGAGCCGTGACCTGCTACGCGGTCTGCTCCAACTCACCTGAAACGACAGTACGATGACATGCCAGCAGTTCCCACAGGACTGGCCGCCCCGGCAACTCCCACAGCGCCCACAGAAGTAAGGGATCGTATGTCCTTCTTCACCGACCTGGCTCACCAGTACATCGACGGCGAGTGGCGGACCGGCAGCGGCTCATGGGACATCATCGACTTCAATCCGTACAACGGTGAGAAGCTCGCGGCGATCACCGTGGCCACCGTCGCCGAGGTCGACCAGGCCTACCGGGCGGCCGAGCGCGCCCAGCGGCCCTGGGCCGAGACCAATCCGTACACCCGACGGCTGGTCTTCGAGCGCGCACTGCGGATCATCGATGAGCGCGCGGACCAGATCTCCGACGCGATCACCGAGGAACTCGGCGGGACCCGGCTGAAGGCGGCGTACGAGATCCATCTCGCCAAGGAGTTCCTGCGCGAGGCGATCCAGCTCGCGGTACGCCCGGAGGGCCGGGTGCTGCCGTCCCAGATCGACGGCAAGGAGAACCGGGTCTACCGGCTGCCCGTCGGGGTCGTCGGTGTGATCACCCCGTACAACTTCCCTTTCCTGGTCACACTCAAGTCCGTGGCGCCCGCCCTCGCGCTGGGCAACGCGGTGGTGATCAAGCCCAACCAGCACACCCCGGTGGTCGGCGGGGGCCTGATCGCCAGGATCTTCGAGGACGCGGGTCTGCCACCGGGGCTGCTCAACGTCCTGGTCACCGACATAGCCGAGATAGGCGACGCGCTGATCGAGCACCCGGTGCCCAAGGTGATCTCGTTCGCCGGCTCCGACCGGGTGGGCCGGCATGTCGGAGCGGTCGCGGGCCGCAACTTCAAGCGCTGCGTCCTGGAGCTGAGCGGCAACAGCGCGCTGGTCGTCCTGAACGACGCCGACGTGGACCATGCCGTGGACGCCGCCGTCTTCAGCCGCTTCCTCTACCAGGGCCAGGTCTGCATGGCCGCCAACCGGATCCTCGTGGACCGGTCGGTGGAGGCCGAGTTCACCGACAAGTTCACCGCCAGGGTGGCGGCGCTGCGCACCGGCGACCCCCGGGATCCGGAGACCCAGATCGGTCCGGTCATCGACAGCCTTCAGGCCGAGGCACTGGCCGGACTCGTGGACCAGGCGGTGGCGGACGGGGCGACGGCACTGGTGCGGGGCCGGGTGCGGGGCACCCTGATGGAGCCCACCGTGCTCGCCGGGCTGCCCGAGCAGTCGGCGCTGCTGCGGCAGGAGATCTTCGGTCCGGTGGCGCTGCTGGCTCCGTTCGACGGTGAGGACGAGGCCGTACGGATGGTCAACGACAGCCCGTACGGTCTGAGTGGAGCCGTGCACACCGGGGACATCGAGCGGGGGGTGCGTTTTGCCCACCGGATCGAGACCGGGATGTTCCACGTCAACGACTCGACGGTGCAGGACGAGCCGCTCGTCGCCTTCGGCGGCGAGAAGCTGTCCGGGCTGGGGCGGCTGGGGGGCGAAGCCACGGTGGAGGCGTTCACCACCCAGAAGTGGATCTCCGTGCAGCACGGCCGTACGAGGTTTCCCCTCTGAGGACGAATGCGGGCGTTCCCCCGCACGTCGAGGACAGAAGCTGACCGCAAGGGTCCGTAGCTTGGGTGGTGTCAGGGCAAGGCAACAGGCACCACCGAGAGGCGCACCCATGGTCACTCACGTACCCGCGGAGACCTACGGCGACGAGCGCGGCGCGCTCCTGAACTTCGTGGAGGCGCAGCGCGGAGCGGTCCGCCGGTCCGTCATCGGCCTCACCGAGGAACAAGCGTCGGGCAGGCCGAGCGCCAGCGAGCTGTCGCTGTCCGGGCTGCTGAAGCATGTGGCCGAGTGCGAGCTGAACTGGCTGCGGATGGCCCAGGAGCAGCCCAACGAGCGCCAGCGCAACGAGGAGACCTGGGCGGACGGCTTCCGGCTGGTCGAGGACGAGTCGATCCCCGGCACGCTGGCCTTCTGGGACGGGGTGGCCAAGGAGACCGAGGAGTTCATCCGCTCGGTGCCGAGTCTGGACGACACCTTCCCGCTGCCGGCCATGCCGTGGTTCCCCAAGGACGGCCGGGTCTCGATGCGCTGGATGATGCTGCACCTCATCGAGGAGATCGCCCGGCACGCGGGGCACGCGGACATCGTGCGGGAGTCGCTGGACGGCAAGAGCTCCTTCGCGCTGGTGGCGGCGGAGAGCGGTGGGAGCTGGGGGTAGGCGGGCTACGGGTCAGCGGTCACCGGGCCCTGCCGGCCGGCTCCGGTCGGCAGGGCCCGAGCGCTCGACGTGTGCGAGGAGCGCCCCTGCCACACGCTGTAGGCATGAGCAACGATGAGCATGAGGTGTTCGTCCCCACCCCCGTGGTGGTCCTCCCCGTCGTGGCCGCCGAGCCGCCGTTCCGGATGGTGGAGATCAACGGGGAGGTGGCGGGGACCGCCCGCGACATGCTGGACGTGATCAAGCTGGCCCATGGCGCCGGGCTGAACCCCATCGACCTCGACGATCCCGCGGATGTGCGCTGGGTCGGGGGCGGCAAGTACAAGTGGGTGCCCTGAGGTCCCTGACCCGGGCCCTAGCCCGTCCTCCAGTCGAAATCGGGCGGGTGGGTACGGCATACGGGCGTACGGATGTCCACCATCCGGCTACTGGTGCCCTAGCCGTGCGGCAGCACGTTCGGGATGGACGCACGGTCTGATCGAGCGGATCGAGGGCGGGGCGTACACCTTCGCGCCTGATCAGACCGTCATCACGGCCCGCAGTCCACGAACTCGTCAGTGGTGGAAGCCCGTGGCCGCCGCCTTGTCCTTGCTCAGCGGGGCGCTCTGCTTCCGCAGGCCGGGCATGATCCGCCCCAGGTCCTCCACCAGCAGCGCCGCCAGATCCGCCGAGAAGCCGTTGCGGCAGACGAAGCGCAGCACCGAAAGATCCTCCCGGTTGGGCGGGAAGGTGTACGCGGGCACCAGCCAGCCGTGCTCCCGCAGCCGCCGTGCCACGTCGAACACGTCGTAGTTGGTGATGTCGGGAGCCGTGGTGACGGCGAACACCGGGAGCTGGTCCCCCCGGGTGAGCAGCCGGAAGTCGCCCAGCTTCTCGACCTTGCGGGCCAGGCTCTGCGCCACGTCGCGGGTGGTCTGCTGCACGGCCCGGAAACCCTCGCGGCCCAGCCGGAGGAAGGTGTAGTACTGCGCCACCACCTGCGCGCCCGGCCGGGAGAAGTTCAGTGCGAACGTCGGCATGTCGCCGCCCAGGTAGTTGACCCGGAACACCAGCTCCTCGGGCAGGTCCTCCGGTGAGCGCCACAGCGCCCACCCCACACCCGGGTACACCAGCCCGTACTTGTGTCCCGACGTGTTGATCGAAGCCACCCTCGGCAGCCGGAAGTCCCAGACGAGCTCCGGATCCACGAACGGGGCGACCATCGCCCCCGACGCTCCGTCGACATGCACGGGGATGTCCAGGCCCTTGCGCTCCTTCAGCGCGTCCAGTGCCTCGCAGACCTCCATGACCGGTTCGTACGAGCCGTCAAAGGTGGAGCCGAGAATGGCGACGACGCCGATCGTGTTCTCGTCGCAGAGCTCGGCCGCTGCCTGCGGGTCGATATGGAAGCGGTCGCCCTCCATCGGCACCAGCCGCGGCTCCACCTCCCAGAAGTTGCAGAACTTGTCCCAGCAGACCTGCACATTGACGCCCATCACGAGATTGGGCTTGGCGCCGGGGCCGGGGTAGCGGTCGGCGTTGCGCTTGGCCCAGCGGCGCTTGAGGGCCATTCCGGCGAGCATGCAGGCCTCGCTCGAACCCGTGGTCGAGCAGCCGACCGTGGTCGAGGGGTCGGGCGCGTGCCAGAGGTCGGCGAGCATCGCGACACAGCGCCGCTCCAGCTCGGCCGTCCGCGGGTACTCGTCCTTGTCGATCATGTTCTTGTCGCGGCATTCCGCCATCAGTTTCCCTGCCTCGGGCTCCATCCAGGTCGTGACGAAGGTGGCGAGGTTGAGTCGGGAGTTGCCGTCCAGCATCAGCTCGTCATGGACGAGCTGGTAGGCCGTCATGGGCGGCATGGGTCCGTCCGGAAGCTGGTGCTTCGGCGGCGCCAGGGTCATCGACCCGGTCGGATCGGCCTCCCCGAAGAAGGGGTTGAGTGAGAGCCTGCGCCGCTCCTGGCTCTCCTCGCGGCCGGTGCCGCCCTGGTGCAGTGCTGCCATGTCAGGTCGCCTTTCAACGCAGTGTCGGTTTCAGCGCAGTGAGGAGCCGTGTTGGTCGAGTTGCATCTGGGGACGTCCCGTGACCAGCAGCCAGGCAGGCAGCACGGCGATGCACAGGAGGGGGAAGACATGGGGGTCGGCGGCGAGGATGGCCGCGGTGAACAGGCTCAGCCAGCCCTGCCGGGTGACGGCCAGCAGGATGCCCAGGACCGCGCAGACCACGCCGAGCGTCGGAGGCACCGCGGGGACGAGGGCGCTGACGCCCAGTCCGAGCGCGACCCCGATGAACACCGAGGGGAAGATCCGCCCGCCGCGGAAGCCGCAGGACGCGGCGACGGTGAGCGCGGCCAGCTTGACGAAGGCCATCACCGCGAACTGCCCCGCCGTCCAGCCGGTGGGGTCGGAGGCCAGCACCTTCATCTCGGACAGGCCCTTGAAGAGGGTCAGGCTTCCGCCGAGCGTCCCCAGCAGTCCGAGCACCAGCCCACCGGCGGTGGTCATGAGCACCGGGTGCCGCAGACGGTGGAAGGCCGTGTGGAGGTACGGGAACGCGTACACCGCCGCCAGGCCGACCAGCACGCCCAGACAGGTCACCAGCCACGCGGCGGGGATGTCGCCCCAACTCGCTCGCGCCAGCTTCGGCAGGGCGAGGTCGAATGTCGGATGCGCGATCAGCACGGTGGTCAGGGCTCCGGCGCCCCCGGCGATGAGGGGGGCGAACAGCTTGTCCCACAGCGCGCCGGGGCCGGGGCGGGACGCCAGGCTCTCGGTGAGGATCAGCGCGGCGGCGACGGGCGTACCGAACAGGGCGCCCACCGTGCCCGCGGCGGCGAGCGCCGCCCACGTGTCGGCCGACGTGCCCCGCATCGCCCTGCCGCCGAGCCAGGCGGCGAGCGCGATGTTCGCCATGGTGATCGGGTTCTCGGGGCCGAGGCTCACGCCGCCGGCCAGTGCGAGCACGGCGGTGAGCAGCAGGCTGGGCACCACCAGGGGCGGCATCGGCGGATCGACGAGCCCCACCGTGGCCGGGTCGGGGCCGGCGTGCCCCGGCACCTTCCACACCACGAGCCCCACCACCAGACCCGTGGCCGTGAGAACGGCGAACATCCAGAGCGACGAGTAGGAGCCCAAGCCGAGCGCGTCCGGCACCACGGTCCACAGGACCTTCTTCAGCTGCTCCGAGATCGCCGTCAGGGCGAGCAGCAGCAGACTCGAACCGACGCCGACGACCAGTGCGGGGACGATCAGCGGCAGCAGCGCACGGGCCGGAGTGGCCGGCAGGCCGCGGTCGGTCGTGGTCACGGCCTCACGATATCGGCGATATCGGTGCAGATCGGGCAAGCGCTCTCGAAATGAAGGGCTTGCACCTCACGTGGCGTGAGGTGCCAGGCTGAAGCACGTACCAGTACGAGAGCGGGGAGCGGGAAGCGATGAGCTATTCGGTGGGTCGGGTCGCGGGCCTCGCCGGGGTGACGGTGCGGACGCTGCACCACTACGACGAGATCGGGCTGCTCTCACCGAGCGGTCGCAATCACGCCGGCCACCGGCGCTACGACGACGGCGATCTCGACCGGCTCCAGCGGATCCTCTTCTACCGGGAGCTGGGCTTCCCGCTCGACCAGGTCCTGGCCCTGCTCGACGATCCGGATGTGGACCCGCAGGAACACCTGCGGCGCCAGCACGCACTGCTGACCGGAAGGATCACCGAGCTCCAGAGGATGGCCGAGGCCGTCGAGCACGCCATGGAGGCACGGAAATCGGGAATCAAGCTCACGCCCGAGGAGAGGTTCGAGGTCTTCGGCGGCCGGGACCCGGAGCAGTACGCGGAGGAGGCCGAGGAACGCTGGGGCGATACCGAGGAGTACGCCGAATCCCAGCGGCGTGTCGCCCGCTATGACAAGGACGACTGGCAGCGGATGCAGTCGGAGTTCGCCGACTGGGGGAGGCGCTACGCCGCGCTGATGGCGGAGGGCGAGCCCGCAGCCGGTGAGTCCGCGATGGATCTCGCGGAGGAGCACCGCCGGCACATCACGGAGTGGTTCTACACGTGCACGTACGAGATCCACCGCTGCCTCGGGGACATGTACGTGGCGGACCCCCGCTTCAAGGAGCTCTACGACGCCATAGGGCCGGGGCTGGCCGAGCACTTCCGCGAGGCGATCCACGCGAACGCGGCGAGGGTGTCGGCCTGACGGCCCGCAGGTCACCCGTGGTGCGGTCGGGGTGCGGCCGGGTTTCGCGGTGTGCCGAGCGGGCGGCGCCGTGCAGCCGCGCCGCCCGCACCCGCGAACGGGGCCGTCAGGCTCAGGTGCGCGGCGCGATGACGACGGCCGTGCCGTAGGCACACACCTCCGTGCCCACGTCCGCCGCCTCCGTGACGTCGAACCGGAACATCAGCACCGCGTTGGCGCCGCGCGCCCTGGCTTGCTCCACCAGGCGTTCCATCGCCTGGTTCCGGGTCTGCACGAGGGTCTTCGTCAGGCCCTTCAACTCGCCGCCGATCATCGACTTGAGGCCCGCGCCGATCTGGCTGCCCAGGTGCCGCGAGCGCACGGTCAGGCCGAAGACCTCGCCGATCACCTGCTGTACGGCATAGCCGGGGACGTCGTTCGTTGTGACAACCAGCACATCCGCGTGCGCGGTCTGGCCGCCGCCGTAATCATCGATGCCCATGGGGCACAGCTTCGTTGCCTCCGGTTCGCCCCGCATCCGGAGAGGGCCGCTGGAACCGGGCGTCACCCGGATGCGTTGGTAACTTTGGGCAGTCGACAGGACTGGCCGGCCGAGGTGCCGGTTGCCCGCCGCCCGACCCATCCACACCACAGGAGCCCGGACCTCGTGAACACTCTTGCGCTCGGACCGAGCTGGCTGGATCCCGATTACCTGATCACCACCTTCGGCGTGATCGGCGTACTCGTCATCGTCTTCGCCGAGTCCGGCCTGCTCATCGGGTTCTTCCTGCCGGGTGACTCCCTGCTGTTCACGACGGGTCTGCTGGTCACCACGGGCAAGATCGACCTGCCGCTCTGGGCGGTGTGCACCATGATCGTGTTCGCCGCGATCCTCGGTGACCAGGTCGGCTATCTCTTCGGCCGCAAGGTGGGACCGGCCCTGTTCAGCCGGCCGGACTCCAAGCTGTTCAAGCAGGAGAACGTGGAGAAGGCGCACGAGTTCTTCGAGAAGTACGGCCCGAAGTCGCTGGTCCTGGCCCGCTTCGTGCCCATCGTGCGCACATTCACGCCGATCATCGCCGGCGTGAGCCGGATGAACTACCGCTCGTTCATCACCTTCAACATCATCGGCGGCGTCCTGTGGGGCGCGGGCGTGACGCTGCTCGGTGCCGCGCTCGGCAAGGTCGAGTTCGTGCACAAGCACATCGAGATGATCCTGATCGCGATCGTGCTGCTCTCCGTGGTCCCGATCGCCATCGAGTTCCTGCGGGCCCGCTCCAAGGGCAAGAAGCAGGCTGCGGCGGCCGGTCCGGCGGCCGGCCTGCCGGGTGGCGCGGACGACCAGCCCCCGCAGCGCGGCCGCCACGCCAAGCGCTGAGCACCCGCACACCGGCCCGTCCGGATCACCGGGCCCCGTCCGGGCCCGGGCGGGATTTCTCCCACACGGCCTAGAAGCCGCGCGTCCGCTTGGCCGCGCGGCGCTGGCCCGCCGCGGCCGGACTGCGCAGGAACAGCCGTGCCACCTCACCGCCGAGGTTCACTCCGATCGCGATCGCCAGGGCCAGGGCCGCCGCCCGCGCCAGCGAGGCGAAGCCCAGGTCCATGTTGCTCTGCGCGATGTGCAGCACCCCGAAGTAGGTGGCGCTACCAGGCAGCAGCGGCCCGATCGCCGCCGTCACATAGGGCAGCGAGGAGGTGTGCTGGAGGCGGGCGAGCAGCTGCCCGAACAGACCCACGAGACCCGCCGCGACGGCCGTCGCCATCACGGACGAGCCTCCCGCCGTCAGGGCGATCGCCGCGTAGATCACCCAGGCCACCCCGCCGTTGAGCGCCGCGATCAGCACCGTCGACCGGTCCTGCTGGAGCAGCACGGCGAAGGTCAGGCACAGCACCATCGACGCCAGGATCTGCACCACGGGCCGCTCGACCGTGCTCAGCGCCCCTTCCGGGTTGAGGTTCGCCTCGAACTGCACGCCCACGTACAGCATCGTGAGCACCCCGATGACGATCGCCACGAAGAAGTACGCGACCTCCAGCAGCCGGGCCGACGCGGTGATGTAAAAACCGGTCAGCCCGTCCTGCACCGCCGCCACCAGCGCCCGCCCGGGGATCAGCGCGAACAGCCCACCGGTGATCACGGCGGACGGCTGGAGCCCGGCGTGCAGCGCGCTCAGCGTCACACCCATCGCCGCGGGCGGCATCGCCGCCACCACGAACTGGTAGAACTCCGGCAGCCCGCGTCCCGCGCACAGCCATGCCAGCCGGTCACCGAGCATCGCGCCGACCGCAGCCGCCAGGAACACCAGCGCGTTTCCGCCCACCAGCACGGACGCCGCCCCGGCCAGTACGCCGGCGGCGGTCGTGAGCAGCCAGCCCGGGTAGGGATGGCGGTTACGCCGGATCTCCGCCAGCCGCCGGTAGGCCTCGTCGAGCTTGATGTCGCTGTCCTCGGCGCTGATGTCCGCGACGAGCTGGTAGACCGCGGTCAGCCGGGTGTAGTCCGGGACCCGCCGGCGTACCGTGCGGTTCGCCGTCACCGGATCGTCCACCAGCGACGGCAGATACGTGATCGACAGCAGCGTGAAGGTGACGGTGGGCTCGCAGTGGTCGAGGCCGTACGAGCTGGTGATGGCGAGCATCGCCGCTTCGACGTCCTCCGCGCCCTCACCCCCCGCGAGCAGCAGCTCGCCGATACGCAGGGTCAGGTCGAGTACGCGCGGCACGGCGGGCCCCGAATCGTCCTGCCGCTGCACCGGCTCCGGGGCCGGGCGTTCGCTCACCGGCAGTCGCACCATCGCCCGCATCCGGTCCTGCCAGGGGGCGTCCTTGGGCAGCTGCACCACGGGAATTCCGTAGGCGGGGGTGAAGACGGGGGGCGCGTCGCTCGTGCGGTACGTCGACGGAAGGGTGAAGGCCGACCCCTCCGGCCCGGGCGGGGGCTCGGGGTTCAGACCCTCGGGAACGGCGAACTCGGAGGAGGGATGGTCCTCTTCCGGAGGTCCGGGCGGCGGCTCCACTCCCTTGGGAGGGGCGAACGCGCTGTGCGCCTCGTCCGACTGCGGTTTGCGGTCCTCCGCAGGACCTCCCGGCTCCGCCACCGCTCCCAGTCCCCTTTCGCTCAGGCTGTGGTCAGCCAGTATGCGACGGGCGGTGCACCCCGTGTGGGAGTGCACCGCCCGGTGAGGCTGCCGGAGGGCGCGTCAGTGCGCGCCGCCCTGCGCCTCAAGGCGCTTGTAGGAGGCCTCGATCTCGGCCTCGGCCTCGGCGCGGCCGACCCAGTTCGCGCCTTCGACGCTCTTGCCCGGCTCCAGGTCCTTGTAGACCTCGAAGAAGTGCTGGATCTCCAGGCGGTCGAACTCGGAGACGTGGTGAATGTCCCGCAGGTGCTCCACACGCGGGTCGGACGCGGGCACGCACAGCAGCTTGTCGTCGCCGCCTGCCTCGTCCGTCATCCGGAACATACCGATGGCGCGGCACTTGATCAGACAGCCGGGGAAGGTCGGCTCGTCCAGGATGACCAGGGCGTCCAGCGGGTCGCCGTCCTCGCCGAGGGTGTTCTCGACGAAGCCGTAGTCGGCGGGGTAGCTGGTCGAGGTGAAGAGGCGACGGTCCAGGCGGATCCGGCCGGTCTCGTGGTCCACCTCGTACTTGTTCCGCGACCCCTTCGGGATCTCGATGGTGACGTCGAACTCCACGGGTGGCACTCCTCCATGATCAACACATATGTAGGTGATGGTACGACTGCTCGTGAGACGGGGCCGCCCGGGGCTCCGGCCGGACGGGCCCGGTGCTGGACGGGGTGCCATGCTCGCGGCAAGACGCAGTGATTAAGTGTCCCCTACGCAACTGTGTGATCGCGAAAGGGGCTGGTCCAGGGTGCCTGACCACAGAACATGGCAGCTCAGGGCGGGTTCGGCGATCAAGCAGATCAAGCACATCGGCCAGACCTGGCCGACCGGCCGGCGGAACGGACAGCCCTGGCGGCTCACGGCGGGCGCGACCGTGGCCGGCCTCGCCGTCGCGGCCGTCGCGGTCTCCGCGGCAGGCCCCTGGGACTCCGGTCAGCGTAAGGCCGAGCGGGACCGCGCGGCGGCGCTCAGCCGGACAGGTGGCGTACATCACCGGTCCTCGGCGCCCGATGGTCCGAATGAGCCGGCGCCCGCGCCCAGTGCGCCCGGCGTGCTGTCCGTACCTCGTGCCCTCGCCGCCGCGCCCGCCGCCATCGCCCCGGCGCTGGAACCCCTGATGACCGATCCCGGGCTCGGCCCGGTGCTCACCGCGTCCGTCGTGGACCTCACCACCGGCAGACAGCTCTACGCGAAGAACGCGGGCGCCCCCATGACCCCCGCGTCCACGATCAAGATCGCCACGGCGGTCGCCGCGCTCTCCGCCACCGGCCCCACCCACCGCATCCCGACCACGGTCGTCGCCGCCCCGGACCACCGGCGCGTCACGCTGATCGGCGGCGGTGACCCCACCCTCGACCAGGCCCGGCTCGGTGCGCTGGCCGACGGCACCGCGCGTGCCCTGCGCGAACACGGGGTCAGCACGATCAGGCTGAGCTACGAGACCTCGCTCTACGAGGGCCCTGTGCTGCACCCCATCAGCCCCAACGACAACATCGCGCCGGTCACCCCCCTGATGCTGGACGAGGGCAGGCTCGACGGCTCCACCAGGGGCCCGGCGGACCGCGTGGAGGACCCGGCGCACGACGCCGCCTCGGCGTTCGTCGCGCTGCTCGCCAAGCGCGGCATCAACACCGAGGCGGGGCCCGACCGGGGCAAGCGCCCCGCCAAGGCCGTCACCGTCGCCAGAACCCTCTCGGCGCCCATGGCCGCGCTGGTCGAACGGATGCTGACCAACAGCGACAACGACATCGCCGAGGCGCTGGCCCGGCAGACCGCCATCGCCGACGGCCGCCCGGCGAGCTTCGCGGGCGGCCAGGCCGCCGTCACCGCGCGGCTCAAGCGGCTGAAGCTCCCCGTCGCCAAGGCCCGCTTCACCGACGGCAGCGGACTGAACCGGGCCGACCGGGTCTCGGCCGCCCTGCTCACCGGACTGCTGGCCCGTGCGGCCGACCCCGGCCATCCCGAACTGCGCCCCGTTCTCACCGGGCTGCCCGTCGCGGGCTTCACGGGGACCCTCACCGAGCGCTCCGAGGCACGCACCGCCGGGCTCGTACGCGCCAAGACCGGCAGCCTCACCGGGGTGGACACCCTGGCGGGCACGGCGGTGTCCGCCGACGGACGGCTGCTGGCCTTCGCGTTCATGGCCGGGAGCACCCCGTCCTACGGGGCGGGCCGCCCGGCCCTGGACCGGATGGCGTCGGCGCTGATCCCCTGAGGCCCCGAGGCCCGAGACGCCCCATGAGCCCTGGCGCCGGCCGTGCGCGACCTACTGGCAGCGGGCCGCCGACCACGTACGGTTGACGCATGACGAGCATCGGTGGTGCCGCTTCCTCTGGGATGGTCGACTGGAACCTCGCGGTCGCGACCGCGACCCGGCTCGTACGGCCGGGCCCCGACGTCAGCCGGGACGAGGCGCGCGCCGTCGTCGCCGAGCTGCGAAGGCACGCGAAGGCGTCGGAGGAGCACGTCCGCGCGTTCACCCGGATGATCCCCGACGACCATGTGCCCCAGGACACCCCGGTCCTCGTCGTGGACCGGCCCGGCTGGGTGAAGGCGAATGTCGCGGGCTTCCGCGCGCTGCTGAAGCCGCTGCTGGACAAGCTCCAGGAGCGCAGGTCGGCGACCCCGGGCGGCGCCGTGTTCGGTGCCCTGGGCGGCAAGGTGACCGGTGTGGAGCTGGGCATGCTGCTGTCGTTCCTCGCCTCCCGGGTGCTCGGCCAGTACGAGACCTTCGCCCCCGTCACCCGCGAGCTGCCCGGGGCCGCCGGCAGCAACGGCAGGCTGCTCCTGGTCGCGCCGAACATCGTGCATGTCGAACGGGAGATGGACGTCGCCCCGCACGACTTCAGGCTGTGGGTCTGCCTGCACGAGGAGACCCACCGCACCCAGTTCACCGCCGTGCCCTGGCTCCGCGACCACCTGGAGGGCGAGATCCAGGCGTTCCTCGCCGAGACGGACGTCGACCCCATGACCGTGCTCGAACGACTGCGCGAGGCCGCACAGGCGCTCGCCGGGGGGCGCCCCGAAGGCGAGGATGACGAGAGCCGCTCTCTCGTCGAGCTCGTGCAGACCCCGCAGCAGCGCGAGATCCTCGGTCGGCTGACCGCCGTGATGTCCCTGCTGGAGGGCCATGCCGACTTCGTGATGGACGGGGTGGGGCCCCAGGTCGTCCCGTCCGTCGGTGAGATCCGCGAGAAGTTCCAGGCCCGCAGGGCCCGTGGCGCGTCCCGGCTCGACCTCGCGCTGCGCAAGCTGCTCGGGCTGGACGCCAAGCTGCGCCAGTACCGGGACGGCGAGCGGTTCGTCAGCGCCGTGGTCGGCGAGGTCGGGATGGACGGGTTCAACCGGGTGTGGACCTCGCCGAACACCCTTCCCACCAAGGCGGAGATCGCCAAACCGGCGGACTGGATCGCGCGGGTGCACCGTAAGGGAGACTGAGCCGTAATCACCCATCCGAGGGACCGTGGCCCATGGATAGGCGTGCAATGCTCGGGGAACGGCCCGGTTCTGTCACCATCGACGCACTCTGAGTGACGGACCATCCCGTCCCGACTCCGACCGAGGCACCCCCAAACTTCACGAAGGGCATCGGACATGGGTCCCCATCCTGCGGTCGCGGCGATACGCCTGGCGGTTCGCCGCGTACTCCACGACGTGCTCAACGAACTCAGCGAGCTCCCGCACGCCACGGTCGGCCGCGGTCGCCCCGGCTGTGGCCATACCGGCGCACGGCTGGCGACGGCCGAGCCGCCGCTGGTCCTCGTCGCCTGCTCCGGTGGTGCCGACTCCATGGCCCTCGCCTCCGCCCTCGCCTTCGAGGCCCGCAAGCTGTCCGTGCGCGCCGGCGGGATCACCGTGGACCACGGCCTCCAGGCCGGTTCCGGCCTGCGTGCCGCCGAGGTCGCCGTCCGGCTCACGGAGATGGATCTCGACCCCGTGGAGGCCATCGCCGTCTCGGTGGGCCGCGACGGCGGACCCGAGGCCGCCGCCAGGGACGCCCGCTACGCCGCCCTGGACGAGGCCGCCGACCGCCTCGGGGCCGCCGCCGTGCTGCTCGGGCACACCCGGGACGATCAGGCGGAGACGGTCCTGCTGGGCCTCGCCCGCGGCTCCGGCATCCGCTCGCTCTCCGGTATGGCCGCCGTGTCCCCCACCGGCCGCTACCGCCGCCCCTTCCTCCAGCTCGACCGCCAGACCGCCCGCAAGGCCTGCCTCGTACAGCAGCTCCCGGTGTGGGACGACCCGATGAACGCCGACCCGGCGTACACCCGCTCCCGGCTGCGCCACGAGGGCCTGCCCGCGCTGGAGAAGGCCCTCGGCAAAGGTGTCGTCGAGGCCCTGGCCCGTACCGCCCAGCTGTCCCGCGACGACGCTGACGCGCTCGACGCCTGGGCCGCCGATGTCGACGCGTCCGTACGGGACGAGTCCGGGCTGCTCGACTGCACGAAGCTGTATGCGCTGCCTCCGGCGGTGCGCCGCCGCGTGCTCAGGCGCGCGCTGGTGACAGCCGGTTCACCTGCGGGTTCGCTGTTCGCCCGGCATGTCGAGGAGGTCGAGCGGCTGATCACCGGCTGGCGCGGCCAGCGGGCCATCAACCTGCCCGGGCGCGTCGAGGCCCGTCGGCAGGGTGGCAGACTGGTCATCCGGCAGGGCTGAGCCGGTCCTGCCGACAGGGCCGGGCGATCGGGACGCCGGGCAGCGACAGAAAGCGACGCGGGTGAACGAGAAGGACATGGGCGCCGATCTCAAATCGGTACTCATCACCAAGGAAGAGATCGACGCGAAGCTGGCCGAGCTGGCCGCGAAGATCGACGCTGAGTACGCGGGCAAGGACCTGCTGATCGTCGGGGTGCTGAAGGGCGCCGTGATGGTGATGGCGGACCTGGCGCGTGCGCTGTCCAGCCCCGTCACGATGGACTGGATGGCCGTGTCCTCGTACGGCGCGGGCACCCAGTCATCCGGAGTGGTCCGCATCCTCAAGGACCTGGACACGGACATCAAGGGCAAGCACGTCCTGATCGTCGAGGACATTATCGACTCCGGGCTGACCCTGTCGTGGCTGCTGTCCAACCTGGGCTCGCGCGAGCCGGCGTCTCTCGAGGTCTGCACACTGCTGCGCAAGCCCGACGCCGCGAAGGTCGCCATCGACGTGAAGTGGATCGGCTTCGACATCCCGAACGAGTTCGTCGTCGGATACGGTCTCGACTACGCCGAGAAGTACCGCAATCTGCCGTTCGTGGGCACCCTCGCACCGCACGTCTACGGCGGCTGACGGCAAACCGCGGGCGGCACGGGAACCCGTGCCGCCTTCCCGCCGTTGGAGCATGGGAAGGCGGTCATGGGTGACAAAGCTGGGGTACCGTCCGAAGAACAGTCTTTTCAGTTGAGTCTCATAGCAGCATTTACCTACGGGCAGGAGGGACGGAGCGACACCGCTCCGTATGGATGGACGTGAAGCGATACTTCCGTGGGCCGGTCATGTGGATCGTGCTGGCCGTCCTCGCCGTGGTCGTGCTGATGCAGGTTGTCGGCTCGTCGGGCGGCTACAAGACGGTGGACACCGCCAAGGTTGTCCAGGCGATCAACAAGAACCAGGTCAAGCAGGCCAAGCTGACCACCGGCGATGAGCAGATCATCAAGATCGAGCTGAATGACGGCCAGAAGGTCAACGGCAGCGACAAGGTCCAGGCGAGCTACATCGGCGACCAGGGCGTCGCGCTGGCCCAGACCCTTCAGCAGAAGTACGACGCGGGCGAGATCAAGAACGGCTACACGGTCTCCCCCGAGCGGCAGAGCCCGATCCTGTCGGTGCTCTTCTCGCTGCTGCCCTTCGTGCTGATCGTGGTCGTCTTCCTGTTCCTGATGAACCAGATGCAGGGCGGCGGCTCCCGGGTCATGAACTTCGGGAAGTCCAAGGCCAAGCTGATCACCAAGGACACCCCCAAGACCACCTTCGCCGATGTGGCGGGGTCCGACGAGGCCGTCGAGGAGCTCCACGAGATCAAGGAGTTCCTCCAGGAGCCCGCGAAGTTCCAGGCCGTCGGAGCCAAGATCCCCAAGGGCGTGTTGCTGTACGGCCCGCCCGGCACCGGCAAGACGCTGCTCGCGCGCGCCGTCGCGGGTGAGGCGGGCGTCCCGTTCTACTCGATCTCCGGTTCCGACTTCGTCGAGATGTTCGTCGGTGTCGGTGCCTCCCGGGTGCGCGACCTCTTCGAGCAGGCCAAGGCCAACGCTCCGGCGATCGTGTTCGTGGACGAGATCGACGCCGTCGGCCGACACCGCGGCGCGGGCCTCGGCGGCGGACACGACGAGCGCGAGCAGACCCTGAACCAGCTCCTCGTGGAGATGGACGGCTTCGACGTGAAGGGCGGCGTCATCCTGATCGCCGCCACCAACCGGCCCGACATCCTCGACCCGGCGCTGCTGCGCCCGGGCCGCTTCGACCGGCAGATCGCCGTCGACCGCCCGGACATGCAGGGCCGTCTGGAGATCCTCAAGGTCCACCAGAAGGGCAAGCCGGTCGCGCAGGACGTCGACCTCGCGGCCGTCGCCCGCCGCACCCCCGGCTTCACCGGTGCCGATCTGTCGAACGTGCTGAACGAGGCCGCCCTGCTGACGGCCCGCAGTGACAAGAAGCTGATCGACAACCACATGCTGGACGAGGCGATCGACCGCGTCGTGGCGGGCCCGCAGAAGCGGACCCGGATCATGTCCGACAAGGAGAAGAAGATCACCGCGTACCACGAGGGCGGACACGCCCTGGTCGCGGCGGCCTCCCCCAACTCCGACCCGGTGCACAAGATCACGATCCTGTCCCGGGGCCGGGCCCTCGGCTACACGATGGTGCTCCCGGACGAGGACAAGTACTCGACCACGCGCAACGAGATGCTCGACCAGCTGGCGTACATGCTGGGCGGTCGCGCGGCCGAGGAGCTGGTCTTCCACGACCCGACCACGGGCGCGGCGAACGACATCGAGAAGGCCACGGCCACGGCACGCGCCATGGTCACCCAGTACGGCATGACCGAGCGTCTCGGCGCGATCAAGTTCGGCGGTGACAACACCGAGCCGTTCCTCGGCCGTGAGATGGGGCACCAGCGCGACTACTCGGAAGAGGTCGCGGCGCTGGTGGACGAAGAGGTCAAGAAGCTCATCGAGACCGCGCACAACGAGGCCTGGGAGATCCTGGTCGAGAACCGCGACGTGCTCGACAACCTCGTCCTCGCCCTGCTGGAGAAGGAGACCCTCGGCAAGGAGGAGATCGCCGAGGTCTTCGCCACGATCGTGAAGCGCCCGGCCCGGCCGGCGTGGACCGGCTCCGCCCGGCGCACCCCGTCCACCCGCCCGCCGGTGCTCTCCCCGAAGGAGCTGGCGCTGACCAATGGCGCGGCCAACGGGACCGCCGCCGGCACGGGCAGCACGGTGACGGATGTCACCAAGACCGCGACCGAGCCGGTCGCGGAGGATCGACCGGAGGCCTGACCTGGCGGTTTCCGCCCGAGAGGTCCGATTTTCGGAATGAACACGGCACTCCCCAGGTTCTAGCCTGGGGAGTGCTGCGTTATGCACGTTTTTCACGTCGATGGCAGGACAGGAACGAGGCACACATGACCGACCCGGTGACGCTGGACGGCGAGGGCACGATCGGCGTGTTCGACGAGAAGCGCGCCGAGAACGCGGTGCGCGAGCTGCTCATCGCGGTCGGCGAGGACCCGGACCGCGAGGGTCTGCGGGAGACGCCGGGGCGGGTCGCCAGGGCCTACAAGGAGATATTCGCGGGCCTGTGGCAGCAGCCCGAGGATGTGCTGACCACGACGTTCGACCTGGGCCACGACGAAATGGTCCTGGTGAAGGACATCGAGGTGACCAGCTGCTGCGAACATCATCTGGTGCCCTTCAGGGGCGTGGCCCATGTCGGCTACATCCCGTCCACCAGCGGCAAGATCACCGGGCTTTCCAAGCTGGCCCGGCTCGTGGATGTGTTCGCCCGCCGCCCGCAGGTACAGGAGCGGCTGACGACGCAGATCGCCGACTCCCTGATGAAGATCCTGGAGCCGCGCGGCGTGATCGTCGTGATCGAGTGCGAGCACATGTGCATGTCGATGCGCGGTATCCGTAAGCCTGGCGCCAAGACGATCACCTCGGCGGTCCGCGGACAGCTTCGGGATGTGGCGACGCGTAACGAGGCGATGAGCCTGATCATGGCGAACTGACCGGACACGGGTCGCCCGTCCGGGCCGCCGGCCCCCCCAGCCAGCTCCTGGCCGGCGCTTGGTGCGGGGTCCTCAGGCGGTCGGGACGCGGCCCGTGCCGCCGTTGTGTGCGTTGTCGCCGTCCTCCGGGAGCTTGCACACCCGCTCGAGGAACAGGGCCGCGGCGATCACCGCGAAGCCCGCGAGCACTGCGAAGCCGGCGTAGATCGCCTGGTCGCGGCGGACCGGGATGTCGAGGGAGCCCAGCAGGAAGACTCCCGTGCCGGCGTACATCCCGCTGACCAGCGCGGCGACCAGGGCGCTGGCCTGGCCGAAGACGACGGCGCGGGCGGCCATCATGGGCTCCACGCCCTTGGCGCCGGGGCGGCGCTCGCGCTGGGCGCGGAGGCGGGCGCGCAGGGAGAGGGCAGTGGCCGAGAGGACGGCGGCGATCGCGGCCAGGACGATCGGCGCGGCCAGCGGCACGCTCGGCAGCGTGCCGAACGCGTCCCACATGCGCGCGGCGGCCCAGGACAGCACTCCCGCCGCCACGAAGAGCCCGGCCAGTACCCCAAGCCGCAGTTGCTTCACCGAGTGTCCTTGTGTCCGTCGTGCTCGCAGTCCTGTAGAGCCTAACGACTACTCAGGCAGCCGGAGTTCCAGGTCGGCGCGCGCCACGACACCCTCCCGGCCGAGAGCCGTGAGCAGCTCGGCGATCGCTCCGCGGCCGGGGAGCTGGGCGGCGGGGTCGACGTCGTTCCACGGGGCGAGCACGAAGGCACGCTCATGGGCGCGGGGGTGCGGCAGGGTGAGGACGGGGTCGTCGGAGACCACCTCCGCGTACGACACGATGTCCACGTCGATGGTGCGGGGGCCCCAGCGTTCGTCGCGCACCCGGTCGAAGGCCTCCTCGATGGCGTGCGCGCGCTCCAGCAGGGAGCTGGGCGGCAGGGTGGTCTTCACCACCACCACGGCGTTGAGATACGAGGGCTGGGAGCCCGGATCGACGCCCCAGGGCTCCGTCTCGTAGACCGGCGAGACCGCCTTCACCCGCACGCCGGGGGTGTCCTCCAGGAGGTCCACGGCGCCCTGGAGGGTCTCCAGCCGGTTGCCCAGGTTGGAGCCGAGGGCGATCACGGCCCGTTTGGGGTTGGAGAGGGTGATGTCCGCCGCGTCGACCTGCTCGACGACGGCGGCGGGCACCGGCTGCACTGTGGGGTCGCTCATGCTCGGCTCCGGGTGATCGTGACGGTCACGTCGTCGAACGGGACGGTGATCGGGGCGTCGGGCTTGTGCACGACCACCTCGACCTGCTGGACGCCGTCGTGCTTGAGGCACTGCTGGGCGATCCGCTCCGCCAGGGTTTCGATCAGGTCCACCGGCTCGCCCTGGACGAGGGCGACGACCTCTTCCGCCACCACGCCGTAGTGCACCGTCTTCGACAGGTCGTCGTCGGCCGCGGCGGGGCGGGTGTCGAGGCTGAGCACCAGGTCGACGATGAAGGTCTGGCCCTCTTCCCGCTCCCGGGGGAAGACGCCATGGTGCCCGCGGGCCTTGAGGCCGCGCAGCGCGACACGATCCACGCGAATCACTCCTGCTGTCGTTGGTCTGGCCCGCTGGCCGGGGCAGCGGTGGTGCGGCACGCGCACAGTCCTGAATCTACCTGCGGGGTCCGGCAGCACCGCGCCACGGGGGCATGGGCGGCACCGGCGACGGATGGGAAGCGGCGCCTACCCAGGTGATCCTGGATCAATCCCCGGAATCAGTTCCCGCCTCGGGGCCCACTGCCTCGGGCCCTCCCAGGTTCCCTCAGGATCCCTCAGGCGGGGGATTCGCCGTCCTCTTCGTCCTCGGTTTCGGTCAGCACGGGTGATCCGTGATGTGACCAGATCCTCCAGCCGTCCCGTGTGCGGCGGAACACATTCGTCGCCACCACGAGCTGCCCCACGAGGGGGCCGAGCTCACCCGCCTCCTCCGACGGCCCTCCGCTGAGGATGTTCTCGGTGCAGGTGACCACGGCGGTGTCGCCGGCCACGCTGACCCGCACATCGGTGAGGAAGAACTGGATGTACTCCGTGTTCGCCATGATCAGCGCATAGGAACGGAGCACCTCGCCCCGCCCGGACAGCACGGGCCAGCCCGGGTGCACGCAGGAGATGACCTCGTCCCCGTCGTTGTCCGGGCCGTCCAGCCAGAGCATGGACATGTCCTCGAAGTCGCCGCGTTCCATCGCCTCGTAGAAGGCGGTGTTGGCCGTTTCGACCTCTTCGATATCCGTATGGGGCGTGGCGTCGGCGTCGCTCACAGGGCTCCCTCGACGGCGCGTGCGACCCGTACGGCGTCCGCCGTGGCGCGTACCTCGTGCACCCGGACCGCCCAGGCGCCCTCATGTGCCGCGATCGCCGAGACCGCCGCGGTGGCCGCGTCGCGTTCCCGGGCCGGGGGTGGGCTGGCGGCGCCCCCGGCGAGCACATGGCCGAGGAAGCGCTTACGGGAGGCCGCGACCAGCAGCGGGCGGCCCAGTGTGCGCAGATCGGCCAGATGGGCGACCAGCGCCAGATCGTGGGCGGCGTGCTTGGCGAAGCCGAGGCCGGGGTCGAGCACGATCCGTTCGGCGGCGACCCCGCCCGCGATCACCGCGTCCATCCGTTCGCGCAGTTCGGCGAGCACCTCGGCGACCACGTCCCCGTACACCGCCCGGTTGTTCATGTCCGCGCTGAAGCCGCGCCAGTGCATCACCACGAAGGGCACGTCCGCGTCGGCGACGGCCGGGATCATCCGGGGGTCGGCGAGCCCGCCGGACACGTCGTTGACCAGTGCGGCGCCCGCCGCGACGGCCTGGGCGGCGACGGAGGCGCGCATGGTGTCGACGGAGACGTTGACGCCTTCGGAGGCCAGCCCGCGAACGACGGGGATGACCCGCCGCAGCTCCTCGTCCTCGTCGACCCTGGTGGCTCCGGGGCGGGTTGACTCACCGCCGACATCGACCAGATCCGCCCCCGCGGCCACCAGGTCGAGCCCATGCTTGACGGCCGCCGTGGTGTCGAACCAGCGGCCCCCGTCGGAGAAGGAGTCCGGGGTCACATTGACGACCCCCATGACCGCACAGCGGTCCCACTCCGGCAGGCCCCTGACCGTGCCGCGGCCGCACAACGACGTACTCATGCGTCCAGCCTAGTGCGGTGAGCGGTGAGTCCCACCGGTATGCCGGACGGTGCCTACGCCGCGCGGGCCTCGCCGTCCCCGACCGAGGCCGGGCGGATGTGGTGGACGCAGGGCCGTGCCGGACGGGCCTTGCGGCGGCGGAACGGGCGCGGCAGGGCGAAGGTCACGAAGCCTTCCGCCTGCATCGCGGCGAATCCGATGCGCGGCAGGTCCCTGGTGTTGCGGAACACCACGAAACGCGGCTCCCAGCGAGGCTGGAACTTGGCGTTGAACTTGTACAGCGACTCGATCTGGAACCAGCGGGACAGGAACACCAGCAGCCCGCGCCAGGTGCGCAGCACCGGTCCCGCGCCCAGCTTCTCGCCGCGGGCGAGCGCCGAGCGGAACATCGCGAAGTTCAGCGAGACCCGCGCGATGCCGAGTTTCGGGGAGTCCTGGAGCGCGGCCACGATCAGCAGCTCGTTCATACCGGGGTCGGCCGACCGGTCGCGGCGCATCAGGTCCAGGGACATACCGTCCTTGCCCCAGGGAACGAAGTGGAGCACGGCCTTCAGGTCGCCGTACGGGGAGTCCGGGTCCTCCTTGTGCGCGGTGGCGACCACGCTGTCCCCGTCGGAGGGGTCGCCGATCCGGCCGAGTGCCATGGAGAAGCCGCGTTCGGTCTCGGTGCCGCGCCAGTCCTCGGCGGCCTGGCGTATCCGCTCCAGCTCGCCGTCCGAGAGGTCACGGACGCGGCGTACCCGGGTCTCGTAACCATTGCGCTCGATGCGCTTGACCATCTGGCGCACATTCCGCATGGCGCGCCCGCTCAGCGAGAAATCCGGGACGTCCACCACCGCCTCGTCGCCCAGCTCGAGGGCGTCCAGACCGGTCTCCCGGGTCCACACCTGACCGCCGGTCTCGGAGCAGCCCATCACGGCGGGGGTCCAGGAGTGGGCCTTCGCCTCGTCCATGAAGCGCTCGATCGCACCCGGCCAGGCCTCGACGTCGCCGATCGGGTCGCCGCTGGCGAGCATCACACCGGAGACCACGCGGTAGCAGACGGCGGCCTTGCCGCTGGGGGAGAACACCACGCCCTTGTCGCGGCGGAGCGCGAAGTGCCCGAGCGAGTCACGGCTGCCGTGCCGGGCGAGCAGCTCGCGCAGCTGTGCCTCGTCGTCCTCGGTGAGCCGGGCGGCCGGCTGCTCGGGACGGAAGGCGAGATAGATGGTGGTGACGGCGGTGAGCAGGCCGAGCGCGCCCAGCGAGTAGCCGACGGTCCAGTCGACCCCGCCGTCGTAACCGACGGGGCCCTCCATGCCGAAGAGCCCGAAGAGGACGTGCTCGAGCCGGTCGGTGAGGCTGGGGCTGCCGATGACCTTGTTCGGGTGGGCGCTGACGATGACCAGGCCGAGGCCGATCGAACCGGCGCCCATCAGAACGAAGTTGGCGAGTGCCCGCCAGCGGCTGCTCGGGTCGGGCAGCGCGGCGAACTGGTCCCGGTGCCGCAGCAGCAGGGTGAGCAGCGCCAGCGACAGCAGGACCCCGATCACCGAGTTGCGGTACATGAACTGCGCGACCGCTCCGGCCGGCAGCAGCACGACCGCGGCCCGCCAGGCCCGCCGCTTGTTGCGCTTGAGGCCGTGTGCGAGCAGCAGGAGCAGCACGCCGGCGCTGAGCGACAGCGCCGCGGCGAACGGTCCGAGCGCCCCCGGGAGCACCTCGGCGAGTGCGTGCATCCGGCTGTGCCGGAAGCGCGGGAACACGCCTGCGGCGATGTCGATCAGGCCGATGAAGGTGCAGGCCATCCCGACCAGCGTGGGTACGGTTTCGGCGCGCGGCCCGCTGAGGATCCGGCGTACCCGAACCGGAACCAACCCTGACTTGTCCCCATCTACCGTGACAGACATCGCTTCCCGTGACTCCGAGAGAGGTGTGAGTCCCTCGCCGCAGAAACGTCGGCGCGGACAGTGCGCTCTCTAGGACGGCACTTACGGGCAGCGGGTTCATCCGCCCTCAGGAAATTCTCAGGTTCCCGGACCTCGTCCGCGTCTGTCCTCACGTCCACGTCCACGTCCACACGTCCGCACGTCCGCGTCCGTCTCCACGCACACGCCCTGCCCACGTCTCACGGAAGTAGCTTGATCACCTCATGGGTCTCACCAGTAACAAGGTTCTGGCGCTGGCCGTACTCGCCGCCGTGGCCTTCTTCGCCGCGACGATCTGGCTTTGGCCGCGGCTGTCCCGCAACGGGTGGCGCAGCGTGCTCGGCCGGGTCGGTCTGCTGCTGGCGACCCAGTTGGCGATCTTCGCCTCGGTAGGCCTCGCGGCCAACAAGTCCTTCCTGTTCTACGGCTCCTGGTCCGATCTCCTCGGCCAGGAACAGGAGATGGGCGTGGTGGTCGACCACTCGGCGAGCAGCAAGCACGTCATGGTGGTCGGCAAGCAGAAGACCGGCGCCCCGGGCGGCTCACGGCCGGCCGTCGGCGGGCAGATCCACAAGGTCGTCATCAAGGGCGAGAAGTCCGGTGTCGACAGCCCGGCCTATGTGTATCTGCCGCCCGAGTACTTCCAGCCCGCGTACGCCGCCAAGACCTTTCCCGCCGCGGTCGTGCTGACCGGCTACCCGGGCACCGCGGAGAACCTGATCAAGGGCCTCAAGTACCCGAGAACGGCGTACGACCACGCCAAGAGCGGGAAGATGCAGCCGATGATCCTGGTCATGCTGCGTCCGACCGTCGCTCCGCCGCGCGACACCGAGTGCGTCGACATCCCGGGCGGTCCGCAGAGCGAGACCTTCTTCGCCAGGGATCTGCCGACCGCCATCTCGGCGACCTACCGCGTCGGCAGTAAGCCCCGCAACTGGGGCTTCATGGGGAACTCGACCGGTGGCTACTGCGCGCTGAAGATCGCTCTGCACCACCCGGAGCGGTTCGCCGCCGGGGTGGGCCTGTCCGCGTACTACAAGGCCGCGGAGGACGCGACCACCGGTGATCTCTTCCACGGCGACAACGACGAGCGGAAGCGGGCGAATCTCCTGTGGAGCCTGAAGAACCGCCCGCAGGGCGCGTCCTCGTTCCTGGTGACCTCGTCGAAGCAGGGCGAGAGCAACCTCGGTGGCACGCGGGAGTTCATCAAGAGGGTCAAGTCCCCGGCGCGGGTCTCCTCGATCATGCTGAACAGCGGCGGCCACAACTTCAACACCTGGCGCCGCGAGGTGTCCCCGGCACTGGTGTGGCTGAGCGGGCGGCTCAGCGCCGTGTGACCCGTGTGCGTACGGCATTTTCCCCAGGGCGACTTCGGGGCGTGGCCGCCGTGCGCGACCGGCGGCGACGGGTCTGCGGGCGGTCCGCTCGAACTGAATGAAGAGATTGCCTGGCCGACCCCCCATTCGTCACCTACGCACGGTAAATTTCAGGCCATGCCACGTGGACGCCACCGCCATTCCCCACCACTGCACCGGCTCATGCCGCCTTCCGCGGTCGCCGGGGCTTCGGTTCTCTGTGCCGCCGGTGCCTGGCTCTTCGCGGATACGCTCGTGCTCCGCTTCATGGCCGCCGGGGCAGCCGCCGCCGCGGTCACCGGCGCGGTGCTCATGCGCAGTTGGGACCGGAACGCGGGCCGCCGCGTCGCCGAGCTCACCCGCGCCCGCGCCAGCGACGCCTGGAAGACCGAGGAGCGCGTCGCCGAGCTGGAGGCCGACCTCGACGAGTCCCGCGAGCTGCGCGCCAAGCTGGACGGCAAGCTCCGCGCCAAACGGGTCGAGCTGGCCAAGCTGCGCAACGAGCACGCCGCACTGCTGAAGCGCTACGCGACCGCCGAGGCCGAGCGGGCCAGCGCGCTGGAAGGCCGCAGGCAGCTCGCGATCGAGGCCTCCGCGCCGAAGGAGCTGCCCGCTGCCGGTTCCACGCCGACGCCGTCCGCGTATCTGCGGGCCGCCAAGGCACTGGAGAACCTGTCGCGCAACGCCGCGGCCCAGGAGGCCAGACGCACCGTCGACGAGGCCCGCCGCCGCGATGTCGCTGACCGGGCGCGTGAGGCGGACGAGCCGCAGGGGAAGCAGGCGGCGGTCGCCGGGGAAGAGCAGCACACCCGCCCGTCGTCCGCCCTCCCCGCGCGCAGGCCGACGCCCGCCGCGGCGGTCGTCCCGTACGTCGCACGACAGCCCCGTCCTCTCGGCGGGTTCGACTTCTTCGGCGCCGGCCGCGTCGCCGCCGCCGAGCTCGAGTCGGTCCAGGAGGAGGACCTCGCGGACGTGGTGGGCGAGGAGGCGCTCGCGGACGCCGCTGAGGCCGCCCGTGCGAAGACCCGGGAGGGCGGCGCGGCCGGGGAGCGGGCGGTCGGTGAGGTGATCGATCTGACCGAGCACGACGAGACGGAGCAGCTCGACGTCACGGAGCTGCGGACCGCGATTTCCTGAGGGACGGGACACCTGAAGGACAGGACGAAAAAGCGGGGGCGGTCCGGCATCATGC